>DVJT01000028.1 GCA_018716565.1 Candidatus Avigastranaerophilus faecigallinarum | reverse complement strand
TTTTAGCTTCTAATAAACTTGCAAAAGTATTAAGTTCATTATTTTCTCTGGTTAAAATAGCAATTTTTGATAAATCTTTTTTACTTTCTTTATTTATAGGCATATTATCAGAATTTATAATCTTTTCAATTTCTTGAACTATAAAATTATTTTCCTGTTTTATATCAGCAAAACTATGAAATTGAATTTTCTTATTCAGTGGAGTTATTTGAGGATTTTTCGCAATTAAAACCTTTGAAATATTATATTTTGAAAAATCTTCATTATATTCCAATCTTGTTTTATCTTGAGAAATAATTTTATAACTAAAATCTAAAATATTCTGAGTAGAACGATTATTTTCGTTTAAACAAATAACTTTTGTTTGAGGATATTTTATAAGAAATTTCTCTAAAGTATCAGTTTTAGCACCTTGAAATTCATATATTATTTGATCATCATCTCCAACTACAAATATATTTTCAGATCTTGCACCTTCTGCAAGTTTAAAAACAATACTATTTTGTGAATAATTTGTATCCTGATACTCATCAACCAAAAAATATTGATATTTGGATGAAACCTTTTTCAAAAAATCTTCATTAGAATCAAAAACCTCCAAAACCATATTAATCATATCGTTAAAATCAATAAAGTTTTTTTGCTTTAATTTTATATCATATTTTTCATATATATCCCAAGCTTCTTTAGCTTTTGCCATTTTCTTTTTGTGAGATTCAAATTTTTTTAAAAATGTTTCAACCAATTTCCCTTTTTGCTCACGTTGTGTATATTCAGCAATCAATTCATACATTTTCCCTTGCCAAGCAGGATGTGTTTTCAGTGTATTAAAGTATTCATCTTTTGTTACTTTATTAGATTTAATTTCGTCAACAACCTTTAAAAGTTCGGGAATAAAATAAAATGTATCTCCCCACTTTGTTCTGTATACTTCAGGTTTTATTTCTTCAAGTGTTTCTTTCATTATTGATTGTTTTGTTATTTCATCAACTAAACTAACACCATCCAAAAGTTCAAATTCATTAGGATATTGTTTTATAATATCATTACAAAATGCGTGATATGTATTTATAGTAACAGCAGAAGCAATAGTCCCAATTTCTTTTACAAGTCTTGCTTTCATTTCATTAGCGGCAGCCTCTGAATATGTCAAACACAATATCGACGTAGGATTAATACATCCTTTAAGCATATATTTAATTCTTTGAATGATTGTAAAAGTTTTTCCTGTACCTGGGCCAGCTAAAACCATTACCGGACCATTAACAGTACTTATACATTCCATTTGCTTTGTATTTGGATTAATAACAGGTTTTAAATCATTCATAAAAGATTCCTATATATAAACTCGTACTTATAATTAGTATTACTAAATTATAGCATATGTAATATTAAAGAAAATCAAAAATAATACCAAATTATAATACTTTTTAGCCATATGCTTTATATACAAGCTATAAAATTTATAATATTCTTAAATTATATCGTAATAAAACACTTTTTTACAGGAAATTGGAATAATTTTCTGTTTTTATTTTTTGTTTTATATGTATCAAAATTGTTATAAAAACTATAAAGTAAGAACTATTTTGGATATATTAGTACTAGTTGGGAATACCTGTAAATAGAAAGAGATATGTATGGATTTATTTTCGATTTTAACTCTTATAGGAGGATTGGCATTTTTCCTCTATGGGATATCTATTATGTCATCAGGACTTGAAAAAATCGCTGGCGGAAAACTTGAAAAATTATTAAAGAAGATGACTTCAAGCCCTATAAAAGGTTTACTGCTTGGTGCTGGAATAACTGCAGTTATTCAATCTTCGTCAGCAACAACAGTTATGTTAATTGGTTTGGTAAACTCAGGTTTGATGGACTTATCTCAAACAATAAGTGTTATTATTGGGACAAACATTGGTACAACAATTACAGCTTGGATTTTAAGTTTAAGCGGAATTCAAGAAGGTGCATCATTCATATTAAAACTTTTAAAACCTGAATCATTCACACCATTATTAGCATTTATTGGTGTATGTATGATTATGGCTGCTAAAAGTAATAGAAATAAAAGTGTTGGTTCTGTTATGGTTGGGTTTGCTATTTTAATGTTTGGTATGGGATTAATGTCAAGCTCAATGGCCCCATTATCACAAAATGATGATTTTAGAAATGCAATGGTGACATTTACGAACCCTCTTTTAGGATTTTTGGTTGGTCTTATTATAACGATAATTATACAAAGTTCATCAGCTTCTGTTGGGATTCTTCAAGCACTATCTATGGTTGGAGGTGTAACTTGGGGGGCTGCTATTCCTATAATTTTGGGACAGAACTTGGGTACTTGTATTTCTGCGGTACTTGCCAGTATAGGTGTTTGTACAAATGCAAAAAGAGTTGCAGCAGTTCACGTAATATTTAACTCTATTGGTGCAATTATACTATTACCTTTATTTTATCTTGCTAATGCTATTTTTAAATTCAGTTTTGTTGATACTGATATAAATCCGGTAGGGATTGCAATTGTTCATTCAACATATAATATTTTAACTGCTATAATGTTATTTAACTTTATTAAGTTTATTGAAAAATTGGCAATAAAAGTTGTACCTGAAACAAAGAAAGAAGCAGAAAAGAAGATCTTCTTAGATGAGAGATTATTAAATACACCAACCCTTGCAATATCAGAATGTTTCACTAAAACTATTGAAATGGCAGAAATTGTAAGATACAACTACATAACTTCAACTAAAATGTTGAAAAGCTTCCATAGAAAAAAAGTTGATGAAATTCATGAAAATGAATTAGAGATTGATAAATTTGAAGATTATCTTAATTCATATTTATTAAAACTTTCGGGAAGAGAACTAACAGAAGCAGATAATAATAAAATTTCTCAAGTTATGCTTGCTATAGGAGACTTTGAAAGAATTGGCGACCACGCTACTAATATTTTGAAATATGCTGAAAAATTAAATGACTCTGAAACTAAATTTTCAGAGGAAGCTGTTGAAGAAATAAAGACTATTGTTGGTGCTGTCTCTGAAATTTATGATATGACTCTTGATTGTTACAAAACAGACGATTTGGAACTTGCTCAAAAAATTGAACCATTAGAAGCTGTTATAAAAAAAGGAGTTAAAAGAGCTAAAAATAACCATATTCAAAGACTTCAAAACGGTCAATGCAGTGCAGAAAAAAGCTTTATGTTCTCCGATTTATTGAATGATTTAAGAAGAATTGCTGCACACTGCGGAAATATTGCCACAGGAGTAATTCAACTTCACGATATAACTATCAACAAACATGAATACAACCATAGAAACAAAGATGAAGATATGGAATTTAAAAACAGATATAGAGACTATAAATCAAGATATAGAGTAATTAAAAGAAATAAGGAAGCTATATCTTCAAAATAAATAATTATTATATGAATAGATTCAAAAGTTTGTAATTTATAAGTTGATAATATTACAAACTTTTTTATTTAAATGCAAAGAAACACCTTAAATGATTATTTGTAACAGCTAAAATGACTATCGCTATTTGTTTATTTTATAAGTTTTTTATATTTTTGCCATAAAATCAATGCAGTATCCTAAGACAAATAAATGACTATAGGTCATTGACTTTTAGTCATTTATTTGTTATAATATTTTATAATCAGGAGTATTTTATGAATAAAAGACAAAAATCAGCCATTGAAACTAAACGAAAACTTATATCCGCAGGGTTGGAGCTTATTAAAGAAAAAGGCTTTGACGCAATTAATGTCGAAGATATTACAAAAAAAGCCGGTGTTGCCAAGGGAACTTTTTATACTTATTTTAAACGCAAAGAAGATATTGTTATGGAAATCAGCAGAACACCATTCGGTGAAATTGCTGATGAAATTGAGCAAATGGAAAACGCTGAATTGTTTGACAAACTCAGGCATTATTTTCGCCGTTTTATGGAACAGGTTGAATTTTGTGGAATTCAAATCTGCCGTGAATGGATAAGAAATGTAATTGACCCGAATAATGTACCGGAAACAATGGACAGCAGAAAGTGGTTCTATGATTACGAAATGCTTGAAAGTATCCTGAAAAACTCAAAGGAACTTAAAGAGGATACTCCGATTGAGTTATTAACCCACATTATAATCAGTGAGATTTACGGCATGATGCTCTGCTGGTGCATGTCAGACGGAGAATTTGAACCGTTAGACTGGACAAACAGATTTTGCGATGTTCAACTCACGGCTATATTTGAGCCTTACTTGAAATAAAGGAGAATTGCTTATGAAATACAGAAAACTTAGAGATATTGAAGTATCAGCAGTCGGCATAGGCTGTATGGGGTTTTCCCACGGTTACGGTGCAATACCGACAGAAGAGGAATCTATAAGACTTATGCACAAAGCGTATGATTTAGGCTGTACACTTTTTGATACGGCAGAAGCTTATGGCCCTTTTACTAATGAAACTCTTGTAGGCAAAGCCGTTAAGCCTTTCAGAGATAAAATTATACTTACAACAAAATTTGTTCCTGTATTCCAGCCGGGGCAGGAAATTCCGGAAGGGAAACTCAGCAAGAAAGGTGTTACAAATGCGTTGAATGACTCTTTAAAAAGACTTCAAACAGATTATATTGATATTTATTATGAACACAGAGTGCCTTTAGATTCTAATGTAGAAGAAGTTGCACAGTGGATGGGCGAATTTATTAAAGAAGGCAAAATCCGTGCGTGGGGCCAATCTCAATCCACTCCCGAGCAGATAAAAAAAGCCCACGCAGTTACCCCGTTGACAGCTATTCAAAGCGAATATTCAATGATGGAGAGAATGTTTGAGGGTGACGTTATACCCTTATGCAAAGAGTTAAACATTGGTTTTGTAGCATTTTCACCTATGGCATCAGGATTTTTAAGCGGAAAGTATAACAAAAATACTCAATATAAAGGTGATGATGTAAGACGTGTAATCACAAGATTTGCACCCGAAAATGTTGAGAAAAATCAGCCGCTTTTGGATTTGTTAAATGAAGTTGCAGATAAAAAAGGTATTACACCTGCTCAAATTTCTTTAGCGTGGATGCTTCATAAATACCCTCACGTTGTGCCGATTCCGGGGATGAGAAAAGATGAAAGAGTTATAGAAAACCTTGGTGCGGCAGATATTATCCTCACAGATGAAGAATTTAACAACATTGAAAACGAATTGAATAAAATCACAATCTACGGCAACCGCACAGACGAGGATATTCACAAACTCGGAACGGTTAAGGCGATAGATTATAAAGGAGAAATTGTTGATGACAAATAAAAAAATATATATTATAAACGGTTCACCGAGAAAGCAATGGAATACGGCTCAAATGTGCGAAAGTTTTGGTAAAGGAGCAAAAGATAATGGCACAGAGGTAGAAATTATTCATCTTTATGACATTGATTTTAAAGGTTGCAGAAGCTGCTTTGCCTGTAAATTAAAGGGCGGAAAGAACTTTGGCAGATGTGCATATCCGGATGAATTAACGCCATTATTAGATAAGATCTCACAAGCAGACGGGATTGTTCTGGCAAGTCCCATTTATTGCAGCGATGTAACTGGTATGATGAGGTGTTTTATTGAGCGTCTTACTTTTCCGTTTTTTGAATACAAGCAGGGCTATCCTTCAATTGCTCCTAAAAGGCTTAAAACAGCAATGATTTATACAATGAATGTTACAGAAGAACTGGCTAATCAAATGTATCCTGATATGTTCAACAGAACAGAGTTTATGATAGAAACAGTATTCACAAAACCAGAGCGAATTTTTGCGTATGATACATATCAGTTCAACGATTATGACAAATATCTTGTCGAAACATTTGATAAAAACAAAAAATTAAAACAAAAAGAAGAACAATTCCCGAAAGATTTACAAAAAGCTTATGATGCGGGTGTAAAAATGACAAAACGTATTTTACAAGGAGAATAATATGCAGACAGTAAAATTAAATAACGGTGTTGAAATGCCGATTTTAGGCTACGGGGTATTTCTTGTTGACCCGAAAGAATGCGAAAGATGCGTGACTGACGCCATTGACGTTGGTTACAGAATGATTGATACGGCACAGGCTTATTATAATGAAGAAGGTGTTGGGGCTGCTATCAAAAAATCAGGAATAAATAGAGAAGAATTTTTTCTTGTGACAAAAGTCTGGATAACAAATTCAGGAGAAGAAAAAGCCGTAAAATCCATTGAAGAATCTCTGAAAAAATTACAAACAGATTATGTGGATTTGCTTTTAATCCATCAGCCGTTTGGCGATTATTACGGTACATACAGAGCTATGGAAAAAGCCTATAAAGACGGCAAGACAAGAGCAATTGGCGTCAGCAACTTTTTCCCGGATAGATTTGTTGATTTGTGCAATTTTGTTGAAATAAAATCAATGATAAATCAGATGGAAACACACGTATTTCAGCAGGAAAAAACTTTGCGTAAATATATGGACAAATACAATACGCAACTTATGTCGTGGAGTCCTATGGCAAGAGGCGAAAATAATTTCTTTAACAACGAAATTTTAAAATCAATCGGAGAAAAATATAATAAATCTGTTGCACAGGTTGCGTTGAGATTTTTAACACAGGAAAATGTCATTGTTATTCCAAAATCTACGCACAAAGAAAGAATGAGAGAAAATTTTGAAATATTTGACTTTGAACTTTCAAAAGATGACATGGCAACTTTGAGAAGTCTGGATAAAGGCGAAAGTATCTTTGTAAATCACTATGATCCTGAGTTTGTGCAAAGTATTATAAACTATTAAATATTCAAAATGGAAAATTATTTATTAACAATCAAAAACGGGTTTATATAATCCGTTTTTATTGTTAAAGAAATTTTAAAATAATATAATCGGACTTTATTTACTTCAAAAGTCTAATAATCGTTTTATCCGTTCAAGTTAGTAAAATTAGGGCAAACGCTGGTTATAATTTGGTTTTCAGAGAAAAGATTATGAAATTTTGAGGACATTTGTGATACCAAAAAGAGACTTTTCGTCCTGTTTCGTAACGCATAAAACGATTACTTCCGACCGCCAAAATCTACACACAAAGCGACCTTTGCCGAATAATCTTTTTATTCGTTCAAGTAAAATGTCCCGTTAAAATACATAAATAATTAAAAAGTTTGTAATTTATAAGTTGATAATATTACAAACTTTTTTATTTAAAAACAAAAATGAACTTCAAAAAATAAAATGGCGGAAAGGGTGGGATTCGAACCCACGGCAGAGTTTCCCCTGCACAAACGTTCCAGGTTTGCACCTTAAACCACTCGGACACCTCTCCTTAGTATTATCTTGATTTTCAGATTACCATGCTCATTTTATGCTCATTTTTATTTATTTGGTCTATTATGTTTCTTCCAAAATACTTTTTTATCATTATTTGATTGTATATATCTAGTGTCATATTACTGTTTGAATATTCTTTTTGCACTTGTCATAATTATATTTGCAGTTTTTGACAACATTATACTTGCATAAGTATATCTTAAATCATGAAATTTTAAATTATCAAAGTTCATTGTTTTTATATTATTCAAAACTTTTATTTTTTTCAATACTCAACCATAATGTTTTTCAGAAAGCGCCCCTCAATCATATCGTTTTTAATTTCCTTCAAAATTCTTAAATACTCAATTCAAAATCAGTAATTTATTTCATTAGGAATATAAAGTCCAACTTGTGTACTTTTTAACTCTTTTAACTTTAAATATGCTTTATAGTATGCTCTGGCATCTTCACAAAGAATTTCATTTTTCTTCAAAAATATATCTTTTTCATCACTCTTACAATACTTTGGACAATATAAACAATATTCACAATATTCATATTTAAAACAATCTTTTAAATTTTCTTTTTTGAAAATTTTATGAAATTCTTTTACTGTTGTTTCTCGAACTTCTTTTAATGAGACTTTACTATAATTTCCTAATGGATAATAAAAATAAGTACAAGGATTGATATCCATATTTGGCATAATCTCAAAGCGATCAATTCCACCAGAACAAACTATATCATCTTTACTTCTTGGTTTATTTACATTAATAGTTTCTAAATAATATTGAAATATATCATCTTCCGATAATTTTGCACTAAGATTCTTATTATCTGTATTATAGATAAATTTACAATCAGTTAAGAAATCGCAACCAATAGAGTCTGCAAATTTTTTGACTTCAATATAACTTCCTTTGTTATATGAAAACTGTATGCAAGAAATAGTAACTTTAATATTATGTTCCCTTAACTTTTTTATAACAGATAACGTTTTATAATGAGAACCTTTCATCCCTGTAAGATTATCATGTACTTCCGGATCCATTGAATACAAGCTTATTTGAACTATAGATGGATAAATACTTATTATACTATCAAGAAGTTTTTTATCATCATATAATTTCTGAGCATTCGTCAAAATCGCAAGTTCAAGGAATTTACTTCTTACATACTGCGCAATTCTTAAGAAATCTTTGTTTAAAGTGCATTCTCCACCGGAAATACTTACAATATTAAGACCTAAATCAATAGCCTCATCAATGACAGATTTAGCCTGTTCAAATGTCATTTCTGAATAGAGATTTTTAGGATTGCAACATTGCTTACAATTTAGGTTACAAGTATAGTTTAAAGATAAACGTATTGAATAAAGAAGACTTAATTTTTCACTAAGCATATATTGCTTGTAGTTTAGAAAAGTATTCGCATTTGAAGAACGCTCATTAATAACATACTTTATAAATCTATTATCAAAAGAAACTTCTATAAAATCTGACTCAATTAACCCCCTGAATTTCAATTCACTCAGAAAAGGATTTAATATCTCTTGAAGATTTTGTTTTTTCGCAAAACTTAATATTTCATTATAATCTTGAGAACTGAGAATAAAATTCCATAATTTTGAAGTATCATTCAAAAGAACATAATGTATATTGTTTTTCAAATCAGTAATAAAACTAACAGAAGATACTTTAGGCGTACTGTATGTTTTTGAAGCAACATAAGGCGGTATTTCTATTTGCATTTAAATTGCCTTTCTTCAATTACATAGTTGCATATCGACTCCCTAGGTCACAAGAACCACCACAGGTTTTACTACACATACTTATAAATACGCCACCTTCTTCTGGCATTTCAATAATATCATTGAATAATTCTTTAATATCTTCTGATGAAAGATTTTCCAAATCGTTATTATCGTTGTTATTATTTCTCATTTTAATTTCCTTTCAAATTTAGTAAACTACCAAGTTTTATTTGTAAATAATTATCTATATTTATAAATCCAGAAAAAGGCGTAAACGTCATTTCTTCAAAATATAACTTATTGTCATAGATCATCCAATCTACTCTTACAAATTTCAGATTTTCAGCAAGGATTTTACTTAATTCAATAGATTTTTCAACTAATTCATCTGCTTCTTTTTCTGATGGCGGATACAATCTTGGTTCAAAAAGTATGTTAACTTTATTTAGATTAATGTCAAATACATCCTGATATTGTTCTGGGATATATGACGTCAACTGATTATAATAAGGTATACCGTTAAAACAACAATTTTTTATTTCTTTTCTTGTTTTATTAAATTTTTCATCTCTGAGTAACTTTTCAATAAGAATTTTAGGAACTATATTTTTATACTGTGTTTCAAAATCACTCCAACCAAAAAAACTCTGTTCCATCCAACCATCAATTTGTTTTTTTACGTAATTATAGACCTGCTTATTTTCTAAAAACTTATTTTTATCTTTAATTATAAATTGCCACTTACAACCGTGATTACATTTAATCACAAATTTATCTGGTAATTTATCAAATTCTATATCATTAAAATTATTGCATATCTGAAGAACAGGTTTTAAATATTCTTCTCCTATTTTTTCTTTTATCCAATCGCGAACAAGGACTTTATCTGTCAACATTGTTTT
>DVJT01000027.1 GCA_018716565.1 Candidatus Avigastranaerophilus faecigallinarum | reverse complement strand
CTTTTCAAAATATTTATCAATTTGAGACGGAATAAATAATTTTGTATTCAACCAAACAGGCATAGCATTTATAAAACTTTTCATACTATTTGGAACATATGCCATAGCTGTTTCTAAAATTCTTTCAAATTTAACAAAAGGTTTTTCATAATAAACAACACCATCAAGCATTTCAGGAGTTATACCTGCTTCTTCCAAACAATAATTAATTGCATTTATAGGAAAATTACTGTCTTGTTTTATTCTTGTAAAACGCTCTTCCTGAGCTGCTGCTATAATTTTACCATTTTTTATAAGTGCAGCCGCACTATCATGGTAATATGCACTAATTCCTAATAAGTATGTCATTACACCTCTAAAATTGATATTCGTAATCTGTATTTTTATTTTCATTATCCAGCCAATATGTTTCAACATTTGGCTTTTTTAGTCTTAATCTGTCTCTTTTTACTATTTTCATTAATAATCCGGTCGGCAATACTGCTACAATATAAACTATTGCAAGTGTTACTATTGCAATATACTTTCCTAAAAAACTACCAATTATATTCAATCGTTTTTTAACTTTTATTGAAAAACTCTCTGATAAAAAACATAATATGGCAAAGAACCAAAATATAGATAAAACAATTACAGCAACATTTAAAAATGAATGTTTATAAAGTATTACTGTAGGTATTAAAGGCAATAAGAAAAGATTTATCGCCAATTTTTTATATTCATTTATTTTCATATATCAACCTATATTACTGTATATATAAAAGGAGAGACAGGAGATGTGCCAACTGCAATTATAAATATTAATAATATTAAAAATACAATAACCGGAATTATCCAGTATGCTTTCTTTTTCCACAAAAACTTGAACAACTCTACTAAAAAATTCTTTCGTTTCATTTTTTCTCCTCTGCACATATCTTTTCAAGAAGAACATTTGCCTGTTCATGTTCCGGCAAAATCTTCAATATTGTTTCAAGATGCTCTTTTGCTATATTGTATTCGTTTTGTTTATACTTACATTCTGCCATATTATATAGAATAGATAAATTATTAGGAATAGTTAGATTTATCAAATTTAATAACGCATATGCTTGGTTATATTCTCCTATTTCATAACATACCTTTGCAAGAAGATTTGCAATTTCAGTATTTGGTGAAATAGTGTAAGCATCTTCCAATAACTGCTTTGCATTTTTATAATTTTTTTCACTAAAATAAACTTGCGCTAAATGGAATAATACTTCAATATTTTGAGGTTCTTTCTCAATAGCAGCAAGCAATACATCTTTAGCGCGTTTAATCATATTCATTGATATATAGTTAACAGCAATACTAACCATCATATATACAGGCAGTTTTTCATTTTTTAAAAGCTTCAAATACAATTTTTTAGCCTGTTCAAAATCAGCCATCAAATGAAAATAATTTGCATATTCAAAAACAACATATATATTATCAGGCGCAAGTTTATATGCTTTTTTAAAATATTCAGATGCTTTATCAAAGAATTTTCTGGATAAATAAATTATTGCTAAATCTTTATATGCCAAAACAAAAGAAGGATTAATTTTTATAATTTTTTTGAAAACTTCTTCCGCTTTATCAGTTTCGTTTGTTTTTGCACACAAAACAGCATATTCATATAGAACATTGACATGCCCGACACCTGATGCAATCAAGTCTGAATATAAAATTTTTGCAGCTTCATTTTTTTTACTTTTTGAATATAAAGAAGCTAAATGAAGTTTCAGTTGAACTGAATTCAAATTAAATGTTAACAACTTTTCTATAATTTTAGTTGCCTTATCTATTTCATTATTTCCTTCGTAAGCACAAGCCAGATTATATTGCAGATTTTCTTTGTCAGAATTTTTCTTAACCAAATCTTCATATAACAAAATCGCATCTTGATAGTGCATTGACTTTAAAGCAGCCATAGCATAAGCATTTAAGTATTGCTCTTTTATTACAATTTCACTAGCTTTTTTTAGATAGAGATATGATTCTTGGAACAATTCAATAGAAAAATATGCTAAACCAATATTATATAAAATTGATGAATCATCAGGTGTTAACTCCAAGGCTTTACTATATAGTTCAATTGATTTTTGTACATTACCTGCTGTAAAATAAGTCAAACCAAGTTTATTATATAATCTGGAATTATCCGGTTCAATTTCTAACGCTTTTTCTAAATAATTAATAGCAGAAGTAAATTTAGTTTCTTCTAAAGCCACTGTGGAAAGTATTTCAAATACCTGAACATCTTCACTGCCAATTTCTAGCATTTTCGTTTCATACTCTAATACTTCCTTACTCTTTTTCTGTTTCATCAATGATACAGCCAAAGTTTTATAAGCATCAAGATAATCTTCTCTCAACTCAATAACTTTTTTTAACAATGATTCAGCTTTTTCAGATTGTTCTTTTTCAAGATATATTGTAGCTAAATAATACAAAGCAAGAGCATCTTCAGGATTTTGTTTCAAAAAATCTTCAAAATTATTCAGTGCATCATCAAAACAATTAAGATTAATATTACAAAGTCCCAAAAGCTTAATCAATTCAATATCTTTTTCAGAATTATTTAATTCATCTATAATAAGTTCTTTAGCCTTTTTATATTCTTTTTCTTCTACTAAAGAAAGTATCTTCTGCTTATCCATAACTTTTATTACCACCTTTTGTACAATTATAGCAAATTAAAAACAAATCACAATAAACTGTAATAATTGAAAAAAAAGCATTTTTGTGTTCTAATTGGATAGATTAGGTTAAAGGGGAGACATATAATGACAGAAAGAACATTTATAGCAATCAAGCCGGATGGAGTAAAAAGAAATCTTATTGGCAGAATTATTACAAAATTCGAGGAAAAAGGCTATAAAATCATAGGATTAAAACTCCTTTTACCTACTTTGGAATTGGCAGAGAAACATTATGCTGAGCATAAAGGAAAACCTTTCTATCCTCGTTTGATAGAATATATTACATCAGGACCTATTGTTGCAATGGTTATTGAAGGCGATAATGTAATTGCAGAATCAAGAAGAATGATGGGTTCAACAAAGCCTGAAGAAGCTGAAGCAGGTACTATTCGTTTTGAATATGCAATTAATAAAGAATATAATATAATCCATGGTTCAGACTGCGTGGAAAGTGCTGAAAGAGAAATTGCTATTTATTTCAAAGAAGAAGAACTTTGCCCAAAGTGGACTACTATGTTAGAAATGATAATGAACAATGGCAAATAAGTATTTTTCGTTTGAACTTTTAAAAGAAGATAAAAAAACAGGTGCGAGAGCAGGTATCTTTCATACACCTCATGGTGATATAGAAACCCCTATTTTCATGCCTGTTGGAACTCACTCAAACGTAAAAATGCTAACAAAGCACCATTTAGAAGAAACAAAAGCTCAAATAATTTTATCAAATTCATTCCATTTATTTTTAAGACCTGGGAATAAGCTAATAAAAGAATTTGGCGGACTTCATAAATGGATGAATTGGAACAAACCAATATTAACTGATTCTGGCGGATTTCAAGTATTCAGTTTAGCACATCTGAATAATATTTCAGAAGACGGTGTTAAATTCAAAGAACCTAAAACAGGGGATGAATATTATATAAATCCTGAAATTTCTATGGAAATTCAGCAAGATTTAGGACCTGACATAGCTATGGCATTTGACCAATGCGCACCTTATCCTTGTTCATATGAAGATGCTGTAAAGGCAATGGAAAGAACTCATCGTTGGCTTGAAAGATGTTTTAAAGCTCATACAAGAGAAGATCAGGCATTGTTCCCTATTTGCCAAGGAGCCTTTTATGATGATTTAAGAAAAGAAAGTGCAAAAGTTGTATCTTCATATGATGCTGTCGGTTATGCAATAGGCGGAGTAAGCGTTGGTGAACCTAATGAGTTAAAACATCATTTAGTTGAATATACAGCACCTTTATTACCAAGAAATAAACCAAGATATCTTATGGGGGTCGGAACTCCTATTGATTTACTTGAAGGAGTTAAAAGAGGCGTTGATATGTTTGATTGTGTTCTGCCTACAAGAAATGCCCGTCATGGTTCTTTCTTTACTTATGAAGGAAAGAAAAATATAAAAAATAAACAATTCGAAAGAGATCCTCTGCCTCTTGATGAAAAATGTGATTGTTATGCTTGTCAAAATCATTCAAAAGCATATATAAGACATCTTTACAGAATGGGCGAAGCTAATGCACAAATTCTATTGTCTATCCATAATACAAGATTTTTAATTAAGTTTATACATGATGTGAGAAATAGTATATTAGAAGATAGATTTGAAGAATTCTATAATGAACATATAAATATTATTTAAACCTAATTAATAAAAAAATCAAAATAAAAGAGGCTTATTAAAAAAATAAGCCTCTTTTACTAATTATAAAACAATCTATTTTGTAACAAGCTCCATTTCATCCTGAGAAGCATATACACAATGACATCCGCAGTCAACATGGATAACTTCACCTGTAACACCTGATGACAAATCAGATAACAAATATAAACCTGTTTTACCAACATCTTCAAGAGTAACATTTCTCTTTAATGGAGCTTTAAGTACAGCAGCTTTTAGCATTTTACCAAAACCATCAATACCTGAAGCAGCTAATGTCTTAACAGCACCTGCAGAAATACAGTTAACTCTTACACCATGTTTTCCAAGATTTTCTGCTAAATATCTTGCAGATGATTCTAATGCAGCCTTTGCAACTCCCATAATATTATAGTTTGCAACAACTTTTTCACCGCCTAAATATGTCAAAGCTAAAATAGAACCGCCTTCATTCATAATTGGTTTTGCATTTCTTGCTAAAGAAACAAGAGAATATGCACTAACACCCATAGCTAAATCCCAACCGGCTTTTGATGTGTTAATAAATTCACCTGTTAAATCTTCTCTGTTTGCAAATGCAACAGCATGAATAACAAAGTCAATCTTTCCGTATGTTTTTTCAAGTTCTGCAAAAACTGCTTTTACTTCATCTTCTTTTGTAACATCGCAAGACATTATAACTTTTGCATTCATTCCTTCTGCAATAGGACGTACTCTTTTTTCCATAACTTCACCTGCATATGTGAAAGCTATTTCAGCCCCTGCTTCAAACAATTGTTTTGCAATACCGTATGCAATACCATGCGTGTTAGAAACGCCAAATATAACGCCTCTTTTACCTTCCATTAGTTTCATAGTATACCCCTTCTAAACCTGTTAACTTTACTTAATTTTACTATTAAAATATTCTTTTATCAACAAAAAAGGCTTTCTTAACAAGAAAGCCTTTTTGCTATTTCTCACAAATTTCCTTAACTTTTTCCTTAAGCTGCTTTTTATTATGTATTATTGAAGAAATAAATGCAGCACCGACAATTACAAGCCCTACACTTCCTGTAACAACTTCAGGAATTTCAATTCGAGTACTTATAAACATAATTATAGCTAAGAATCCAATCGCCCAATGAGCACCATGTTCTAAATATAAATACTGTTTTAATGTTTTCATATCAACCATAAAAATTGTTAATGAACGAACAAACATAGCACCGATTGCCAAACCAATTGAAATGATAATAATATCCTTACTTATGGCAAAAGCGCCTAAAACACCATCTAAAGAAAAAGATGCATCTATTAATTCCAAATAAAGAAATCCTATAAAACCAAGTTTAGCAGTCTCCCCCATAATAGCAGCTTTTCTTTCAGCAATTTGTTCTAACAAATTACTTATACTATCTACAACTAAATATAGAATAATACCGATAAACCCCGCCATTAAAACTGAATTTTTCTGTTCTACAGGTATAAAATTTTGCAAAATTAATAAAGCTAACAACGCAAAAACTACATCAATATATTTTACGCAATTTAATTTAATTAATCTCTTTTCTAAAAATGCAATCCAATGAACTTCCTTTTCTTCATGGAAGAAATATGCAAGAAAAATCATTAAAAGGAAAGCACCGCCAAAAGTAACTAAAGGAGCATGTACAAGATGAAGATAATGAGCATATTTATCAACATCATAAAAAGCTAACTTTGTTACATCAATTAATGTTAAACCTGAAAATGCCGCAACGACAATGATTGGAAATAAAAATCTCATCCCAAACACTGCAATCGCAATACCCCAAGTCAAAAATCTGTGACGCCAAGTATCATTCATTTTTTCAAGTTTTATCGCATTGATAACTGCATTATCAAAAGATAACGTAACTTCCAATATGGAAAGAAAAGCAACTATAAACAAGCATAAAAAACCGCTTCCGGGATGAGAATGTTCTCCCCACAAATAAGCTAATATAATACCAACTATAGTTACTATTAAAGAGCCTTTAAAATATTTCAGCATAATTTACCTCTATCTACTACAAAAATTATATAAAAAAAATAGAGTAAAAAAGTCATCTCTTTACTCTATTTTTTATAATTTTTAATTAACAAAACTAGTCTTTAGCGTGACCTGCAGTACCAAGAACGTTAATCATTTTATGTTTAACCATTTCTTTAACAGCAGTTCTACCAGGACCCATATATTCACGAGGGTCGAATTTTTCAGGATGTTCTACAAAGAATTCTCTGATTGTAGAAGTCATTGCTAATCTTAAGTCAGTATCAATATTAATTTTAGCAACACCGTGTTTAGAAGCATAATTTAGCATTTCTTCAGGAACACCTTGTGCATCAGGTAAGTTACCACCAAATTTATTACATTTAGCAACAAATTCTTTTGGTACAGAAGAAGAACCATGAAGAACGATTGGATAATCACCAAATCCAGCTTCTTTTAATGCATCTTTAATTTCTTTTAGTCTGTCAAAGTCTAATTTTGCTTCACCTTTGAATTTGTATGCACCATGAGAAGTACCAATAGCAATAGCTAAAGAATCACAACCTGTTTGTTTTACAAATTCAACAGCTTCTTTTACATTAGTATATTTAGCATCTTTAGCATCAACATTAACATCGTCTTCAACACCAGCTAATTTACCAAGTTCAGCTTCAACTGAAACTCCTCTTTCATGAGCATATTCAACAACTTTTTTAGTTAAAGCAACGTTTTCTTCAAATGGGAATCTTGAACCGTCAATCATAACTGAAGAGAAACCGCCATCGATACAAGCTTTACAAATTTCGAAATCAGCACCGTGGTCTAAGTGAAGAGCGATAGGTACTGTTGTTGTAGCTAAAGCAGCTTCAACCAATTTAATTAAATATGTTTGATTAGCATATTTTCTTGCACCAGCAGAAACTTGAAGAATAATAGGAGATTGAGTTTCTTCAGCTGCTTCCGCAATACCTTGTAAAATTTCCATGTTATTTACGTTGTAAGCACCAATAGCATATCCGCCAGCCAATGCTTTTTTGAACATTTCGTTTGTTCCAACTAATTTTCTTTCTGCCATTACTAGCCTCCTCTTGTTTACATAACGATTATAATCTAACTCAAACAAAAAATGTTTACAAGCAAAATGAATTTGCATTTTATAATGCAAAAAAGAATTTAAATAAAAAAGAATATTCAAAATTATAGAGTTTCTATTTTTTGAATATCGGGCATTCTATTAAATATGTACAATTGAAAGTTCGAAAAAAAAATGTTACAATCGGAAACATAAAAGTGAATGGAGGACAAAATGTCAAAAGAAGACAGCTCAATCAGTTTTGGAGTCGGATTACTTCTGGGTGTTGTAGGCGGTGTAATTGCTGCTGTATTATATGCGCCAAAATCAGGCGAAGAAACACGTAAAGATGTTGAAAATGTTATTACAGACATTGCACAAAAATACACTCCTGAAATCAAAGAAGCAAAGAAGCAAGCACTAACTTCTATTGATGTAATGAGATATCGTTTAGAGCAGCAATATAACAAAATCAACGAAACTATTAAGGCAAAACAAATTGCAAAAGCAAAAGAAAAAGAATCTGTTGATTATGAAGTCAACTAGGAGATAATAATGACCCCGGTATTAGAATGTGTTTTAGCTATTTTTATAGTTGTATTAATTATAGTTTTAGTCATATTAACAGTATTCCTTGTTAAATTTATAAGAGAGGCAACTCTTACACTTACAAGTCTGAAGAATCTTACAGATATGACCAATAAAGAACTTGAACCCGCATTAAAATCGGTAAATAATATTCTATCAACAGTAAATAATGTTTCTAATGCTACCAATAAGCAATTTGAATTAATAAAAAAGATATTAACAACATTATTAGGTGCATCTTGCGTAGCATTTGGAAATGCAAAGAACTGCGGATTTTTTAGCGGATTAAAAAGTGGTTTTAATTTATTTAGAAAAAAAGGAGACAAAAATGTCAATAGGTAGATTTATAGCCGGTTTTGCAATCGGCAGCATAGTAGGCGGATTAATTGGTGTTCTTTTAGCGCCTCAATCAGGTGAAGAAACTCGCGAACAATTAGCTGATAAATCAAAAGATATTTGTGATAAAGCTC
The DNA here is from genome assembly GCA_018716565.1 of Candidatus Avigastranaerophilus faecigallinarum. GTDB lineage: Bacteria > Cyanobacteriota > Vampirovibrionia > Gastranaerophilales > Gastranaerophilaceae > Avigastranaerophilus > Avigastranaerophilus faecigallinarum. The sequence goes on along the minus strand of DVJT01000027.1, from coordinate 1,662 downwards.
ATACTGCAGTTTCTGAAATTCAAACAAAAGCTGACGGCATTGTAAGTGAAATGCAAGCTAAAGGTGATGAATTAATTGCAAAGCTTCAAGATGTAATTAATAAACAAAAAAAAGTTGAAGAATAGAATAATTAAATATTTACAATCAAAAAGACTCAAATAGAATTGAGTCTTTTTTGTTAATAAAATTATTTGAAATTATTTTTACTTCATTAGATAATAACTTTGTATTAATAATAAAAAGGATATTAAGATGACAGAAACAATGGTATCAGATGTTACGTTAAAACTTGATATGTCAAATCTTTCAAAATACAGCAAGAATGCAGAGCAAGCTGTAGAAACAATCAAAGAAAGAGCAGGCAAACAGGGTCAATTTCTAAACTGGATTGGTGTATTGCCTGAAAATCAATTAAAAACAATTGATAACTTATATGACATGGCCGAAAAAGCAAAAGACAATAAATATACAGACCTTGCTATTCTTGGAATAGGCGGTTCAAGACATACTACAGAATCATTAATCAGAATGATCGGCAAAGAAGCAAATGTACATTTCTTCTCTTCTGTAGATTCAGAAAGCTTCAGAAGATTTATTAATACCTTAGACTTAGCAAAAACACAATTCTTAGTAGTATCAAAATCAGGTGGTACTATTGAAACCACTGTTGCTTATGAAAATGCAAAAAAAGTTATGCAAGAATATTTGGAGAGAGAAGATGTTTCTGACAGATTTATTGCTATGACTGATGTTTCAGCAGAAAAAAGCAATCTTAGAAAAATGGTAAACGCTGGCGATATTAAACTTTCAGGTTTGGTTCATGATGATGTCGGCGGAAGATTTTCTATCTTTGATGATGCTACTATATTTACTTTGGCATATGTTGGAGTAGCAAAAGAAGATGTTATTGCAATGCTTCAAGCTTCATTGAAAGCACAAGAAGAATTTTTAAATCCTGATATAAATAAAAACATGGCTCTTCAACAAGCTGCATTCAATGTTCAATCAAGACTTGACGGAAAACAAAAACACTTCATTGAATACTTCGGTGATGCATTCCAAGGTACAACTTTATGGGAAAAACAATTAAAAAATGAATCTTTAAAAGCAAGAATTTCAACAGATACAAATGTTGGTCCGGGATATTTACACTATAATGCAGAAGCTGATTTAGATAGTGCTAATAAAGATTCTTTCTTTACTTTTGTATACGTAACTCCACAAGAAAAAGTAACTCAAGCAGTTCTAACAGGTGTAATTGCAGCATATTCAAACATGCACCCTGTTTCTGTTGTTGAACTTAAGGATTTATCGCTTACTACTTTAGCTAAATTTATTGAGTTTAAGCACTTTGAAACATTATACACAGGTAATATTCTAAGACAAATAGATGGTGATATAACAGAAATGAATGTGGCTCTGCCAGAAGTACTTCAACCAAACGTAGAAATTTATAAAAAAGAAGTAAGAAAAGCAATGGCACAATAGTCATTAATAGAAAAAGTAAAAAGAGGAAACATATTGTTTCCTCTTTTTTATATTTAGTTACTTGTATTAACCTACACCGTTGAATTTCGGAGTTGCTCTGTCGATTGCACTTCCTTCTGCTTCTTCTACTGCTTCTAGTTGTTTTTGGAGTGTTGTTACCATTGTATCAAGACG
>DVJT01000026.1 GCA_018716565.1 Candidatus Avigastranaerophilus faecigallinarum | reverse complement strand
AAAATCAAAAGTTGGTCAACCATATGTAAAAAATGCAAGCGTAGAAGGTACTGTAGTTAAACACGATAGAACTAAAAAAGTTTTAGTTTATAAACAAAGAGCAAAAAAAGGCTACAGAAGAAAAAATGGCCACAGACAAAACTTTACAAGAGTTATGATTAATAAAATCAGAACATCTGCTAAAAAAGATGCTGCAGAAGAATAAAAACATAACGAGTATTAATTTAGAAATAACTAAGGAGAATATAAAATGGCACATAAGAAAGGTGTCGGATCGAGTAAAAACGGTCGTGACAGTGAAAGTAAGCGATTAGGCGTAAAGAAATTCGGCGGAGAAGCTGTTACTACAGGTAATATTATTGTTCGTCAAAAAGGTACAAAAATTCATCCGGGTAACAACGTAGGTATGGGTAAAGATTATACTCTATTTGCATTGATTGATGGAGTTGTAAAATTTGAACCACACAGACGTGACAGAAAACAAGTTAGTGTTTACGCTGAATAGTTAAATTATTAATAAGAAAAAGAACAACTTATTTAGGTTGTTCTTTTTCTTTTATCAACAAATGGAGATATACAATGAATAGTCTTGGGTGTTCTTTTTTAGAATCCGGTATAAATTTTGATTTAAATATGGTATCTGACTGTTGTATTTCACATAATGACGGAAGAGGATTACCAATTCTTATAGAAAATTATCATGGAGAAGCTATTGATTGGGAAAAATTATTTGATACAAAAGCAAAAAGAATTGCTTGCCAAAAAGAACAAACAATATATGACTGTGAAGGTTGTTATCATTTAACCGAGTTCAAATTTTCAGATGAGAGAAAAATATCTGATTTCCATTTTTCACATTGCAGATTATGCAACGCAAGATGTATTTATTGTAGTGATGAATACAGCGGTGATAACAAGAACTATAACACATATCCTATAATCAAAGATTTAATTGAAAAAGGTTACTATAAATCAGGCGGAGAAGCTACCTTTCAAGGCGGGGAACCTACTCTTATGCATAATTTTGAAGAATTGGTTCATTTATTTATAGAAAATGGAACAAAAGTAAGAATACATTCAAGCGGAATTAAGTATAGTCCGATTATTGAAGATGCCTTAAAACGAGATAAAGGTTCAGTTGTTATTTCATTAGATTCTGCCACTTCAAAAACTTATAAAATCATAAAACAAGTTGACTGTTTTAATAAAGTATGTGAAACAATTAAAAATTATTCTAAAGCAAATAATGATAATGTTATTGTTAAATATATTATTATTCCGGGAGTAAATGATAATACATTTGAAATAAATAAATTTTTCAAACTAATGAAAAACTTTGGAATTAAAACTATTGCAATGGATTTAGAAGTACAATATGCAAGAAAATATAATAATAAAGATGTTTCTAATCATATATTTTTACTTGCTGATTATTTTGAAGAACTGGCAAAAAAATATAACTTTAATCTTCTTACTTATAGTTTTATTTCATATGTATTGCAAAATAGAAAAATAAAAAAATCTTTACTTATCAAAAATAATTTTCTTTATACTTTATATATATGTATACAAAATGATAAGAAAAAGAATATAATATACAGAAGATAATATGTTTGTAAAATCATGTTAACTTCATTACAACAGTTGACATAGTTTGATATAAAATATAGAATATGTTACTATCCAAGTAGCTTAGTAAACTATCAGCTAGTAATATCAGAAAAAATAAATAAAAAATAAATATAAAATTTCTCTTTCTGTTATAAGAGTATGTAAGGTATAAATTTAATATATGATAGATACAATTATAAAAAATGATAATAAGAATAAATTATCGGTTGAAGATTTATTAAATGAAGTTTATTTACTACCAAAGTGGGAAAAAATAAAAACTTTTTCTCTAACTCAAAAAAGATTTTTATTTGGTATAAAATCGTATAATGTTAACGTTTTCAGAAAATTTTCATCAAAAAATCAATTAGAAAAATACTCTATTAGAACTGATGACGAAAAAGTTCTTGCCAGTATGGATTTAAAAGTATATAAAGACAGTGTATATATAATAAATCTAAGTTTAGAATCCCATGTTAATTTTGAACCATTAATTGATAAGATGCTTCAAATCGCAATTGAGAAAGCTTTATATAATACCAGTGATAAGAAAGTTGTTTTTAATCTTACATCAGGTATGTTAATAAAAAATAAAATAAGAAAAATATTAATTGCTAATGAATTCAAACAAGAAGAAAACCAAAGCAGTTATGAAAAGAACATGTTTGGTGAAACATTCTTTATTTGTATAGATAATAGTTCTGTTTGGATGAAAAAAATTAAGCAAATGCCTATTCTTATTAATAAATAATGTGAAATTTTTCGAAACTTCATATATATATATGATTTGATAATTGTGCAGTCTTACTACAATTGATATAGCATAATTATGATTTATACTTCGAGAAAATAATGAGCGATAATATTGAATACAATTCATATAACAATATAAAAAGATTATCTGATACAGAATTAGAGAATCTCTGGACAGAATATCTTGCTGACCGAACAAATAAAAAGCTAAGGGATTTAATTATCGTACAATATATTTATCTTACCAAATATGTTATAGGCAGAATAAAACTAAATCTTCCGCCAAATTTTGCAATAGAAGATATAACAAGTTTCGGAGTTGAAGGATTAATTGATGCAATAGAAAAATTTTCTCCTGATAAAGGTGCTCATTTTGAAACTTATGCCATTATGAGAATAAGAGGTACCATAATAGATAAAATCCGTTCTCAAGATTGGCTACCAAGAAGCATGCGCAAGAGAATAAAAGATGTGAAGACTACCAGTGAAGATTTAAAACAGAAACTGGGCAGAACTCCGACTACGCAGGAAATTGCTGATGCTTTAGGCATTGAAAAAGATAAAGTTGTATCTATAATGGCAGAAGATACATCTGTCGGTTCTTTGTATGATAAAAAATACTCAGGTGACGAAGGAATTGAATTAATAGATACTATTGAAGATACAAATTCTGTTAATCCGCTTGAAAAATTAGAAGAAAAAGATGTTAAGAACGAACTTCAAGCTGCTTTAAAAAAATTACCCGAACGTGAACGTATGGTAATGGTTCTTTACTATCATGAGAATATGACATTAAAGGAAATAGGTGCAAGTATTGAGGTATCTGAGTCCAGAGTATGTCAAATTCATGCTCAAGCGATTATGAAATTAAGAAATATTCTTAATGAAAATCGTACAGAAAAATATATAAAAAAATAGATTATAGTTTATTTTCAAGTTCTATAAAATTAAAATTTAATTTTTCTATTTGTTCTGTTTTATAGTTTTCTGATGAATTTTTAAAATCAGCAAAAATATATTCCATATTTTCTAATGAACAATTTAAATCTAAGTTCTTAAGATTAAAATCTTTTGATAAAGTTTCCACCTTTATATCATAATTAATCGGCAAAACTTTAACTCCGGCTTTTATACCTATTAAACAAGCGTGATACCTCATTGCTATTAAACTGTCTAATTCGGAAATATCATCTATTATCTTTTCATTTGAGGTATTCTCAATAACTTTAACATTAATTTCAGAATTAACGCTTTGAATTTGTTCTTTTAATTTATTACATATTTCCAAGTCAATTTTATTCTGAAAAGAAAAAATAATTATCTCTTTATCTTGATAAAATTTATCAATACATAATGCCAAGTCATTTATAAATTCAGGCTTTAAAGAAGGAAAGTTTCTTAATTGTATACCAATTTTATCAGTTTTTTCTTTTTCATTTATTTTTATATTCCAAACCGGGTCATTACAAATATTAGCTTCAATACCCCATTTAGAAAGTAAATTCAAACTTTTTTTATCTCTTACAGTAATATATTTTGCTTTTTTTAATAAAATTTTAGTTATATTAGCAAGTATTTTATTATTAATTGGACCAATACCTTGAGCAAAAATTATAACTTTCTTTCTGAAAAACAATGCAATAGCAATTACCAAAAGATAATATATAAGACTCTTATTACTTGTAACATCCTGAAGCAAACTTCCGCCACCCGAAATAAGATAATTACATCTTAAAAGTTCTTTAATAACTAATAATAAATCAAAAGAATAAACACTTTTCACCTTATATTGTTCTTCTGTTTTCAATGGATTTGAAGAAAAAACAGTTATTTCAGAATTATTTTTAAAATTCTTAATTTGTTCTGTTAAAACCTTAAGAATCATTTCATCTCCAAAATTATCAAATCCATAATATCCGGAAATACAGAATTTTCTAGTCATTTTGACCTTTAAATATTTTATATACTTCATCTTTTGAAGGTATAGATTTTATTGCACCCAAATTTTTTACCTGCAATCCTGCAACAATAGAACCTAAACTTACAGCTTTAAACGGAGACATACCGGAGGTTATTCCGTGTAAGACAGCACCATTAAAAGCATCTCCTGTTCCTGTAACATCAAATATATCTTCATTAATAAATTTTACAAACTCAATTTTGCCTTGATAACCAACATAATAACCTTTATCAATCGCTGATTTTATAACAACCGTTGTTATTCCTTTGTCCCAAAGATATTTTATTGTATTATCAACAGATTCTGTTTCTATAACAATTTTGGAATCATATTTAACATTTAAAAAGATTACATCAATATACTCAACAATTTCATCAAAAGCTTCTCTTGCTTCTTCAGAATCCCAAATTTTTGATGTATAGTTAGGGTCATATGCCGTAGTAATATTATTTTCTCTTGCTATAATGAAAGCCTTTTTAACCGCCTCTCTTGCTGATATTGAAAGTGATTGAGTTATTCCTGTTGTATATAACAAAGAGCAGCTTTGAATATAATCAGTTGAAATATCTTCAACCGAAAGATTTGTAGCTGCAGTTTTTTTTCTATAAAAAGCAAATTCTTTATCTTTACAATCTTCCTTCTTTGATACTACATACAAACCGTTAAAACCTTGTACAGGCTTGACATGAGAAATATCTAAACCTTCATCTTGCCAGCTTTCTAATAGATAGTCTTTGAAACAATCCATTCCTATTCTGGAAATAAACCCAACCTTTGAGCCCAATCTCAATGCAGAAATTGCGCTGGTAAGTGTATCTCCGCCATAGAATTTATCAAGACTTTTCGCTGTTGTTATGTTCTCATCCGTAGAAAGTTCTATTAGACTCTCACCGATTGTTATAATATCAAGTTTTTCTTCCATAATAATACTTACTTATTCCTTTTGTACTTTAGCAAAAAGAATTAAAATAATCAAACTTCTCTATAACAGTTTTAAGTTATGTGTTACTTTGTTTTTTACACTTTCAAGTTCAATAATTCTTTTGGTAACTTCCTTTTTATTTGAAGAATTATTGGATAAGGTTATATATTTTTTGTAAAATCTTTTAGCACCTTGTTTATTACCAAGTTTTTCATAGCATATGCCAATAGCCAAATAGGCTCTATGATAATCTTTCTGTAGTTTTAATACTTCTTTGAATGTTTTTGCACTATTAAGGTAATCTTCCAAATGCATATATAGTGTTGCTTTTTGTATATATGCTCTAATATATTTTGGTTCTGTTTCTATTATTTTTTGGTATATCATCAAGGCCATATCTTCTTCTTCAATCATTTCATGCACCAAAGCCAGCTGCATTTGAACCTCGATATTATCCGGTTCAAGCTTAATTGAACTAATAAGATGTTTTATGCCATTTGAAAAATCACCTTTTATGATATTGCATAAAGCAAGCTCTTTTTGAACATTTATATCATTTGGCTGCATAATTTCAGCCTTTTTTAGACTTTTTATTGCTTTATTATAATTTTTCAAGTTTTTATAAGCTATTGCAAGACCAATATATGACGTATGATTATTTCTATTTATCAAGATAGAATGCAAATATTTATCAATCGCTTCTTTAAACTTTTTATTAAGTCGAAGCTCTTCTGCTTCAGAAAAATATATTTGAGCAAGGGAATTATCCTGCATTGCAGAGCCATCTACTTTATTATATTTATTTTTATAAATTATCCCCAACTTACGCCCCTTTTTTATCTTATACAATTCTAGGAAATATTATAAAAATGGGACATAGTCCAAGGATTTATATTTATTGACCTAAAGATTAATAAACATGTTTCTTATTTTATTGCTTCTTCAAATTTTGTATATAATTCTTCAGGCATTTTTCTGAACATTTTACCTGTTATACTATCAATAACAACTATAGTAGTATGTGCAATTACTCTTAAGGTATTGGTTTTCTTTTCATAAACTTTATGTTCAAAAGTTATACTCAAAGGTTTTAGTTCCGTAATTTCCGTCTTTATGACAATTCTCTCATTCATTTTGGCTGATGATTTATAACGAATATTCATTTCAACTACAGGGAAAAGAATATTGTTTTTTTCAAGTTCTTCTAAGTCCATGCCAAGTGCTTCAACAAGACCTACTCTTGCTGCTTCAAACCACTTAGTATAGGAACCATGCCAGACTACACCATATGAATCTGTATCACTATATAAAACTCTTATTTCTTGAATATATTCCAATGAGAATTCTCCATTATGTAAATAAATCTTGAATTTTTTCTTCAATATCAACAGGATCAAGTTCCTGAGTATAAGTATTAATATCTAAAGCTATTTGATATAATTTGGCAGCTTCAACTTTATCGCCGGTTATTGCTATTGAACGGGCTAAATTATAATGAGCCAAGGCATAATTAGGATTATATTTTCTTGCTGCTTCAAATAGTTCTATAGCCTTCTTTACACGTCCTAAGTCATCTAAATATATAACACCCAGATTATTATATGCTATATCATAAGTATTATCATATTTTATAGCTTTTTCATATTCTTTTATAGCTTCTTCAATATTACCTTTACCCCAATATAAATAACCCAAATTACAATGCAGCCTTGCATTATGAGGAGATGTTTCCAATGCTTTTTTGTATACTATTAAAGCATTATCATATGAACCTTTTTCAAAAAATACATTGCCTAAATTTAGGTATACATCAATATCGTTAGGATTAAGATTATATGCACTTTGATATGAACTAATAGCAGCATCAAGATTTTTTGTATTTTCTTGAAAAATAAAACCTAAAGTCTGAGCTACAACACTTGTCCATACAGGATTTGGACTCAACGTAACAGCTGTTTGATAATGTTCTATAGCTTGATCAATATCCCCTTTTAAATACAAGTATTGTGCTAATCTACAATGAAAATCTGCAACATGAGGTTGTAATTCTATCAACTTTTCACAAGTTGAAATCGCATTATCATAATCTCTTTGTTCTTCGTATAATTGGCATAAATAATAGTATGCTCTTAAGTTAAGACTATCAAGCCATATTGCCATTTTATATTCACATATTGCATCATCATAACGCTTCAATTCATAATAAACTCTTCCTAAATTTATATATAACTCAACAAATCCGGGAGCTTTATCTATTGTTTCTCTATATATATCCAATACTTCCTGATTGAATCCTTTTAGGAAAATCATTAGTGATGTTTTTAATAATATTGGTAAAAACTGTAAATAGGAAACTCTTCTTGCAACTTCTTTTATTGCATATCTATCAAACGGAAGAGTAAGAAAAGATGCTATTAATTTTGAATACCTTTGATACCACTTTGACTTATTGGATAAAGATAATATATTAAATACAAGAAAATATGCTCTTGAAGAAGAAAATGGTGCGATTGCAATAGCTCTTTGAGCAGATTCAAGAGCCTCAATGAAATCACCTTTCCTCATAAAAATTTCAGCAATCATAAAATGAGCTTCTGCAAGTTTCGTATTATGTTCAAGTGCAAGTTTAAAATAATTAATAGACTTTTCAAGTTCTCTTTTATAATAAAAAGCCATCGCTATTTTAAAATAAATTTCAGCAGAATCAACACAAGACTCAAGTGCCCTTTGATATTCTGTAATAGCATCATCAACATATTGTTTTATTTGATGAATATCAAGATGCCACTCCATATATAAATCACCAAGTTTTATATGCAATTCTGCATTATTTTCATCCTTAGAAATAGCACCCTGACAAGTTTCTATCGCTTTTTGTATATTACCCGATTTTTTAAACTTGTCTATTTCTCTTGTTATTTTTCGATTATCTGTGTTTATATTGCTCATATTATCTATGTTGATTTTATCATAACTTTAAATGTTTTGACACTTATATTTTTAACAAATCCGCTTCTACTAGATATTTTTTTGGAGCTAACACACATAATGCACTATTTTTTGAAAAATATTTCTCTGCTGTTTCTATTA
>DVJT01000025.1 GCA_018716565.1 Candidatus Avigastranaerophilus faecigallinarum | reverse complement strand
TTTCTTTCTGTTCCATTGATATCTACGTGTATTGTAATAATATATGTAGTTATCAACTAAGTCATTAAGTTCATCAAAAGATTTACATTTCTTATAGTCAATTTCATCTTTCAAATGTCCGAAAAAACTTTAATAGGTGCATTTTGAGTTGGGCGTGCAGGTTCAGACATAGACCTTGTAATATTCAGTTCCTTTGTCTTTTGAATATATTGAAAACTTGAATACAATGCTCCTCTATCAGAATGTAAAATACTATTTTTAATAGGTATTTTAATTCTGTTAAGAGTATTAACTATTAAATCCGAATTTTGATTATCAGATAAATAATGACCGACTATTTCGCCTGTTGCGATATCTTTAACAACTGACAGATAGTATTTTTTTCCTGTTTTAATTTTCAGGTATGTAACATCAGTACAAAATTGTTTAAATGGAATTATATTATCAAACTTACCATTTAAAATATTAGGAGCAATTGTGCAATTTTCTGTTTTTCTTTGGGCATTAACATGTTTATATGAAACTCTTTTTCTTATCTTTGTTTTTAAACCATATTCTTTCATAATTCTATGCACTTTTTTATGATTAACATTTATCTTGTACTTATTTATTAACTCCATTTGAATTCTTCTTATACCAAATTTTCTTTTATTTTCATAGAATATTTTAGTTATCAGATAAATTATTTCTAAATCTTTTTCAGATAAAGTTTTATTTTTCCAAGAATAATATGCGGATTTGGAAACGTTAGCAATATCAAGCAAAGACGATAAAGATAAATGTTTCTTTTTTTGTCTTAAATTATCAATAACTTTATACTTTAGAACATTAGTTAATCTAGTAGTTCTTGGAACTTTTTTGTTGCATAAAGCATTTCCTCCAAGTATAAATTTCTTTCTCTTAATTCTTTTACTTCTTGTTCCAAAGATTTGAATTTTGGCAATTTATCAGATTCTTTAAGCCATTTTTTAATTAAATTAAAAGCATTTTTCTTTCCGATTAATTCAAGGTCTAGATCAGCATCAATAAATATTTTCACAGGAATAACACCTTGTTTGTATTTTGATATTGCTATTTGTTTGAATTCAATAGAGTATACAATATGATTAGAATATACTTTCTCTACAAAAGGTGATTTAAGTAGTTTACATTTTTGTTCTTCGGTAAAATTTTTCTGTTTTCTCATCTTTTTCTCCTTTCCTTATTTTAACAGAATTTTTCCTACCTACTTTGTCCGCTTTTTGGGGTACACTTCATTAACCCAACAGAAATAATAAATAGAAAGGAAAGAGTTGCATAAAGTAGTAAATGAATTATCGTAGAGCACACATCGAAAACTCAAAAATATTTATAACAATCGTAACAAGTAAACGAAGACCAATATTAATTGAAAATATAGACTTATTAAAAAATTCATTTAAACAAACAAAGGAAAAAATAGAATTTGGAATAGATGCTATTGTAGTATTACCTGATCATTTACATATGATAATTCAACCAGAAGACAACAAAATATACCCCGAGATAATAAAAAGAGTCAAAGTTAATTTTTCACGAAATATAGATACAACAAAAATAGATAATTACAAAGAATCAGAAAGCAGAAAAAGTAAAAACGAAAAAGATATATGGCAAAGAAGATATTGGGAACATACAATAACAGCTGATAGAGATTTTCATAATTGCATAGATTATATACATTACAACCCAGTAAAGCACGGATTAGTAAAACAAACAAAAGAGTGGAAGTATTCAACATTTGAAAAATATGTAAAACAAGGATTATATGACGAAAATTGGTGTGATTTTAATGAGAATATTGGAGTGAAAATATATGATTGATGAAAGTAATAAAGATATAAAAGTTGTTGGGTTAAAAACCAACCTTTAGGCCCTGTTTTAAAGTGATTTTAAGTCCATATTTATGTTTACTCTATGACCATAATATTCTGTAAAATAATATTATTTTAATAATTTAGAGTTATAAAGCAGATTATTGAAATTTCTAGCCAATTGAATCAAATAATTTTAAAGAGATATCACCTGCACTACCATCTAGATTTCCTGTTGATAATTTAGCGAAATCAGATATTGTATTAAATGAATTATACACCATACCTTTAAACTTTTCATATCCGGGAACCCATCCAAAAATTTTATCAGATACTTCATTCATTGTTTTTCCTACAGTAGAATAAGCAATTTTTCCAAGGATCCCTCCAATAAAAGAGCCTATAATTCCGGAACCTGAACTTGCACCAACTACTCCACCTATTAGTTTACCTGCATTTTCATATGCATCTTCTTCAACTTCGTCGCTTACCTCGTAATTGGAATCAAATATTGAACCAAAGTCTGTTTGTTGTAATCTTCTTGTTGAATATGAGGAATTATTGATTCCTGAATCTTTTAAAAATAGTGTAACTAATGATTCAAATGATGCGGCCATTTTAATACCCCGAAAACTTTCTCTCTCTTATATATATAAAAAAATTTTCAGATATCAAAATTATATATTATTTGAATATTGTTACATTTCTTTATATTTTAATCTAACATTCTGTAAATATAAATAATTTAAAATTAAAAAAATCAAGATAGTATTCGTAATAGTTTTTCCATTTGTATCGTTAATAATTTTACTAATTTGATTAATTTAACAAAATATTTTATTTATATATACACAAGTTAAATCTTATTAGTTAATTTATATTTAATTTATGACGATGATTTAAACAATTGTAGTTTCAAAATCTTACTTAAAATCATTTTTTTTCATTTCTAATATATTTTCAGCAATAATTAAATCAGATGGGTATGTTATTTTTATATTTTTTTCATCCCCCTTAACAATATATACTTTATCTAGATTGTATTTTAGAATCAGCCCACAGTCATCTGTTGCTGTGTAATTTTGATCATTATTTGCAAGCTTGTGAGCTTGTTTTATTGTTGTCAGATTAAAACATTGTGGTGTTTGACAACGCATTAAATTTTTTCTATTAGGGATACTTTTAATAAAATTATTTTCATCTATTTCCAATATTGTATCAGATGTTTCTATTGCAACGTTTACAGCATTATATTTGTCTAATGCTGACATACAATTATCAATTATTTGTCGAGAAACAAAAGGTCTGACAGCATCATGTATTAATACTTTTGCGTTATTATCAGCTATCGAATTAACACCAATATAAGAACTTTTTTGTCTGGTGCTGCCTCCGGGTAAAATCCTTTTAACTTTTTTATAATTATTTTTTTGTACAATTTCTTTTGTTAAATCTATAAAATCAGGATTCGAAACAACAATAATATTATCAATATTTGGATGTTTTTCAAATATTTCTATTGAATATTCTAAAATTGTCTTATTTTTTAGCTTGTAGAATTGTTTTGGAATGTTTAGTCCAATTCTAGAACCAGTACCTGATGCTAAAATTATTGCATAGTTTTTCATTTTTTGTCCGTTGGAGTTCTATTATCAATCTTAAATATTATTACAATTTTTCGTTTTTTGCAAAGTACGTGTAAATTTAGTATTATGTTTATATTTCATACTATTGAATTATATTTTTTCTTTAGTTTGACAATTAAATAAAATTAATAAATAATATCTTTTATTTGGTTTAATTAGTTGATTAATATTAATTCTAAATCATTTTACGAAATTACATTTTATACTGATTATTTAATTAATTTTATGAATAAGAAAATAGCATTTCTAATATTAGTAATTGTATTAAGTTTTTCGCGAGTATTCGCAATTGAAGAAGTGCATTTAGAGCAAGAGGGATTGAATCTTTTTAATTATGGTGATTACCTTTCTGATGTTTATTATGGAAAAGTTGAAAATGCTCCAGCTATATTAAAATTAGCGAGTAAAAATGGTTTAGAATTCGAAAATTCATTTATAAACTCTGTAAAATTTCATTTTTTATACTCAGGTGATTTGTCATATATACATAATCAATATAAAGGTGACCAAACAAAGCATTTATTTAATTCAGTTGAACCTAAATTATCAATGAACTTTAATGATAATAAGACACAAGCAATGTTTAATATAAATCTTGTAAGTGATATTCCGGGGTATGATAAACATTTTGCACAAATGTTGAGGATGGTTTACATTTCTCATAGATTTACACCAAACCAGATGATAGTTTTTGGTCAATATACGCGTGTTCCAACAACATATGATGGTGCAGGCAGTTTATTTGGACAAGATGCATTTTATAAGACACAATTAGGGCGTACATTTGGTAATACAATGTCAGTTGGTGTAAGAAATATTGGAAATTATAAATATATAGATTATGACATTGGATTATACGATAGTACCAGGTTTATGCAGAGTTTTGGTAAAGGATTAGACTTTACAGGATATCTGATGTTCAAGCCACTTGCAGATTTCAAAGAAAAAATTGGTGATTTTAGACTTGGAGCTGGATATAATGTTGGGAAATATAATATAAGTTATAATCAATATTCATTTTTTGCTGGATATGATTATAAAAAATTTCACGCTAAAGCAGAATATGCAGCGGCAAATGGTTATAATGGAATTTATGAGTCTAGAAATTCTGCTGAAGGTTTTTATACAACATTAATGTATGATATTACATCAAAACTGACATTAATAGGAAGATATGATGTTTTTGATAAAAATATATATGCACCTAATGATACAACAAATGAATACACTGTTGGGCTAATTTATAGTCCATATAAAAATATAAAATTCCTATTAAACTATGTAATAACGCATGGTACAAATCAACCATCTTCAAACAGTATTTTATTTGCTACAAGATTTATCTTATAATTTACATTATTTTTCTATAGGCATAACATTTATAGTTCTTGATACTAAATTTATACCTGTTTCTTCTTGCATTTTTTCAATTTGACCTAGAGCAGCCGCATTTAATTTAACAGGAATTTCACTATAGCCTAGTTTTAAAAACGAAGATAATATTTCTTTAGAACTATTTGGAATTTGTATCCTATACTGAGATAATGGGTTAACAGTTTCCTTTATTGGTTCCTTTGACTGCGTAACAATGATTTCAGGAACATTGAACTTATAATCAAATAAACCTATATTAAATACACCATTATTCTGAGTTTTATCTTGTAATTTTTGTTGGTTTGTATCCAAAAAAGCTTTTAATACATCAGCAGAAAGTGCAACATATGTAGAATCAGGTGAAGGTTCAAAATCTCTTATCTTATTAGTAAGCAAAGAATCTATTGTTGGTAATTTTGTTTTAAGTTTTTCTATATAGACCAAAGATTTTGCTTTTAATGCTTCTGATAATTTTTCAAATTGAATTTCATTTTCTTCAGGAATAAAAACAGTTTTTGCGTTACTGCCTGTATAACCAATAAAAACTGTGTTAGGTATTGTTTTTATTAGTTCTGAAGCAAGTTTCATATTCGTTTTTTTGTTTCCGATAGGTTCTACTTGATAAAATCCTTTGAAACTTATATTATTCATTTTAATAATTCTTTCTTTATCCTTGTTTATTTTTTTTAAAACCACTGAAAATAAAATTTGCGCATAAACATAATTAAATACTGGAATTATGAAGAAATTTATAATATAATCAATGTATAGTTTGTTCAGAAGGTGAAAGATGGCAAAAGAATTAGATACAGTTCCAATAGAGGTTATTATTTTAACAGCAGACCATGAAATAAAAGGTACTGTACATGTTTCGAAATATACTAAGACTAATAGAGAACTTACGGATTTATTAAATGATAAGGAAAAAAGATTTCTAGCTGTTACAAATGCGGAAATCATGGCAAGAAATTCAAATGTACCACCAAGAAGATATAATTTTTTAGAAATTCATATTGATTGTATTATGATGGTTCATCCTTCAAGCCAAGTTGTGTTTAGAGAAACAGGCAAAGCTCAAGAAGATATTGCTCGTTTTAGAGAATTAAGAAATAAATTAAATCAAACAAAACCTTTCTGATATGAATAATTATAAAAATATTTTGTTAATAAACTTTGGAGGAATTGGTGATGAAATTCTTTTTATGCCTGTAATTCAAAGTTTAAAGAAAAAGTTTCCTTCCGCAAAAATTACATTATGTTTAGAAGGTCGCAGTAAGGCTTTTGTAAAGCTTACTAATCTTTTAGATTCTTTTTTTTGCATTGATATTAAAACAAAAAATAAATATATTGAAATGCTGAAGCTATATTTTAAAGCTTTGTTTGGTGGGTTTGATTTGGTGATTTCTTCTGGTGGAAATGCTTTAATTGCACCTCTATTATTTTTTACGGGGATAAAGACAAGAGTCGGTTATAAAACATCGAAACTTTCTGAAAAATTTTTAACTCACGCGGTTATATTAAATAAGCAACAATACGCATCTATGATGTATTTTGATTTAGTTAAGCCAATTACGAATTTGGAGTTTGAACTCCCGTTAATTGAAGTTGAAAATTTTGAAAAAAATAAAAATTCTGTACTAATACACCCTGGAGTTAGCAAAATTAGTGTTCAAAAAAATATAATAAAAACAATTTCTCCTAAAATGTGGGCTCAAGTAATTATAGAATTATTGAAAAAAGGAAAAAATGTTTATTTGGCAGGTGGGCCTGATGATTTTGAATGCATTGAAGAAATAAGAAATGAATTAAAAAATGTTGATTTAACAAATTTTTCCGATATGTTTGGGAAGACTAAAAATATTTTTGAATTAGTTGAATTAATAAAAAAATCTGAAATTTTAATTTGTTCTGATTCCGCACCAATGCATATAGGAGTTGCAACAAACACAAAAACATTTGCAATATTTGGTCCTACTGATGATGAAACATTACTTCCAAAATCTGATAATTTTATTGCAATTAAAAACAATGCAAATTGTAGACCTTGTTTATGGAATAAGAGACAAACTACTTGTAAAAAACTTGATTGTCTTAATATTGATATAAATAAATTGTTGGAACTAATATGAAAAAAATATTTTCATTTATATTGTTTTTTATCTTTATTTCCTTGTACTTTAGTGCATTTGCATTTGATGATAAATTTCAGTTATACAAAGAAAATAATAAATTTGGGGTTAAAGATGTATATAATAGTAAAAATATTATTGTTCCACCAAAATTTGATGGCATAAATTATTGTTCAGATGAAAATTTTATTGTTACTGTTAATGGAAAAAAAGGCTTATTTCATTCAAAAAATGGAATAATGTATATGACTTATGATCCAATCTATAAAAATATTAAATGTTATGGTAAAGATTCAGCTGTTGTTTTTCAAATTAATGAGAATAACTATCAAGCTATTGATGTACAAAACGGCAAAGTAATAATAAATCGTGCGGATGAAATTTATAGAGGTTATTCTCCTTATCTTTTTCGAGTTAAAAAAGACGGCAAATATGGTATTGTAAATTACCAAAACAAAAAAGTTGATATTATCCTTCCATATAAATATGATGAAATAGATATTGATTTTCCTAATAATATACAAAGAGTAAAAAAATTAAATAAATTTGCAATTGTTGATATCGCAAGTGGTTCCAATATAACTCCATTTATTTATGATGATATAAAAAGACTGGACCGAAGGTATTTTAAATTGGGTATAAAAGGCAAATATGCTTTATATGACCAAGAAAAAAATACAATTTCTGAGCATAAATATGATGATATACGTATTGTAGGAACAGAAAATAATACTGGCATCAAAATAGAGGTAAAGACAGATAATAAATGGAGAACATTAAATAAAGGAGAAGTTACTAGAAATACAATTTTAAAAACATCTGCAAACATAGTTGCTATACCTGTATTAATAATCTTATCTCCAATTATCGTACCTCTTTCTATTTACTTCGGTAAATACTAAGATATAGCTTTGGAATATTCTTGTTTTATTTTTACAATTTTTCTTTTTAATTGTCTATTTTTATATTCCAGTCTGTTTATTTTACTTCTTTTCTCACTATTGCTTAAAGATGTTGATCTTTTTATTTTTTTTATTTGATACTCATTATTCTTTATTTGTCTGTTTAATGAATTTATTTTATATTTTAGTGAGCTTGCTGAAGTATAGCTTAATAAGTAAGTTGATTGATTATATTCATTTGCAAATGTGACTGTTCCAATATTTAATATTAATAAACCAATTGCAATTATAATTATTTTTTTCATTGTATTTCTCCAAACTTATACAGTAATGATTTAATAATTATTTCAGTAAGGTCAATTCTCTTCATCAGTAAATCAGATATATTTTTTATGCTTGCTTAAAAATTTTATATAGATTTTTATGTTTAGTTTATAATTAATACTATAAAGATTCGTTAGGAGAATGGTGAAGTGATAAAAGATAGATACTATCCGCAAGAAATTGAAAAAAAGTGGCAAAAACATTGGGATGAAACAAAATTAAATAAAGTTTATAATGATAAAAATAAAGAAAAATATTATGTTTTATCAATGCTTCCATATCCATCAGGTAAATTGCATATGGGACACGTTAGAAATTATACAATTTCTGATGTCATTGCACGCTATAAAAGAATGAATGGATATAATGTATTGCACCCTATGGGCTGGGATAGTTTTGGTCTTCCTGCTGAAAATGCGGCTATTCAACATGGTGCAAATCCAAAAAAATGGACTTTAGATAATATTGCATATATGAAACAACAGTTAAAGTCCTTAGGTCTTATGGTTGATTGGGACAGAGAAGTTACAACTTGTCTTCCTGAGTATTACAAATGGACTCAATATTTCTTTATTCAAATGTTCAAAAAAGGGTTAGCTTACAAAAAAGAAGCTGCAGTTAATTGGTGTAATAATTGTGCAACTGTTCTTGCTAATGAACAAGTTATTGATGGTAAATGCTGGAGATGTGACGGCGAAGTTGAAAAGAAGTATTTATCTCAATGGTTTTTAAAAATTACTGATTATGCGCAAGAACTTCTTGATGATATAAAATTGCTTGATGGTTGGCCTGATAGTGTTAAAACAATGCAAAAAAATTGGATTGACCGTTCAACAGGTGCTATTTTAAGATTTAAAGTTAAAGAAATTGAAGGACTTGAAGTTCCTGTATATACAACAAGACCTGATACTGCATATGGTATTACATATCTTGTTGTTGCGCCTGAGTATAAAGATATCGAGAAATTAACAACTCCTGAAAATAAGGATGCGGTTGAAGCATACAGACAAAATGCTAGAAAAATGTCTGAAATAGAAAGACTTTCTACAGAAAGAATTAAAACAGGTGTTCCATTAGGAACTCATTTAATTAATCCGTTAAATGGTGAAGAGTTCCCTATTTGGACTGCAGATTATGCTTTGGCTGAATATGGTACAGGTGCAGTTATGGCTGTTCCTGCTCATGATGAAAGGGACTTTGCTTTTGCTAAAAAATATAATCTTCCAATTAAGATAGTAATTCAAAATCCTGAAAATCCTTTATCTGAATTAAATGAAGCATATACCGAAAAAGGTGTTTTGATTAACTCAGGTGATTGCAATGGAATTGACAATGAAACAGCAAAGCAAGTTATTATTGATAAAGCTGTTAAAGGTGGTTTTGGTGAGGCTAAGGTTCAATATAGACTTCGTGACTGGTTGATTTCAAGACAAAGATATTGGGGAACTCCAATACCGATTGTATATTGTCCAAAATGCGGTACAGTTCCTGTTGATGAAAAAGATTTACCTGTTTTATTACCTGAAGATGTTGATTTCAGTGTAAAAGGTATGTCTCCAGTTAAAACATCAGAATCATTTAAATATACTACTTGTCCTATTTGTGGTGGCAAAGCTGAACGTGAAACTGATACTATGGATACTTTTATGTGTTCAAATTGGTATTTCTACCGCTACACGGATGCAAGAAATGATAAAGCACCTTTTGACAAAGATATTCTTCATTATTGGGCTCCAATTGACCAATATGTTGGTGGTATTGAACATGCTATTTTACACTTGTTATATTCAAGATTCTTTACTAAAGCATTAAGAGATTTAGGTATTATAAATATTGATGAACCTTTTAAAAATCTTTTAACTCAGGGTATGGTTTTAAAAGATGGTTCAAAAATGTCTAAATCAAAAGGAAATACTGTTGATCCTGATGAAATATTCCAAAACTATGGTGCGGATACTGCCAGATTATTTATTCTGTCTGATTCTCCGCCAAATAGAGATTTTGACTGGTCAGATGCAGGTGTTGAAGGATGTTATAAGTTCTTAAACAGAGTTTGGAAAATATATTCTTCTTACCAGCAAAATATTATTTTGGATTATAAATTGCCGGATGTATCTTCTTTAACTAAAGAAAATAATGACTTGGTAAGAGAAGTTCATATGACAATTAAGAAAATTTCTCAAGATATTTCAAATGAATTCCAGTTTAATACTGTTATATCAAAATACAGAGAATTTGCTAATGTATTATATGATTATATTAATAATAGAAAAGAATTTTCTGATGAAGATAAAATGGTATTCAGCTATGCGGTTCTTACATATTTAAAATTATTAGCACCTGTAATTCCGCATATGGCAGAGGAAATTTATGAAGGACTTGGGGGTAAAGATTCAATTCATAAAGTTGAATGGCCTACTTATGATGAGTCTTTAGCGAAAACAAGCAGCATTACTTTAGTTGTTCAAATTAACGGTAAAGTTAAAGATAAAATTGAAGTTGATGCTGAAACAACAAAAGATGAACTTGAAAAAATTGCTCTTAACAGTTCTAAAATAAAAGAGTTAACCAGCGGTAAGCAAATTGTTAAAGTTATTGTAGTTCCATCTAAATTGGTTAATATTGTTGTTAAATAATTCTTTTTAAAAAAAGACCGTATTTATAATACGGTCTTTTTGTGTTTTAATTTTTATTTTTCATAATATTTATTTTATCTATCATTGGTGTAAATACCGATAATATTAAAGCCCCAAGCAATCCGCTGACAAATCCGTCTATTTGGAATCCTGGTGAAAGTTTTCCTACTAGTAAAAATAACAGTGCATTTACAACTAAACTAAACAAGCCAAGTGTTATAAAGTTTAATGGTAGTGATACAAATTCAAGAATCGGTCTTATAAATGTATTTACCAACCCTAGAATTAAAACTACAAATAGTGCACTAACAAATCCTGTTATTGTTATCCCTGGTATAATCCAAGCAATAAACATAATTAATAATGCAAATAAAATCCATTTCACTATCATATTCATAAGAAATCTCCTTTTTATGAATAGTAGCATTTTATTTTAAAGTTAATATGCACCTTTTAGTTAGACTTTAGTTCTTTTATATTTTGTGCAAGAATATAACCTCTATCTATTAGTTCTAGATCCAAATTATTTTCTTTTATTTTTTCAATTGTATATTTTACTAAATCATAAATTTTTTGAGGAATATTTTCTTTGTTTTTGTTATACCACATCATTTCAACGTCAAATGCAAGATGTTTTACTTTTGACTCCATTGACTTATTAATCCAAGCATTAATTTCGTCTTCTGAGTCATTTAAATCCGGTATTAATATAAATTTTGTTTTAACTCTGTCTGTTTCAGGCTGCACAGACGCATATTTTTTTATGTTTTCCCATACTTGATTATAAAAATCATATCTTTTAACTTTAATAAATGTTTCTCTTGTTCCTGAGTCTACGGATACAACTATATTTATTTTGCCTTCTTTTATTCCTTGTTCTACTACATTTGAATATTTTGTCGCATTCGTTAATACTCTTATACTTGATAAATCATTTTCTATAAACAATTTTAATAAATCATCAAATTCAGGTGCAACACAAGGTTCTCCACCGGCAATTGTTATGTGTCCGCCTTTTCTTAAATAACCTTTATTCGCCATATCTTTTATGGCCGGATAAACATTATACTGTTTTTGATGTGGTTTATCGGGATCATTTAACCAACAATACACACAATGTTCATTACAAATTGTCCAATTATTAAAATTTATAAAAGAAATGTAGTCTTCATTATCCCATTCTTTTTCCTGCAAATATATGCAGTTTTTACATTCGGGAATAATATTACCTTTTTTCATTTGGTTTCTGTATTTTCTTTTAATATTAAAGAAATTTTTCCAATTTATTAATTCTCCATTGTAATTTTCAATTATTTTTTTATATCCCTTTTCTGTTGGGGGAATTCTACAGCAAAAATTAATACTATCTGTAAAAAAATCTAATCCGTGTTCTATTAAATCACAGCTTACATATTTCTTTTTTTTATTAAATAAAATATTAAAAATCCTATTTAGCATAATATAGTTTCTTTTATTTCATCTATTGGTGTATTTAAGTAAAAACTTCTAAAAGCATTTATATTTAATATATTTTCCTTTAAATCAAAAAATAATTCATGTTGTTTTATTTTTGATAATTCAACAGGATGTAAATAAGAAATTTTAAATGTGGTTTCATCAATTTTATTCAAATCAATCATTTCAGATTCTTCCAAAAGAGTTAAGGCACATTCAACTGTTTCTTCATTAACACATAATGCTTTTGCTGCACGATTTGTATCTATTTGTCCGTTCAGATTTGAAAGAGAATATTTCAGCATTCCTGAAAATTTTGATATAAAACTCTCCGTTCCTAATTCGCTTATATTGAAATTCATTAAATGTATTAATTTTGCATTTGTATCATTTATAATTTTTATAAAATTATCTTTACTTATCGGAACATCAAAAAACATTAATTGTTCAATATTTGATGGGATATTATCTATGGTAAACAGTTTATTTTCGATTTCATCAGGTAATTTAAGTTGCGCTATTAATGTCGGATTTTCAATGTATATTGCCGTAGATTTCTTTGTTGATAAAATAAAATCTATAACTTGCACTAATATATTTTTTTTATTTCTATGATCTAATATTTTTATTTCCGATAAATTTTCTTTTTTATTTAATAATTCTGAATGAATATCTTCAATCATTAACTGAACATTCGTTATATTGTTGAATGTATTTAACTTTAGTGAAAATAAAATATCAAGTTCTGAATTAATTGGTAAATTGAAATCTGGGTAATTCCACTTTACGCAATCAAAACATTCTGAATTATTTTTTGATATGTACATTTTTAAATGATTATTATTTTGTCCCATCATTTTAAAATTGTTTAATTTAGCATTTTTTAGTACAAATAATGGAGAAGGATTAGCAGCTCCAAAAGGTTGAAGTTTATCAATTAAATTTACCGTATCAACTGTAATATCAGAAACATCAATTTCCATATCTGCGTCAATAACAATTTCTTTAAAATTAATATTTTGTGAATGTTCTTCAATAGTTTTATTTAATTCCTTTTTAAATGCTTCAAAAGAAATTTTATTTTCATCAAAAGAAAAACCTGCAGCCATTTTATGTCCGCCAAAGCCTTCAAATTTCTCTTTATGCTCTGATAGAATTGAGTGTACATTTAAGTCTTTTATACTTCTGCAAGAACATCTTATTATATTTGAGAAATTTGCATCTCTTGTCATAAGAAAAACAGGTTTATTAAATTCTTCAACAAGTTTTGAAGCGACAATTCCTATAATTCCGATGTGCCAATTATCGTCAAATAATACAATGCTTTTTTTATTTTCGTTTAAATTATTTTGATACATTTGTTTTGCGCTGCAGAATGTTTCATCGCACAGTTGTTGCCTAAAAATATTTAAATCACTTAATAATTTTACAGTTTTATCAAGTTCTTCTTCGTCTTGAGAAATAAGCACTTTTATTGCAGTCAATGGAGATTCAAGTCTTCCAGCGGCATTTAATCTTGGTACAATTCCAAATGCTATATTATCAGATGTAATTAAATTTATATTTTCAATTGAAGATGCTTTTAAAAGTTTTTGAATACCTTTATGTTTTCCGTTTCTTATGAGTTCAAGTCCCATTTCTACGATGCTTCTGTTTTCACCCATAAGTTCAACAACATCACCAATTGTTCCAACAGCAGCTAGCGGAAGAATTTCGTGTACAAAATTTTCTTTATTATATTCTTCTAAAAGTCTGCAAGCTAACTTGAAGGCTACTCCAACGCCTGCCAGAAAGTTTAAACTTTGAATTTCATCGATATCAAGTGAGGAATCAATCGAATTTGGGGCTTTAGGGTTCAGTATAGCATATGAATCAGGTAATATTTCAGGTGCTTCGTGGTGGTCTGTAATTATAATATCAGTATTAAATCCTTTTGCGAAATTTACTTCACTAACATTTGAAATACCACAGTCTACTGTAATAATAAGTTTTGATTTTCTTTTTGCAATAATTTTTACTAATGCTTTTGTATTTAAACCGTGACTTTCTGAGCTTCTATCCGGAAGATAAAAATCAACATTTGCCCCAATTTCTTTTAGTGTCATATATAAAAGAGCAGTTGAAGTTACGCCATCTGCATCAAAATCACCATATACAGTTATATGCTCATTTTTTTCAATAGCTGTTTTTATTCTGTTTACAGACTTTTCCATATCCAAAAATACATCAGGTGATGAAAGTTTAACCTTAAGCGGATTGAGGAATTTTGTTATTTTTTCTACAGTATCAATTCCACGATTTACAAGCAAAGTTGCAAGGACTTTATTGCCATTGCAACTTTTAATAATATCATCTGATACTACATTATCTTTGGTTTTCCACACTTTGCGGACGGACATTAATATATTTCTCTCTAATCTTTAAAATCGTCTTTATCTTCGTTAAAGAATTCTTCTTGTTCAAGTTCTCTTTTTAATTCTTCAACATCTTTATCTTCTTTTATTTTATCTATGACAATTTTAGCCATTTCTTTTGCAATAATTTTTTGAGTGTCTGGTGGGGTATTTTGCAACATATTAATGGCAGCTCTTACAGTTCTATCTATATCGTACCATCTTGAATTTGCCCTTGTATCCATGCCTTCTTCAACAGCCTCAATAATTTCATTAACATCTGTATATTCACTAAATGCTAAATTATGTTCAACAATAATTTTTATAAGATTTAATGCGACTTTTATTTGTGTCTCATCATCAGAGGCTTCAAGTGTTTTCATTGAACGTGATAAAATAGGATCTTTATCATACCATCTTCTTCTTTTGTTGCTGTATTCTTCACGCATATATACCTCTCTTTACTAGCCGTTTTTAAATTTTACACCATATTCAACATTTGGATACTTCCATAATATGTTATTTTTTTCGCATGCTATTTTACAAGCACCGCATTCCAGACAATTTTCATATCTGATTGTCATTGTACATTTTTCTTCGTTCCATTCATATACATTTGCCGGACATATATATGTACAACATCTATTTTTACATCTCATACATATATCATTATCTACTGATAAATGACTTTCATTATCTTTATTATATTTTAAACTTGCTAATTTTTCATTAATATTCATTTTTTTAAACATTTCTCCAACGCGAAAAGTCCTAATGGTACTGATTTTGTTATGCAGCCTGATTTTAATATTTTAGATACAAACTTTCTATACTTTGCTCTTTTGGGTTTTTCATCAGCTATAGATAAAATTTCAAAAAATTCACATGCTAATTCCGGATATAATGATGTAATTGTCTTTATATTTTTCTTTAAGAAAGGAATAGTGTTTTTGTGAGTTTTTAAATCTTTAAAAATTATGCTATCCTGTAATTTCTTGTAATATAAAGATAATGTTGAAGCAGAAAAATCACCTTTATCCAGAGCATAAATAGCTGTTTCACCAGCAAGTTTACCGCTTAGCATTGCTAAATTTGTACCTTCAAAATGAATATTATTAACAAAACCAGCTGCATCTCCTATTATCATTACTCTGTTATCATATACTTTGGGAATATTATCAATGCTTCCTTCAGGTATAAGATGTGCTGAGTATTCTATAAATTCTGCATCTTTTAGATAAGGTGCTATAGAAGGATGCTCTTTTAAATCATCTAATAATTCATAGGGTTTTATTTTATTCTTTTTTAGTTCATCTAATGAAACACCAATACCGATTGAAATTGAGTCTTTATTTGTGTACATAAATCCCATAGCAAACATATTCTTTAAAGGACCGCCGAGTATTTTTGCTGCAACTCCTGTTTCTGAATCAATATTAAATCTGTCTTCAAGTCTTTGCTTTGGAAGTTTATATACTTCTTTTACGCTAAGAGTTACATTTGTGTCATTATAATTTTTTCTTAGTCCTATTTGCTTTGCTAATAATGAGTTTACACCATCTGCAATAATGACAATATCAGAATAGAATTTTTCATATGGAGTTTGAATACCTACAATTTTTCCGTTTTCTATCAATAATTCATTTACAAGCGTTTTAGGAGCATAATAAGCTCCTTCTTTTTGTGCTTGTTCAATACACCATTTATCCCATTTAGAACGTAATACAGTAAATGCCTTATATGCCCCTTTTGAAGAGTAGCGATAGTTAAACTCTGTTGAGTCATAATCTGTTAACATAAAAATTTTATGTTCTGTAATTGATCTTTCAATGGGAGCTGTTTCCCAAAATTTAGGAAATATTTCGGCAGTTTGTTTTGCGTATATACATCCGCCAAACATATTTTTTTCACCTGTATTATTGGCTCTATCAACAATCAGAACTTTCTTCCCTGCTCTTGCAAGTGTTATTGCTGCACTTACTCCCGCAGGACCTGCTCCTACTATTATAACTTCTACTTTGTTATTATCTACCATATGTTTCCTATATATATAATGTATTATACAATTAATTTTTAGCTTGTAGCAAACTATAAAGTATATTGTAAAATAATTTGATAATTATAAATTAGTAATTTAACATGTAATTATGATAAGAAAATTTATATTAACAATACTTTTTATAATAATTTCAACGAATATTGTAAATGCAAAAATTGATGTTGTATATCCGACTTCAAAAGAATTGACAGTTACTTCTTCTTCTGTTTACTTTTCAGGAAATACGGATTATGGTTCTGAGTTTTAT
>DVJT01000024.1 GCA_018716565.1 Candidatus Avigastranaerophilus faecigallinarum | reverse complement strand
TAAAATTAAACTTACATCAGTGAAAAATGGCAAAAAAGAAGAACTTATATATACAATTGACAGAAATAAATATGTAAAACGTCAACCAAGTATTCCTCTATTTGAACCCAAAAAGCAAGGTGATGTAATTTATACAAAAGTAATAAAAACAAATGCAACTGTTAGAGAAAAACCTACTAAATTTTCAAACAGAGTTGTTGATTTGCCATTGAACGTTATATTGTATCTTGAAGGCAAAAAGGGCGAGTATTACAAAATTGAAGAAAACGGACCTACCCAATATTGGATTCATGAATCTAATATTAAAGAGCCTGTAAAAATATCTAATAAAATTAAAGCTAAATTTTTAAATCAAAAGTTCTATTCTGATGATAAATACGAGTATTGTAAGATTTATTTGTCTCACCCAGTTCTTTTTCAAACAAAACAAAATAAAAATACAATTGAATTAACATTATTTGGAGTTGAAACAAAAGATAAAGAAGGAAATGTTTTACCTAATTATAAATATGAATTTGAATTTAATGATTCTGTTATAGCGTACGATTGTTATTATGAAGATAATAATTTTATATTCAGAAAAGCAAAATTGCCAATGGATTTTGACATCAATCATCCGTTAAAAGATATTAAAATATTTGTTGATGCAGGTCATGGCGGCAGCGAAAAAGGTGCAGTTGGTCCAACCAGAGTAAATGAAAAGGATATTAATCTTTCGATTGCAAATTATCTAATTCAATATTTAAAATCAGCAGGTGCGGATGTTATTTCATCCAGAACTGATGATTGTAAAGTTGGTTTATATGATAGAGCTGATATAGCAAAGAAAAATGATGCTTTAATTTCTATAAGTATACATAATAATTCTATGGCTCTTGGTGGAAATCCATATTTAAACAACGGAACAGAAGTGCATTACTATAATGAAAATGCAAAATTACTTGCTGAAATTATAAATAAAAATTTAGCTCTTGATTTGAATCTAAAAGATAATGGTATACATAAATCAAGTTTTGTTATGACAAGGCAAACTCTTCCTATTTCTTTACTTGTAGAAGTTGCATATATGATAAATCCTGAAGAATACATACTATTACAAAATTCTCAATTTCAAAAAAATGTTGCAAAATCTATCAAAAAAAGTATCGAAAAATACATAATTATGCTAAAAAACTAAATTTTGTGTTATAATTTCAACGCAAAAGCCGAAAAATGGAGATACATTTATGATTACATGTGAACGACAAATTAAGTCTGATTATTTAAAGACTGTAATTGAGAAAACAGAAGCAAAAAACATTAATGAAAAAGAATTTATTCAAGCATTAAAAGAAGTTCTTTTATCACTTGAACCTGTAATTATTAAAAATGAAAATGAGTATAAAGCTTCTGCTTTGTTGGAAAGATTAGTTGAACCTGAAAGAGTTATTTCATTCAGAGTACCTTGGGTTGATGATAAAGGTCAAGTTCAAGTAAACAGAGGTTTTAGAATACAGTTCAATGGTGCAATCGGTCCATATAAAGGTGGTTTGAGATTTCATCCTTCAGTAAACCAAAGTATTATGAAATTTTTGGCTTTTGAACAAATTTTTAAAAATGCATTGACTGGCTTACCAATTGGCGGTGGTAAAGGCGGCAGTGATTTTGATCCAAAAGGTAAATCAGATATGGAAATTATGAAGTTTTGTCAAAGTTTTATGAATGAACTTCAAAAACATATAGGACAAGATCTTGATGTTCCAGCAGGTGATATTGGTGTTGGTGGAAGAGAAATTGGTTATCTTTTCGGACAATACAGAAAAATCAGAAATACATATGAAGCCGGTGTATTAACAGGTAAAGGACTTGAATATGGCGGTTCTTTGGCAAGAAAAGAAGCAACTGGCTACGGATTAATGTATTTTATGCGTGAAATGCTTAAGGCTAATAATATACAAGTTGAAGGAAAAACTGCAATCATATCAGGTTCTGGTAATGTTGCTATTTATGCTTGTGAAAAAGCACAAGAAATGGGTATAAAAGTTTTAGCAATGAGTGATTCATCAGGTTGTATATATGATAAGAACGGTATAAATCTTGATGCCGTTAAGGAAATTAAAGAAGTTAAAAGAGGCAGAATTAAAGAATATTTAAATTATGTTCCATCTGCTCAATATTTTGAAAATGGTATTAATATTCCTGCTATATACAGTATTAAGGCTGATATTATACTTCCTTGCGCGACACAAAATGATATCGATTTAGAAACAGCTAAAATCCTAGTTTCAAATGGTGCTATGGCTGTTGGTGAAGGTGCTAATATGCCTTGTACAAATGAAGCTGTTGAATACTTTATTGAAAATAAAGTTCTAGTAGCTCCCGGTAAAGCTGCAAATGCGGGCGGTGTTGCTACTTCTGCTCTTGAAATGAGTCAAAATTCTTCAAGATGTTCATGGACTTTTGAAGAAGTTGACAAAAAGTTAGAAAATATTATGGTTAACATCTTTAAACAATGCAGCGAATCTGCTAAAGAATACGATTTTGCAAACAATTATGTTGTTGGTGCAAATATTGCTGCATTCAAGAAAATTTCAGGTGCAATGATTGCTCAAGGTATAATTTAAAAAAGAAAAAAAACTCCCCATTATGGGGAGTTTTTTTATTCTTTAGTCTTCAATTTCGTCTTCAATTTCCTCTATATATTGAGCAAC
>DVJT01000001.1 GCA_018716565.1 Candidatus Avigastranaerophilus faecigallinarum | reverse complement strand
TCATATCTGTTTTAAAATCAAAAGAAATAGCTATTTCCAGAACCTTTCCTTGACCTCTTTCAACAGTTGCAAGAATTTCCACTTCTGTTTTTATCAAATGATTTTCTATATCGTCAATTGCAGCAGCATCTTGAGAAATTGCAACATCAATACCAACTTTTTCAAATATATTTGCATTGGCATTTTTTGAAACTCTTGTAATAACTTTAGGAACGCCCATTTGCTTAGCAAGCAATGAACACAACAGGTTCTTTTCATCATTATTTGTAACACTTACTACAACATCAGATTCACCGACTCTTTCTTCCTCTAAAAGTCCATAATTTGCCCCATCACCATTTATAACAAGAGTATTTTTTAAATTTTCCGTTAATTCAACACATCTATCATAATCATATTCAATAATTTTAATTTTCATGTTCACTTTCTCAAGATTTTGAGCAAGCATTAAACCAACATTACCACCACCTATTATTGTAACTTGTTTAACATCATTTTTATCTTGGAAAAATTTGTTTGCAAGAATATCTAAAGAATACGAAGAGCCCATAAATATAACTTTATCATTTAAAAGCAATTCCATATCGCCATTGGGAATGAATAATTTATTATCTCTTGTAATACCAACAATCAAAGTATCTTCAGGAAAACTGCAATCTTTAATTTTTTTATTTATAAATTTTGTGCCTTCTATAACTCTATATTCAAGAAGTCTTGCTTTACCATTAGCAAAATTTTCGACATCTATAGCATTAGGGACAGTTATAATTCTGAAAATTTCCTGTGTCATCAATTCTTCAGGCCACAAGATGTAATCTATCATAAGTTCTCGTTGATACTTTGAACCTCTAACTAAAGATAAAGATTCTACATTTTCCTTTTTGCTGACAAAACAAACTGTTTTTAGCCTTGTCATATTCGTTACCGTCAAACAAGCAACTATATTTGCTTCATCATTATAAGTACAGGCAATAAATATATCAGCATCTTTTATGCCTATAGACTCAAGCACTGAAATATTAGAACCTGAACCTTGGACATATTCAATATCTAATTTTTGAATTTCATTATTATTTTCAGAACCATCATCAATAACAATAATATCGTGGTCTTCATATAATTTTGCTGCAATTAAACAAGATGTCTCATTTGCACCATATATTACAATTTTCATAAAAAAACCTTTTTAATCAATTTATAATCTAAAAAGAGATTTTTGTCTATTACTATACATTTTTATATAAATATTCTAAATTGCAGCAAGTTCTTGTGTAATAAGTTTTTTCAATTCATTATCATCAGTATTTTGTGCAACTATATATGCTTTAGATAATAATTTTTTAGCTTTTGCAGAATTACCATATTGCATCATAACTGCAGCCGCACTTCTATAGTTTTTTGCAAGATTTGCATTATCATCTATTCTGGAAAATGATTCTGCAGAATTACCATAAAAACTGAGTGCTTTAGCACGTTCACCTAATTTTTCGCACATTTTTGCACTTTTAGAATAAGTAATACCTTGAACTTTCTCATTTCCTGTCTCTTCTGCTGTTACAGAAGCCAAATCCATAAACATAAATGCATTTTTTTTATCATATCTGCTTGTATGAATTTGTGCCAAATCAGTCAAAGCTTGTGTTTGAAGTTTTATATTATCTGCTTCACCTGCAAATGAAACAGCAGCACAATAATGATCTACAGCAGGTTCAAATTTAACATAATCATCATATATTTTCCCCATAGATAAATGGGCTCTAGCCTTTATATTAGTATCTTCACTCTGCTTTGCCGCTCTATCATAATTATACAAAGCATCTTCAATTTGATTAAATCCATCATAAAGTCTGCCTTCTTCATAATGTATCATAGCGGCTGTTTGCTCATCACCAATTTCTTGTGCATAATCCATTGTTGTTTGAAATGCATATAAAGCTTTTTCGTTACTATCTATTGCAGCATACTTTTTTGCTTGAATAAACATTCTTCTTAATTGAGGATCCGATGGAACATAAATTCCGTTTTGAGTTTCTATCTGCGGTTTTTCTTCTGCAATAAGATTTTCTGTTTTTACAGGAGTACCCTCAAGTTGCTGAGGAGAAACAGTTGTATCTTCAGCAAATAATGTTTTTTCTACAGAAGGGATAGAGGACTTATAATCTATTTTTTGAAGAAATAATGCATCTACCCAATTTTCAACGACTTTTGAAGGTTTCTTAAGCGTATTTGTTATATATTCATCTAATATTTGTGAAGCGTTTTTTAAATTAGATTGAATAATTTGAGCATTTGGATTATCTTTTCTTGATTGATTTTCGATTAAGCTTAAATAAGAAGCAACCTCTTGTTTAACATCATCAGGAGCCCCTATAGCATTAGTTGTATTTCTAAAATCCGCCAATACCTGATCTATACCAATTTGTTTTTTTGTATAATCTATGGCAACTTTTTCACCATTAGGGAAATAAGCATTTCCATTAGCTTGTTTTTTTTCTTGCTGTTGTGTATTTTCAGCACTTTGTGAAGATTGAGGATTTTTCTCTTCCTCACCTTTTCTTGTAATTTGTCTTTTATTTACACCCTGATAAAAATTAACATATCCCGGGTATATAGAATTATACAAGTTTTACCGCCTCACAATATTTCTTAATACACAACTAATTCTACATACACTAGTATGTACTTTTTCATAAACATTTTAAATACACTATTTAGTGTATTAATGATTTTTAAAACAAAATCAAAAAATATAAACTTGCATAAAAAATATCAAAAAGTTAAACTTATTTAAAATAAAGAGAATCATGTTTATATATGTTCAGAAAAATTTTAATTGACAGATTAAATAAAAAATATGCAGGCAAAGAACTAATGTTCTGTAATAGAATATATAATGATATTTTATTTTGGCCATTTTCTATTCATATTTGCTGCCATTCAACTAAAATGCCTTATTTCCCACCATTACTATATAAAACATTAATAAAAAATTTCAAATTTAATGAATACATAAAAAATATAGATAATATTATGCAGCAAAATCAGAAAGAAAATGCAGTTTGTAAAGGCTGCAAGTTCTTTGAAAAACAAATAGTTCCCAATTTCCCAAAAGAAAAAAATATAACATTTTTTACCATCAATCATTTTACAAAATGTAATTCTAATTGCATATACTGCGGAATTAGAAGAAAGACGGAAGACATAAAATACAATCTTCTACCAATAATAAAACAGATGGTAAAAAATAAAATAATTAATGATTCTTGCCTATTTAACTGGGGTGGCGGTGAACCCACAATTTGTTCCGAGTTTGAAGAAATTGCAAATTTTTTGCATAAGAATAAATTACGACAAGCAATAAATTCCTCCGGCATTGAATTTTCAAATACTATCCTAGAAGGACTAAAAGACGGATTAATGAGTATTCAAATAAGTCCTGATGCCGGAACAGAAGAAACCTATAAAAGAATAAAACGACAAAATAACTTTAACAAAGTATGGGAAAATATAGAAAAATATGCACAATTTCCTGATATGCTTTTTGTAAAATATATCTTCTTTTCTTGGAATGCAAATGAAAATGACGTCAAATTATTTATACAAAAATGTATAAATGCAAAAGTAAAAAATATAGTTATTGATTGTGAATCTAATAGTGTAAATAACCCTAGAAGCCCATTTGGAAAAATAAATAATGAAATAGTTCAACTCGCTATACTTATGAAAAAATTGGCAATACAAAACAATATAAATTACCAAATATCATATCAATGGAGAGAAGAAGATAAAATCAAAATAGAATCAACCTAAAGAAAATTTTTCTTTTGTATAAAAAAAAAGGAACTTTTTAGGGTTCCTCTGAAATCTTTTTCAATTTCCTCGTGTGTTAGTAAAGGTAGTAAGTAAGGTAAGTATG
>DVJT01000023.1 GCA_018716565.1 Candidatus Avigastranaerophilus faecigallinarum | reverse complement strand
AATTTATCAATGCTTAATTTATAAGGATTATGTAGTTTCAAAGGGATAATATATATTTAGATTAATTGATAATAAAATATTAATGTTGTAAACTTTATTATAAGTATAGTAATACGCTAATTTTTATATGGGAGTGTATTTTATGATAGTTGAATTGACAGAGGAAGATATAAAATTTAAATATATAACACCAGCAATAGAAAATGTTGGTTGGGATAAAGATAATGTATTTTATGAATACTATATAACAAATGGAGCTGTGCAAGTACGAGGTGATAAGGTAACACGAGGAAAACGCAAAAAAGCAGATTATGTACTGACTTATGGTGTGAATAAAAAACCATTGGCAATTATAGAAGCGAAGAAAATGAATTATTCTATAGGGCATGGTATGCCACAAGCTATGGAATATGCTCAAATGTTAGATGTAAAATTTGCTTATTCTTCAAATGGAAAGGGTTTTATTGAATATGATTTTTTCACAGGGAAAACAAGAGAGATAAAATTAGAAGAATTTCCAACACCTGAACAATTATGGAAGCGTTATATTGAGGGTGAAAAATTGGATAAAGATATGCTCAGCGTTGTACAAGAAGCATATTATGTTGATCCACTGGCAAATAAAAAACCTAGATATTATCAACAAGTAGCTATTGATAGAACTGTTGAAGCTGTTGCTAAAAATCAAAAACGTATTTTGTTAGTGATGGCAACAGGTACGGGAAAAACATATACAGCATTTCAGATTGTATATAGACTTACTAAAGCGAAAAAGGTAAATCGTGTACTTTATTTGGCTGATAGAAATATCTTGATAGATCAGACTATTGTACAAGATTTTAAACCATTTGAAAAAGTCATAACGAAAGTAAAAAATAGACATTTAGATAGTTCCTATGAAATTTATATGAGTTTATATCAACAACTTGTTGGTGAGAATGGTGAAGAAATTTTTCGTGCATTTAAACCAGAATTTTTTGATTTAATCATTGTAGATGAATGTCATCGTGGTAGTGCCAAAGAAGATTCACAGTGGCGAACTATTTTGGAATATTTTAATAGTGCAGTACAAATAGGTCTTACAGCGACACCGAAGGAAACTAAAGAAGTAAGTAATTTAGCTTATTTTGGTGAACCTATATATACTTATAGTTTAAAACAAGGTATAGCTGATGGCTTTTTAGCACCATATAAAGTTATTCGTGTGAATATAGATAGAGATAGTGAAGGCTGGAGACCGTATAAAGGACAATTCGATAAAAATGGTCTGCAAATCGAGGATAAATTATATTTAGGAAAAGATTTTGATAAAAATTTAATTATTGATGAACGTACCCAAGAAGTAGCAAAGCGTATTACAAAATGGCTAAAAGAAAATGGCAGATATAGTAAAACTATTGTTTTTTGTGTGGATATAGAACATGCTGAAAGAATGAGGCAAGCACTTATAAATGAAAATAGCGATATCATGAAGGCTAATCCTAATTATATTATGCGAATAACAGGTGATAATAAAGAAGGAAAAGCTATGCTAGATTATTTCATTGATCCTAGTGAAAAATATCCGACAATAGTTACTACATCAAAGTTAATGACTACAGGTGTAGATGCTAAGACTTGTAAATTAATTGTATTAGAAAATAATATAAATTCTATTATTGAGTTTAAACAAATTATTGGACGTGGCACTCGCTTAAATCCAGATTATGATAAAAATTATTTTACTATCATGGATTTTAGGGGAGTAACGAGATTATTTGCAGATCCTAATTTTGATGGCGATCCTATAGTTATCATTGAAGATGATGGAAAAGATGAAAATACAAGTACGAATACTACAGAAGAAACAGGCGAAGATATAGCAAGTGAAGATGGTGATATATTTACGCCACCAATGGTGCATGAAGGCAAAGTAAAATATCATGTGGATAATGTAGATGTAAATATAGTAAATGAACGTGTACAATATCTTGATGCTAATGGAAAATTAATAACAGAAAGCGTCGTTGATTTCACTAAGAAAAATGTTCGCAAGGAATATGCTTCTTTAGATGAATTTATTAATGCTTGGAGCAGTACAGCGAAAAAGCAAGTTATTCTTGAAGAATTAGCAAAGCATAATGTTTCTATAGATGAACTATATAAGGCTACAGGTAAAAATGATATAGATGAATTTGATTTAATTTTGCATATTGTTTATGATCAAAAACCTTTGACGAGAAAAGAACGTATTAATAATGTGAAAAAAAGAGATTATTTTGCTAAGTATTCGCCAGTTTGTAGAGAAGTATTAGATGCTTTGATGGAACAATATAAGAATGAAGGCATAAGAGAAATACAAAATCTTCAAGTTTTACGCAATAAAAATTTTGCTAAATGGGGAACTGCACCAAAAATTGTAAAAATGTTTGGCGGTAAAGAAAAATATTTTCAGGCAGTAGATGAACTCACAAGTTTAATCTATAATAATGAAATATCCGCAAATCAAGGAAATAATATATATAATCTATAAAAGGAGTACATGAATTAAACTATGAGTTTAGGAGCATTTGTAAAAAACATTCAAAATATAATGCGTGGGGATAGCGGTGTAAATGGTGATGCACAGCGTATCGAGCAATTAACATGGCTATTATTTTTAAAAATTTATGCCAAGAAGGAAGAAGACTGGGAACTTTTTGATGAGAATTATAAATCTATATTGCCAGAAGAATGTAAATGGGAAAACTGGGCAGTAGATGATGCAGATGGTAAGTCTTTAACAGGAGATAAGTTATTAGAATTTGTCAACGAAAAGTTATTTAAACAGTTAAAAGAAATAAAATTGTCAGCAGATGCTCCTATGAAGCATAAGATTTTAAGAGATGTATTTGTAAGCACCAATCAATATATGAAAGATGGTGTTTTACTACGTCAATTAATCAATGAAATCAATAAAATAGATTTTGATAATATCAAAGAATTGCATGCTTTTGGCGAAATTTATGAAACCATCTTGAAAAGTTTGCAAAGTGCAGGAAATGCAGGGGAATTTTATACACCTAGGGCAGTAACTGATTTTATTGTAGAAATGGTAAATCCAAAGCTTGGCGAAACTGTAGCTGATTTTGCTTGTGGGACAGGTGGATTTTTGACTTCTACATTAAATCATTTAGAAAAAAATATGAAAAATACAGAAGATAGAACACAGTATAATAATGCTATCTATGGTATAGAGAAAAAGCCTCTACCGCATTTATTATGTGTAACAAATATGTTAGTGCATGATATAGATAATCCTGCTATTTATAATGCTAATTCTTTAGAACGTAATGTAAGAGAATATAAAGATAATGAAAAATTTGAAGTTATTTTGATGAACCCGCCTTATGGCGGAGCTGAAGGAGAGCAGATAAAAAACAATTTCCCAGCAGATTTACGCAGTAGTGAAACAGCAGACTTATTCATATCTTTAATTATGTATCGTTTGAAAGAAAATGGTAGAGCAGCAGTTATCATACCAGATGGATTTTTGTTTGGTTTAGATAATGCCAAAGTGGCTATCAAGAAAAAATTATTTAGTGAATTTAATGTGCATACGATTGTTCGCCTGCCTGCTTCTGTGTTTGCTCCATATACATCTATTACTACAAATATTATCTTTTTTGATAATACAGGAACTACGAAAGAAACTTATTTTTATCGTTTGGATATGCCAGAAGAATATAAACATTTTTCTAAGACAAAACCAATGAAATTAGAACATTTTGCTGATTGTATAAAATGGTGGAATGATAGATACGATATTCAAGATGAGGATACTGATACTTATAAGGCTAAAGTTTATACATTAGAAGAAATCGTAAATCGTAATTATGATATAGATTTATGTGGTTATCCTACAGTGGAAGAAGAAGTCTTATCTCCAGAAGAAACTATTTTAGAGTATAAAGAAAAAAGAGCTACTTTGAATGCCAAGATAGATAAGAAGCTCCAAGAAATAGAAAATATTTTAGGGGTAAAATTATGTTAGCAGATAAATTAAGAAAATCAGTATTGCAATCAGCTATACAGGGAAAATTGACAGAGCAATTAGCTACAGATGATAAAGTAGAAGATTTATTACAAGCGATAAAAGAAGAAAAAGAACTTTTAATCAAAGAAAAGAAGATAAAAAAACAAAAGCCATTACCAGAAATAACAGAAGATGAAATACCATTTGCTATACCTGAAAATTGGAAGTGGGTAAGATTAGGGGATATTTCTTATAAAATTGTTGATGGAGATCATAACCCTCCAACAGGAGAAAAGGGAAAAACGCCATATATAATGGCATCATCTACAAATATTGGTAATGAAAGATTAATTAATTTAGAAAAAGTAAGATATTTATCAGAAGAAAATTTTATAAAATGTAATAAAAGAACTTTAGTTAAAAAAGATGATATATTATTTTCGTCAGTGGGAAGTATAGGAAGTGTTATAGTTTATAATGAAGATTATAAATTAACTTTTCAAAGAAGTGTAACAGTGATAGGGACAAGGATAAATTCATATTATTTGAGAATTGTTTTATTGTCGCCATATTGTCAATTTATATTTAAGACACAATCATCTGGCACAGCACAAAAAGGATTTTATATAAGACAAGTTAATAATTTATTAATACCATTGCCACCATTAGCAGAACAAAAGCGTATAGTAGAAAAGCTTGATAATGTTTTAGCTAATATAGGCGAATTAAAAGCTAATGAAGAAAAATTATCTATACTACAAAAGAATTTCCCTGATAAATTAAAAAAATCTATATTACAATCAGCTATACAAGGAAAATTAACAGAGCAGTTAGCTACAGATGATAATGTAGAAGATTTATTACAAGCGATAAAAGAAGAAAAAGAACGCTTAATCAAAGAAAAGAAGATAAAAAAACAAAAACCATTGCTAGAGATAACAGAAGAAGAAATACCATTTGAAATACCTAAAAATTGGAAATGGGTAAGATTGGGCAAAGTAATAGAATTAATATCTGGAAGAGATTTAACAAAAGATAAATATAATAATAATTATGAAGGAATACCATATATTACTGGTGCTAGTAATTTTAATAATAATAATTTAATTATTGATAGATGGACAGATAAAGCAACATCTATAGCAGTAAAAAATGATATTTTATTAACATGTAAAGGTACAATAGGAGAAATAATAGTATTAAAAGAAGATAAAGTTCATATAGCAAGACAGATAATGGCTATAAGATTGTTATATGGTAATTTTGATTATATTAAATGGTATATAATTTCACAAATAGATAAACTGAAATCAATGGGAAAAAGTATTATACCAGGTATTAGTAGAGAAATGATTTTAAATTATTTAATACCATTACCACCATTAGCAGAACAAAAGCGTATAGTAGAAAAATTAGATAAGCTTTTAGCTGATATAGAAGAATTAAAGATAGAATAATAAAAATACCGCATATTATTATGCGGTATTTTTACAAAGAAAGGATTGATTGGTATGGGAAAAATAAATACAGAAAAAATAGAAGCATGGTCAATTAATAGTTTGGAAAGGTTATTAGATAAAAGTAAATATATAAAATATGAAATAAGTTCAAATGATAAGACATTATCTTGGGATGGAAATTTATATTTATATAATAATGAAGAGTTGAAAAAAGAACAATTAATAGCAAGGATTTCTATACAAGTTAAAGGTCATGGTGTAGAAAAAGAAGATAAATTAAACAAAGAATATATTACATATCCTGTGGAAATAAGTGATTTAAAAAATTATCAAAATGATGGCGGTGTTATATTTTTTGTAATTTACGTTTTAAATAGTGAGGAACATAAAATATTTTATAGAAAACTATTGCCATATGATTTAAAAAGACTATTAAAAAATCTGAAAAAAGAAGATCAAAAAACAAAAAGTATAAAATTATATACTTTTCCAACAGATATAAAAAAAATAGAAGAAATAATATATTACTTTCAACAAGATAGAAAAAAACAATATAGTACAGCTGATGCTGAAACTATAGATTTATTGGATTTTAAAAAATTAGAAGAAAATATGAAATGTTTATCTAAAATAAAGAAATTATCGTTTTCATCTACATTAAATAGTCTTTTTGATGAAGAACATTATTTATATGCAGAAAAAATATTAAATGTATATAGTCCAATAGCAAGAATGAAAGTTGAAAGTATGAAAACAATTGTTCCATTGAGAATATATATTGATGAAATGGAATATTTTCAAAAAGCTGAGCTAATTTTAAGAAAAGATAAAATAGATTTATGTATATCAAAGTGTGTATATATAAAACAAACAGCTGAATCAAAAAGTGTTCTAAAGATAGAAAGAAAAGGAACATTAATCGATTTTATAAATGGATTAAATTTTGTAAAAAGCTTATCTACATGTAGTCATTTT
>DVJT01000022.1 GCA_018716565.1 Candidatus Avigastranaerophilus faecigallinarum | reverse complement strand
TGTTCGATATCCATGCCGATAAAAGTTAAATTAACATGTAATATATTGTGTAAAAACATTCCAAATTTGCCTAAAAAATAATCAATTAAAGCAATAAGTGCGATTAATGCGATTAGCATTGCTAGTACATTTAATCCTACTTTCATACCATCAGAAGCGCCTTTTGAAATAGAATCAAGTACATTAACATCGGTTCTTCTTCTTCTGATTTTAAAATCTTTCATAGTTTGAGGCTCTAGTGTCTCAGGATATATTATTTTAGATACAACTAGAGCCCCTGGAGCTGCCATTATACAAGCTGCTAACATGTATTGTGCTGGAATTCCTATACTGGCATATACAGCTATTAATCCGCCTGATAGGCAGGCCATACTTCCAGTCATTGATGCTAATATTTCAGATCTTGTCAAATTTGGCAGGTATGGTTTTATCATTATTTGTGCGACTACTTGTCCTACAAATGAACTTGCTACATTTGATAATGCTTCAGCGCCTGATACATCCATTAACTTATTTACAATCTTACCTAAAAATGCAACAACTCTTTGCATAATACCGTAATAATATAAAATATTTACTAGTATCATCATAAAAATTAATGCAGGAATTAATTTCATTGCAAACATGAACGCTTTGTCCCCAAACAATTCCTGTAAAACTTCGGGGCTGTTTGATAACGGACCAAATACAAAATCTGCGCCTTCATTTGCGAATTCCAATATTTTTTCTACAAACTTACCAATATATTCGAACATTATTTTCCCGGGCTCAAATTTCAATATGAATACTGCTAGTAAAAATTGTAATGCAAGACCAACAATTACAGTTTTATAATTAATTGCTTTTTTATTATTAGACATTATAAATGCAATCAATAACATTGCAATTATGCCAATAATACCAAATAAAATATTCATATATTTTAACCCCAGATATCTAATATAGAATAATAATACTATAAATTTGTTAATCGAGAAAATTGTAACAAAATAATATTTTATAAATGAAAAAAGAAGCTTACCATTGTAAAATAAGATATGCGAAAAATAATTTTACTTGTATTTTGTTCATTAATTTTTGTCCAAAATGTAATTGCTGATGAACACAAAGAAATTCAGTTTATATATATAAATGGTTCAAATAATAATGATGTAAAAATGAAAACATGGTTCTTTGAGGGTGTTTATAAATTGCATTCTCGAATGTATGATTCCTTTTCATCGTCTGATTTTATATATAAGAATCTATTAAAAAATGGCGAATATAATATTTCTTCTTCACCTGAGATATTCTTCTGGGGAGATAGAAGTAATAAAGAAATTCAGGCTTTAAATTCTGATTTAAGTTTCACAAAAGTTTTTAGTCCGAGATTAGCTCAAACTGTCAGAACATTATTAGCTCATTATTTGCACGATGCGATATGGGTTTCTCATTATAGAAATATGCATCCGGTTGTTGAAGATCTGCATAAACAAGTTATGGAAAATTATAGGAATAAAAAATCTGTAATTTTATTTGGATATAGTGCAGGAGCATTTGTTACATACGAGTATATGTTTAATAAATTAGCGGATATTAATGTTTTTGAGTTCTATAATTATACTAATGTTGATGAAAGCTTAGTTGATTTTGTTAAGTCAAATCCACAGAATGATACTTGTATTGATGCTTTAATTGATTCAGGGTTGGTTATATATAGTGCTGATGGGAAATTAATTCCCAATAATAATATTCAAAGTTTTAAAGATTCTTATTTAAAACTTGATGAATATACTTGTACTTCTTGTATTCCACAAGGGGCTTTAAAAGGAATTATTAATTTCGCAAGTCCTTTAGTTCTTTTTTATTCTGATATTTCTAATCCGAATTATCCTTTGACTTATTATAATAAATTGTTGTATAAATATATTCTTGAAAATGATATATTTTGGCTTACAGTTAATTATGCAGATGATCCTTTGGGTTTTCCAACAACAAAAAATCTTTCATATAATGATTTAAAAAATATAATTGATATTCAAATACATCCTCAAAACGGATTTTTATATAGTAAATCGGATGTTAAAAGCAGAAAAACTTTTATCCGCTCTCATACTTCATATTGGGCAACTGCAAAGAAATTTTCAAAGGCAGTTGTTGATGCATATGAAGAAGGATTTAATCTGTATAATATATGTAATAAAAAAGAGCCTTAGGCTCTTTTTTATTTATTCTTTTGTTTTTGAATTTCTATTTTGTGGTTGTATTTTTCTATTGCTTTGTCTCTTTGTGAGATAAGTTCTCTTTTTTGTTTATTTAAAGAATATATTTGGTTTTGTTTTTGTACATCAGAGAGTGTTGTTGATTTTTCTGTAGATTTTATTCTTGCATTTATATCTTTTATTCTTGAGTTATATGCAGCTTTAAGTTCGTTTCTTTCGTTTTTTAATGTCTTAATTGTGGCTTCATTTTTTAATCCTTCAGCAGTTACTTCTCTGTTTGGATTTAAGTTTTCAACAAAGTCTTTTGTTTCTTCTACTGTTTTATCTGTAAAATTTTTAGTTGCTTCAACAGTTTTGTTTGTTACATCTTTCGTAGCTTTAATCGTTTTTTTTGTAGCTTTTTTTGTTGCTTTAACTGTTTTATCTGTTGCATCTTTTGTTACTTCAATAGTTTTCTTTGTAGCTTTTTTTGTTGCTTGTACAGTCTTATCTGTAGCATCTTTTGTAGCATTAATAGCTTTTTCTGTTGCAGTTGGAGATTCTTTCTCATATTTAACATCAATTTTATCAACTGATGAAGCCGGAATTTCTATTTTGACAGTTTGTTCTGTTTCTGCAATTGCTTTAATACTTAAAAGCCCGACGAAAGATAGAGCAATTGTCAATATTAATAAAGTTTTTTTCATACTAAATCTCCTTATTCCCTTATGTATAATTTACATTGGAGTGGTATATTCTGTCAATAAATAAAAAAGAAGAAGATTTAATCTTCTTCTTTTTTTTGTTTATTTAAAGGAATCTTTAAAACTGTTTATTGCATCTTGTCTTTGTTTTTGTTTAGCTTCTGCTGCTTTTTTACGGTCTTCAGCTGCTTTTTTTCTCGCTTCTTGTTTTGCTGCCGATTCAGCTTTTGCTTTTTCTATATC
>DVJT01000021.1 GCA_018716565.1 Candidatus Avigastranaerophilus faecigallinarum | reverse complement strand
CAAAAATTATTTCATTATTCAATATTTTACATTTTGCTGTTCTGTCAGAATGGCAATTAATTGTAATTGCAATTGGTAAACAAGCAATGTGTGTCGGTATTGATTTTACTTTTACATCAAGAACATAATTGTTGCTTGTTTTGGAATTAACATTTTCTTTTATTTTTAAAGCTAGATCTTTTTCTTTTTCATTAAAAGAATCACAAACAAATACTTCTTTAGATAAAATAGCCGCTTTATCTAAAGTCGCACCAATTCCAATTCCTATAAACATCGGCGGGCATGCGTTTTCTTTTGCTTCTAAAATTAATTCTGAACATCTTGCAATAATTTCTTCTTCACTGGAAGTTGGCAGCATCATCTCTGTTTTGCTTTTGTTCTCGGAACCTGCACCTTTAATCAAAACTTTTATACAAACATTATCCCCCTCAACTATTTTTGTATGTATAATTGCAGGAGTATTATTTTTTGTATTC
Source organism: Candidatus Avigastranaerophilus faecigallinarum (assembly GCA_018716565.1). Taxonomy (GTDB): domain Bacteria; phylum Cyanobacteriota; class Vampirovibrionia; order Gastranaerophilales; family Gastranaerophilaceae; genus Avigastranaerophilus; species Avigastranaerophilus faecigallinarum. The sequence goes on along the minus strand of DVJT01000021.1, from coordinate 8,006 downwards.
GATCTGTCAAAAACAGCATTTTTTACTACAGATTTTCTAAAATAATTCTCTTTATAGCACTCAGCCACAGCAGAATTAACAGCATTTTCTATGAACTCACCTGTTAATTTTACATCTTGACCAATTTCCAAAAAAACAATAACCTGGCCTGTATCTTGACATAATGGAAGTTTTTTTTCATATGCAATCTTTGCATTTTGAAGGATTGCTTTTAGGATTTTATCTTGAGTGTTTTTATAAGCTGACAAAATTCTTAAATATACATCTTCACTAAGGCAAGTATTAGCCTCAAAACATAATTTGTATACTGCTTTTTTTATTAATTCCGTTGAAATTTCACTCATAATTCAATCATATAATTTTCATCATCTTCTGTAAAGCAAATTTATTGTATAATACACTTAAAGGGTTTTATTTATGCCGCATTTTTTAATAGAAGCAAAAAATATTCAAGATAATAAAATAACGGTTCGTGAAAAGGACTTATATCAACATATAATTAAATCGCTCAGGGCAAAAATAGGTGAGAATATTCTTTTTCTTGATGAAAATGAAATTCAATATGAAACAAAATTATCACAAATTAATTCGTCTGATTTTGTTTGTTCAATTGAGAAAAAGTATCATTCCAACAGAAAGTTAGCTTTGAATTTATATGTAGCTCAAAGCGTTTTAAATTCGGATGCACAAATAAGTTCTATTCAAAAAGCAACTGAACTTGGAGTAAAAGGAATTATCCCCTTGCATACAGATAATTGTTCTGTAAAAGAATCTGTTATAAAAAACAAAATTGAAAAATGGCAAAAAATAGCATTAGAATCTGTTAAACAATGCGAAAGAGCTGATATTCCAATTGTATATGAATCTGCTTCTATAGAAGATATGTTAGAAAAATATGAGCAGGTAATTGTTTTTGCGGAGAAATATGCCGAAAAAAACTTTTTTGATTATATAAAAGAAAATAAACTTGATAAAAATAAATCAATATTGGTTATTATAGGACCTGAAGGCGGTTTTTCACAAAGAGAGTTTGATATCTTTATTGAAAAGAAAATACCTTTAATAACGCTTGGAAATCTCATATACAGAGCAGATACAGCATTAACAGCAGCACTTACAACCATTATTAACGGAGTTCAAAATGAATAGTTATATTGAACTTATAGAAAATGATGAAGTAATAAAGCAGATAAAACCACATATAGTTGATACTGAAGCATATATAGTTGGCGGATTTGTAAGAGATATTTTTATGAATAAAAAAAGTCCGGATAGAGACTTAATTATTTGTAATTGTGATATTGAAAAATTCTCAAAAAATCTTGCTGAAAAATTGAACGCACATTATATAGAGCTTGACCCTATTAATAAAATATACAGACTGGTGTTGGAAGATAAAATTAATTATATAGATATAACCTGCCCAATTGAAAATGATTTTGAAAAAGATATAAAAAGACGTGATTTAACAATAAATGCAATAGCTTATGATATAAATAACAGAAAGTTTATTGATATAACAGGTGGTATAGAGGATATCAAAACAAAAAGAATAAAAGGAATTCTTGATTCAAACTTTGAAGAGGATCCTTTAAGACTTTTAAGAATATTCAGATTTTATTCCAAAACAGGGTTTGAAATAGATAACTCTTTAATAGAAATCACGAAGAGACTAAAAGAAACAATAAATAAACCCGCTAAGGAAAGAATAACCGTAGAACTTTTAAAAATGTTTGAAGGAAAATATTGTGACTTAGCACTTAATAAATTGTATGAAGTCGGTCTTTTAGAAGAAATTCTTCCAATCTATAAAGAAGTAAAAAGAATTCCTCCTAATTCACATCATCATTTGGATTTGGTTCATCATTTAATTGAAACGGTAAGACAAATTCAAAATATATATGAAAATTCTACAGGCGAAATAAAAGAATATTTAGATACTATAAAATACGGAGCTGTAAAAGAGATAGCATTTCTTAAATTAGCCGGTTTTTTGCATGATATCGGAAAACCCTCTTGCTGGACCATAGAAGAAGATACAGGAAGGCATAGATTTATACAGCATGATTCAATAGGTGCTGATTTATGTATACCTATTTTGAAACAGCTAAAATTCTCAAAAAAACAAATTGAATACGTAAAAACACTTATTAAATATCATATATATCCATCAAGTTTAGTAAGTGCACAAGATGTTCAAGATAAAGCTTTTTTGAAATTCTATCGTAAAATGGATGGGTATGTAATTGATGTAATAATTCTTGCTATGGCTGATAGATTATCAGCTCGAGGGGTAAAAGTAACAGATGATATTGTTAATAAGAATATCAGCAATTTGACGAAATTATTAAACGATTATCTTGAAAAATATAAAAATCTTAAACCCTTGCCAAAACTGTTAAACGGTAAAGAAATTATGAATATACTTAATATAAAACAAAGCCCAAAACTTGGCGAGGTTATTAATGAACTTAAAGAAGCTCAAATTTCAGGTAATGTTAATACAAAAGAAGAAGCAATAGAATTTGTAACTAATCTAATTAAATAAATATCAGAAAATTATTGGTTAATTTGTATCAAATCTTTACTATAGCAAGTGTTTTTTTGCAATTCTTGAAGTTTTTTCTTATAATTTTAGTGTAGTAAAAAAGGATATAATCATGAATTCAGTAGTAATTGTAGGTAGAGCAGGACAAGATCCGGATGTTAAATATTTTGAATCAGGAAAAGTTAAAACAACATTTTCAGTTGCTGTTTCAAGATGGGATTATAAAAGCAAAGCCGAAACTACGGATTGGTTTAATATAGAATTATGGGATAAATCAGCAGAAATAGCTGGTGAATATGTAAAAAAAGGTCGTCAGGTATGTATAGACGGTCGTCTTGTTTCAAATAAATGGACAGGACCGGATGGTGAAGCTAAAGAACGTTTCGTTATACGTGCAAATTCTATGCGACTTTTAGGCAATAAAGGTGATAATTAAAAATTCTTATGGATACATCTAATTATATAGGTATTATTGCAGACGATTTAACCGGTGCTAATGATACTTCGCTCCAGCTTTTTTTAAGAGGCTGTAAAACACAAGTAGCTTTTGGTGAAGATATCTCGATAGATGAGAATCTTAAAACAGAAGTTTTTGCTATGTCTACTGAAACAAGGAATGTTGATGCAAAAACTGCTCACGAAAAAGTTTTGAATGTTTCTGAAAATATTTTGAAAAAATACAACTTCGAATACATCTATAAAAAAATAGACTCTGTTTTGAGAGGAAATATAGCAGTAGAAGTTGTTACTTTGTTAGATTCTTTGGAATATGATGCTGCAGTTATATTCCCTGCTTTCCCAAATGAAGGCAGAACGACAATTGGCGGTTTCCATTTGGTAAAAGGTATTCCTCTGCAAAGGACAGAAGTTTCAAGAGATCCGGCATGTCCTATTATGGAGTCAAATATAATTAATCTTCTTAAAAGTCAATTGCCCGAAGAAATGGCAAATTATACAGATTTAATAAGTCTTGATGTTGTAATGAAAGGTGCAGGTCCTATTCTTACTAAGCTCAATGATTTAATATCAAAAGGAAAAAAATTGATAGTAGCAGATGCAGTTTCAACTACAGACCTTGAGCAAATTGCTTTTGCTGTTACAAAGAGTTCATATAAAATTTTACCTGTAGGTTCAGCAGGCGCTGCCCAAGCACTCGGTAAAATTTGGCATCCTGATACTGATGAAGACTTGGTTAAAGAACCTCAGGTGCCTAATCTTCCTAAGCTTGTAGTTTCAGGAAGTGCAACTGATTTAACAGCATCTCAAATAAAAAGACTTCAAGAAAATGATAATATAGAAAATACATATTTCATCGCAATAAAACCACAAAATATATTTTCTAATGATTTTGAAGAGATTGCACAAAGAGTTTTAAATAATTTGATAAAAGATAATACTGTTATTATCCATTCTTCTGAACTTATAGAAAATACAGAAGAATTATCTTCATTATTAATAGAAAATGAATTAACAAAGGAAGTATTTATTTCTAAAATATGTGATTATCTTGCTTCTGTAACCAAAACGGTTTTATCTCAAAAGGAAGCTGTTTTAATAACTGTAGGTGGAGAAACATCTTATAAATGTTGCAGAGCAATAGGAAGTAAAAATTTACAAATTATAGATACCGTAGCACCTGCTATTCCTTTAGGTGTTGATCATAAAGGTCAGTTGATAGTAACTAAGTCAGGTAATTTAGGTACACAAAATACTTTAATTGATGTTGTAAGATATTTTGAACAGGATAAATAAAAAAAATGAAAAAAATTGCAATCACACTTGGTGACCCAAATGGAATTTCACCTGAGATTACTATAAAAGCATTAAATTTTTTAGATTTACCAAAAGATAAAGTTATACTTATTGCCAATAAAAAAATTCTTGATTTCTATCAAGAAGAATATAATTTATCATTAGAAAAAGACTATGAAATTGTAGAAATACCATATAGAAAAGAAGATATAAATATTGGTAAAGAAACGGAATTTTCAGGAGAATTTGCTTTCAGGGCAATAGTCCAAGCTTGTAATCTTGCAATAAATCAAGAAATAGATGCAATAGTTACTGCGCCAGTATCAAAAAATGCAATGAAAATGGCAGGTCATAACTATAACGGTCAAACAGAAGTTTTAGAACAATATTTGGCACAATCAAACCAAAAAGCAGAGATGATATTTGTTTGTGACAGATTTAATGTCCTTCTTTTTACAAGACATGTTGCGTTAAAAGATGTAGCAGAGAAAGTAAAAAAAGAAGCTATAATATCAACTGTTGAAAGATTAGAAAAATCATTAAGATTACAACTTGGAATAAGATATCCTAAAATAGCAATTTGTGCGCTAAACCCACATGCGGGAGAGAATGGAATGTTTGGTGAAGAAGAAATAAACGAAATCATTCCTGCCGTAAAATATTTAAAAAATAAAGGAATAAATATAGAAGGACCATTTGCCTCTGATGCATTATTTACAAATTGTGCGCAAAATGTTTGTGAATATGATTGTTATATAGCAATGTATCACGACCAAGGGCTTATTCCGGTAAAACTATTAGAACGAGATAATTGTGTTAATACAACAATCGGACTTGGTGTTCTAAGAACATCACCTGCGCATGGTACGGCATTTGATATAGCAGGTAAGAATATTGCAAACGCAAACAGTATGATATCTGCAATAGAATTGGCGTTAAAGTAATTTTTCATAAAATCAAAGATTATTGAAAAAATAGTCAACCCAAGCTACTTACTAAATGTTCTGTTCCAAAGTTAATTTATAAATAGAATTATTATTACTATGTATTATTGCTTTATTTTCAGAGACTTTTATTAGTTTTCCGTACAATTTAAGTGGTATTTTTGTTTCGTAAAATTTATTTTCTGTAAATGAATATATTATGAATTTATATTTGTTGCAGTCATTGCCGACTATAAATAAATCTTCATTGTTTATTGCAAAACCAATTATATTCTCCATTCCTTCATATACTCTTAAACCTCTAAACGGATAGTTAAAACTATTAACAATTCCTTCTTTTAAGTTCAAAATAAAATATTTTTTTTCTTCTTGTGGAATTGGATAAGATAAAGGCATATATGGATTATCACAGAACTGCCTATGGTAATCTATGCAAAGATCTTTATCTTGTGCTAAAAAACAAATCATATGTGTATATGAATAAAAATCAGTTTCAGTAATAAAGAATTTTTCTTTTTTATAATCAAATATTAATATTTTACCTTTATTTTCAGTTGTTAAATTATTATATCCACCTAAAATATAAACATTTTCATCTATAACTTGTGAAATATGATTCATTTTAGGAATTGGCATATTTGAAATTTGTTTTATTGTTTTATTTTTTGTATCAGCTATAAATGCAGTATTTAAGTATCTTTTTTCTTTCTCAACATATCCACCTGTTATCAAAATATTTTCATCAGGTAATAATACATATGAAATACCTGTAATAAAATCATCATCATTAACATTTAAAATTTTTTTTAAAGCTTCGCCTTCCCACATGTAAAATTTATTATTTTTGTAATCAAATGTTTCAAATCCGTTTGAATCGGCAATCACAATATCACCGGATTTTAAATTGAATTGCTTGTGATTTACATGCGGAATATTCATAAGTGGACCTTCTTTATGAATATTTTTATTTATATCAATAATTTCTGTTGTATTTTGCGGAATATTTTGTCCACTTGTGAAACCACCGGTAATTAAAATATTTTCATTTTTTAAAATACTATATTGATAGTTATCTCTATTTAAAATTATTGGAGAAGGAAAAACTTTTATTTTATAATTACTTATTTTATATTCTATAGGTTCATTTATATTGCTAAAACAAAGAAAAAGAACAAATATTATAAAAAACACGCAAATTTGTTTTAAACCCAACAATTTTCTTAAAAAGCTTTTATTATTTATTTTTTCTTTATTTTCGTCAGTCATTAATTTTTCCTATTTATTAAAAAGTAATATTTAGTTTATATTCCACTTTTTTATTTAGTTAAAACATTTAATTTTTAAACAAAATTTTTCAATATAGTCATATTTTATCGTGGTGCAAAAACTTGCCCCAACATACTGTTGAGTTGAAACCCAATCTACAGACTAGTCTAATATCTTAGGAATGAGTATTATATATTTATTGTTACCATTGATATGAAAAATTATTTTGCCATCATTCAATAAAACAGGATTTGTCATTAAATAATTAGGAGCTTTATTTTTCATTATTTTTATTTTCCCTGTTTCTAAATTTAATAATTGTAATTTGTTTTGAACTCTTATACCTTCGGCATATAAAATACTTTTCAAAGTTCCATATTCTTTATTATATTTTGAAACTTCACCATTATATATTAGAACTTCATTGTTATTTAGCAAAAGCATATTAGACATATAGCAACTTCTTATTGATGCTAAATTATTTATATTAATAGTTTTTTGTTGCTCTATATCATAAATATTTATATCAGATGGAACTTTGCAATATAAAATACGGTTTTCAGGAATTTTTATATAACAATTATTTTTTAACATTTTTATATTTGTAATTGAGTTTGTTTTGGAATTATATATTTTTCCTGTAGAGTAATCATAAATATTGCCATTATCTAATAAAATACTATCTTGCCAATTCATTTCCGATAATTTAGTGAATGTGTTATCTTTCGGATTATATATTTCGCCATTTGATATAAAGACTCTACCATCATTCATTAAAATGGCTTTTGTATTATTATTCCAGTTTTTTCCTTTGATTTGTATATATTTTTCAATACTTGGATTGTAAACTTCAATACTATTATTCCCAAGAATTGAACCACCCCAAACTAGTACATTTCCATTATTTAGTAGTAAGGTTTTTGGCTTATGCCTTCTTTCATTTATTTTCCCTACTTTTTTATACTTGTTTGTCTTAGGATTGTATAAAATAGAATACATAGATTCTTCATATTTTTGTTTGTATTCTTGGTAGTTTTTTAAAAAGTTATTATTATTTTTAAAATAGGGTAAATAAAATTTTTCTCTTTCATCTTCGGATAATTGTTTATATTCTTTGATTTTTCTACGTGCATTGTATTGATTTCTAAATATTGTATCATATATTTCTTGTTGAAATTTATCTGAGGGAGGTGTTGTATATGTACCAACGAATAAAATTTCGCTATTATTTAATAAAACAGGGGAATAAACATATACATTTTCAATTTGTTGTTTCAAATTTTTAATTTCATATGTTTCTGTGTCTAAAATATGATTATATACTTCACCAATAAATAATAAATTTCTATTGTTTAATTTTATTGGTGTTCCTGTAATACAATCTTCTTTTATGTTCAAATTTTTAAAATATGCCTTTTCGTAATCTAAATTATTATATGCAAATACGTTATTATTAAATATAAAAATAAATATAAATAATATTAAGCCAATAGGTT
>DVJT01000020.1 GCA_018716565.1 Candidatus Avigastranaerophilus faecigallinarum | reverse complement strand
ACTGTTGATTCTTATTTATTTTATTCCGATATTCAACCTCAGTTGATTAGTTTTGCCGATTTATTGGTTTATATCACTGTTGCAATGTGTATAATAAGAGGTATTCCTGTTTTAATAGAAAGTCAAAGATTTATAAATAATGATAAAGTCTAGTTTTAATATAGTGTTATTTGAACCTGAAATTCCTCAAAATACGGGTAATATTGCAAGATTATGTGCTTGTACCGGTGCACGATTATTTCTGGTTGGCAAACTTGGTTTTTCTCTAACTGAAAAGCATTTAAAAAGAGCAGGTTTGGATTATTGGGATAGTGTTGAGATATTAAAATATGAAAGTCTAGATGATTTAAAATCAGAATTTCCAAATGCTAAATTTTATTATCTTACTACTAAGTCTAAGAAATTATATACTGACAGAAAATTTCAAACTGGTGATTTTTTTGTGTTTGGACCCGAAACTAGAGGTATTCCAGAATCAATTCTTAATCAAAATAAGGATACTTCAATAACAATACCTATGAAAGACGGACAAAGAAGTTTAAATCTTTCAAATTCTGTAGCAATTGTTTTATATGAGGCAATAAGACAAAATGGTTAAATTAATTGATAAAAAATTAGTTTTCGGTAAGCTCCCAAAACGTATTGAAGAATCAAATAAAGCAACATTTGGGCGAGTATTGAATATATCCGGTTCTAAGCCTTATATTGGTGCAGCTTTGCTTTCTTCTATATCAGCTTTAAAAGTTGGAGCTGGTTATGTGTCGCTTGCTTGTCCTACTGAAATTGTTCCTGTTATTGCTTCAATGGCGCCTGAACTTACTTTTGTACATTTAAAATCAGATAATAATGGAATTATATCTTCTGAAAATACTATTGATAATTTGTATTCGTATAATGTAGTTTCTATGGGATGTGGAATAACTGCAAATGACGAAGTTAAAAAATTTGTATTTTATATTCTAAATAATTTAAATAAAGCACAAAAAGTTGTTATAGATGCTGATGGTATTAATCTTTTGTCTAATCACAAAGGTGAAATTTCTTTAAAGAATATGGTTATTACACCTCATCCGAGAGAACTTTCAAGATTATTAAATGTTTCTGTTGAAGAAATTGTTGAAAATAGAGAAAAATATGCACGTATTACATCCCAAACATATGAGTGTATAACTGTATTAAAGGGTCATAACAGTATTGTAACTAATGGTGAAAAAATATTTATTAACCAGTCAGGATCATCTGCTTTAGCGAAGGCTGGTACTGGTGATGTTCTTACCGGTATAATAGCTGGATTATTAGCTCAGAAGCTTTCGCCATTGGATGCTGCAATAATCGGAACTTATTTACATGGGCTTGCCGGAGATATTGCTGCAGCCGATTTAACTAAATATTCTGTATTAGCCTCTGATGTAATTGATTATTTGCCTTTTGCTTTGAAAATGGTTTTGTCTGAGGAATAGGTATTTTTATGTCCAATGATTCAATTAGTGAGCTTCAAGAAAAACTTAAGCAAAATCCCAATGATATTCATTTAATTGAAGAGTATGCTATTGCTCTTTCTGATATTGGTGAAAATCAAGAAGCATTAAAAAATTTTATATATCTAAAAAAGGTTTCGCCTGATAATCCTCAAGTATATTATAATATTGGAATCATTCTTGAAAAACTAGGAAAAATGAATGAGGCAGTTTTATCATATGAAAAAGCTTTGTCTATTGCTCCTTCTGATACTGATATAATGTATAATTTAGCAAATGTTTATATAAAATTAGAAAGGTATGATGAAGCTGAAGCTTTATTATTAAAAGTAATTGATATTGATAAAAATGACGAAAATTGTTTTTTTCATTTGGGGGAAATTTATACAAGAAAAAAAAATTTTGAAAACTCAATTGTATATTTAAAAAAAGCACTTGATATTAAGCCTGATGATATAGTAGCTAAATTTTATATTGCATATGCCTATAAGCAAGTTGGTAATAGCTCTTTAGCAATAAAATATTATGAAGATGTTATATCTCAAAATCAGGATTATAGTTGGGCTTATTATAATTTGGCTTCAATATATTTGGAACAAAATAAGGACGAGCAGGCAATTTTATTCTTAGAAAAAACGATAAAAACAAATCCTTCTGATATTAAAGCTATAAAAATGCTTGTTAAGTTACTTTATAAACATAAAAAATTTGTTGCTGCAGAAAAAATATTAAGACAAGCAATACATGATATGCCCGAAGAAGCTGATGTTTATTACTTTTTAGCAAAGGTTTATCAAGAATTGAAAAATAGAATAAATTATGTAAAATATCTAAAGTTGACATTGAATAAACAATTAACATTCTCTGGTGATGTAAATAGTTTAGAAGAAGAGATAAAAGAAGCTGAGAAAAAATAAAAAGAGGATTCAAGAATGAATCCTCTTTTTTGCCGTGCCACTATCTATCGTCAAATATAAATAAGGGTTTCTTTATATATACCTACTTCGAAAATAAATACACCCATAGTTTACACCTTAGTGCTGCTACGTTCCCGTCCTGACACGGTTCGATGGACTATGCCATAAATACCTGCGCTATCAACGGTATATATAAAGTCTGCCGTATTCATACAAGTCTCACAATAGGCTCTGCACCCCGCTATGCGTTCGGGTCGAGAGATCCGCAAGGTCCCCGTGGAGCACGGCTTTTTAATTATAAAATAAAAATATTTTCATCGCAAATTAATTAATATTTTCAAGTTCCTCTTCAATTCTTATTAATTGATTATATTTGGATGTTCTTTCACTTCTTGCAATTGATCCTGCCTTTATTTGTCCTGCATTTACTCCTACTGCCAAATCTGCAATAAATGTATCTTCTGTTTCCCCGCTTCTATGTGAAATGATTGTATTATAGTTATTTTGCTTTGCAAGTTGAATTGTATCTAATGTTTCTGTAAGAGTTCCTGTTTGATTTGGCTTTATTAATATTGCATTTGCGATTTTTTCTTTAATTCCTGCTTCTAGCTTGTTATAATTTGTTACAAATAAATCATCACCTACAAGCTGACATTTCTCTCCAAGTTCTTTTGTTAATTTTTTCCAAGCAGTGTAGTCTTCTTCATTCAAGCCGTCTTCTATTGAGTGAATAGGATAATCTTTTACAAGTTCGGATATGTATTTGATCATTTCTTCACTGGTTAATTCTTTTCCTTCTCCTTCTAAATAGTACTTTCCATTTTTATAAAATTCAGAAGCGGCAATATCTAAACAGATTTTAACCTCATTTGTTGTATAGTGAGCATCATTTATTGATTGAATAATTAAATCAAGTGCTTCTTTATTTGTCTTTATGTTCGGTGCAAATCCTCCTTCATCACCAACTGAAGTCGAAAATCCCTGTTTATCTATTATTTCTTTTAATTTATAGTATATCTCTGCACAGATTTTGATGCTTTCTTTTATATTTTTACTACATATGGGTTGTATCATAAATTCTTGAAAATCGAGCTTATTATTTGCGTGTCTGCCTCCGTTGATTATATTCATCATTGGAAAGGGAAGTTTGTTCCCGTATATTCCTCCTATATATTTGTATAACGGTAATTTAAGTTCATTTGCAGCTGCTCTTGCTATTGCAAATGATACGCTTAGAATTGCATTTGCTCCATATTTTGATTTGTTTTCTGTTCCATCTGATTTGCACATTAATACATCTATTTCTCTTTGATTAAATACATTTAATCCTATAATTTGTGGTTTTATATAATTTTCTATATTTAAAATAGCTTTATGTATGCTTTTCCCATTGTATTCTTTTTCATTATTATCTCTTAATTCTATTGCTTCAAATTTTCCTGTTGAAGCTCCTGATGGAACAGATGCTCTTCCTGTATGTCCACTTTCTAATATAATTTCTGTTTCGATAGTTGGTGTTCCTCTTGAATCAATAATTTGTCTTGCTTTTATATCTTTTATTTTTGATTTCATTTTATGCTCCTTTTTTGTAATAATCTCATATTGATTTAAAATATGATATAATCTACATGTATATTTCTAAGGAGGAAAAATGAAAAGTACAAATCCGATTTTCAATGAAAATGTTTATGAGCAATCATATGCATTAACAGAAAGACCAATGACAGTTGCCGGGACTATGAATAAACTATTAATTTTATCACTAATAATGTTGGTTTCAGCTGCTGCAGTATATTATCAATTTTCATTGGGACGTTATGATTTTGTTAATATTTTGACTTGGGCAGGTGTAATTATTGGTTTGGTTCTTGGTATTGCGATTCCTTTTATGAAAGATAAATCGCCATATTTGGCTCCGATATATGCTTTTGCTGAAGGTGCTTTTATTTCTGGAATTTCTTGTTTCTTTGAAAAAATGTATTCCGGTATTGTAACTCAAGCTATTTCTGTTACTTTTTTAGTTGTATTTGCTATGGCTGTTTTGTATAGAGTAGGACTTATAAAAGCTACTGAAAAATTTAGGGCAGTTATATTTACTGCAACTTTAGCAATTGGTCTGTTTTATTTGATTTCTATTATTTTATTCTTTTTTAAGGTAAATGTTCCTTATTTCTACAGTAATTCTTCTCTAGCAATTGGTGTTAATGTTGTTATTGCTTTAGTTGCTGCACTTAATTTAATTATTGACTTTGATAATATTGATAATGGTGTTAGAGCGAATTTACCTTCATATTTTGAATGGTATTGTTCTTTTGGTCTGTTAGTAACAATTGTATGGCTATATATTGAAATACTAAGATTATTGGCAAGAACAAGAAGTCGCAATTAAAAACTCAAATTTGTATTTTATAAAAAAGACCGATATAAAATCGGTCTTTTTTATAGTTCATTTTTACAAGTACCAGTCTCATAAAAATCGAGAAGATTATTTAAACTATTTATAATCATTTCATCAACTGCAGAATCTGTAAAAAATGCCATATGCTGCGTAAGTATTACATTGGGAAACTGTCTTAGATAAGCCATATCTTTATTTTTGATTATGTCTGTTGATAAATAGTGATGATATATTTCATCTTCATTATCAAATACGTCTAAAGCGAGTGCCCCTATTTTTTTTGATTCAATACCTTCAATTAAATCTTGTATGTTAGTCAACTCACTTCTTGCTGTATTTACTATAACAACACCGTCTTTCATTTTTGATATGCTGTTTTTATTTATTATTTCAACATTCCCAGGTGTTAATGGTACATGTATAGTAATAATGTCTGATTCGCTCAAAAGTTTATCAAAATCAACATATTCAGCAAATTCTTTTACTGAATTATTTTGATATTTGTCATATGCAAGGATTTTGCAGCCAAAACCTGATAAATTTTTAATTACAGTATATCCTATCCTGCCTGTTCCTATAACTCCAATGGTTAAATGTCTCATCTCTTTACCCATTAGTCCGTTTAGTGTGTAATCATTTACATTTTGTCTCCACATTGCAGGTTTGTATTTTCTTATTGTAAGGAGCATTAACATTATTGTAAAATCAGCTACTCCATTTGGAGCATAAGTTACATTGCAAAGTTTAAATCCTATTTTTTTGGCATAATCTAAATCATAATGATTATAACCAATAGTTCTTGTTGAGATGTATTTTACTCCGTAGTTTTTTATTTTATCAAGTAGTTTTTTATTTAATTTACTGAATCCAAGTGTTGTTATTGCATCTGCATTTTTACATAAATTTATTGTTTTTTCATCTAAAATTTCATCTGTACTTACGACTTCGATTCCTGTTCTTGTTTGAAATTCTTTTATTATTGATTCTTCATATGGTCTTTTTTCAAAAACTGCTATTTTCATTTTAAAAACCTGCTATATTCTCTTCTCTTGATTTCTCTATTTCACATTTAACTTGGAATATTTGTCCGTATAATTCGCAATTCATGTCCATATCTTTAGCTGTTTTTTGTGTGTATTTCATTAAATTATATATTGGGATCAAGTTGTTATCTACATTTTTCATAATCCAGTTAAAGTCAAGATTTAATACTACACTTTTTATATTTATATTTTTACATTTTTCCAGCCACAGTTTAATTTCATTTTCTGAGTCGTTTAGTCCAGGTACTATTATGTACTTTGCTTTAACAAAGTCTGCTCCTTCTGGTTGATTTTTTGCGTATTCTTCCAGATGTTTCCATACTTTATCATAGGATTTTACTTGTTTTACTTTTTCATGTACTTCTTTTGAGCCAGCATCTATTGATACTAAAACTCTTACTACACCTTTTTTTAAACCTTTAATTATTGCATTACTTTTTTTTATTGCATTTG
>DVJT01000019.1 GCA_018716565.1 Candidatus Avigastranaerophilus faecigallinarum | reverse complement strand
CTGTATCAGTTTGAGTTACTGTATCAGTTTGAGTTACTGTATCAGTTTGAGTTACTGTATCAGTCTGTGTTACTGTATCAGTTTGAGTTACTGTATCAGTCTGTGTTACTGTATCAGTCTGTGTTACTCCGTCTGTTTGTGTAACTGTTTGTGTATTTGTTACTGTTTCAGTTTGTGTAACAGTTTGAGTATTCGTAACAGTCTGTGTATTAGTTACCGTTTGAGTCTGAGTAACTGTTTGAGTACTTGTTACGGGTTTTGGCGAAGGATTTGTAGTCGTTGTTTTTACAGGTTCTGGATCTTCTACACAAGGACATGGTCTTTCATATTCAAAATCAGAAAGTATAATCTTATCACCGGTATAAAGCACTGCATTATGTCTTCCTGTACCTCCAACCTCTTGGCGCCATCCTCCTTCTTCAGTTCCATATATACTCGGATTTGCATTCATAACGGCTTCTTCTAGAGCATAATATTCTTCGCTATCCGGTTCTATGCCCATAGCTTCTAAATCATAACTATTTTGAATAATTCGTGATAGACAATTATTATTATCTTCGTCATTACTCCAAGGCTCAACATTTACATATTTATTACCATCGTCATCAGTCAAGATTCTGTCATCATCTTTTAATACAGAAGTAATTGTTTCCCTTGGTACATCTTGACAAGAACAATCTTCTGGACAACAATCATCATCACAACATAAAGCATCATCATTTAAAACATCTTCAACATTATCCAGAAACTCTTTAATATCAAATTCATTTATAGTATTGCCTTCAGAATCGTATTTATCTGTATCATTTCCTAAAGATGCAAGATATTTTAACTCTTTCTCGGACATACCATCTTCATCATCCATAGTACTTATAGTATCATATATAAGCCCAAGTTGTTCTTCTGTTAAAGCCTTTTCTTTTGTATTTTGAGCTTTTAAAGCTTTAATAAAACCATCTCTTGACAATAATTCCTCATCTATTTGATATTCACCATCTTGCATTTCAAAAACAATTGTATCTTCTACATTTGCCGATTCGCCATTTGCTTTTCTAAAATTACCTAAATCTTGTTTTTTGAAAATTTCAGATAATTTATCAAAATTAAAATCCATTTAACACACTCCTATAAATTATTACTCTAAAATTAATTTCGGAAAAAGTTCTTAAAACTTTAATTTTCTTTTTTATTCATTAAGAAATATTAATTTTTTATTTATTTGTCTGTCAATTTTAATTTTTCATAAATTTTATGTAAACCAATAAAAGAGGCAATATGAATTTAAAAACAATATCTTTTAACGGCATTTATAAATCAAATAGAAATACTTCGACAAAAGGCAAATCAATAAAACAACATGCAACAGATTTCAAAGATGAGATATATTTATCTGAAATTTCAAGTACTAAACATAATTCAAATAAGAGGAATAAACAAAGTATTTCTTTTAGA
Organism: Candidatus Avigastranaerophilus faecigallinarum; assembly: GCA_018716565.1. GTDB lineage: Bacteria > Cyanobacteriota > Vampirovibrionia > Gastranaerophilales > Gastranaerophilaceae > Avigastranaerophilus > Avigastranaerophilus faecigallinarum. Next base: position 8,110 of record DVJT01000019.1, on the reverse strand, counting down.
ACTGCAGCAATAGGAACAACTCTAGCTTTATTAATAACATTTTTTAACGCAAATAACACAATAAAGAAACCTTTATATATAAAATTTAATCCAACAGAAACAAGCATTACCGCAATTGCAGAAGAAAATAACTGCGATCTTAATTTTTTACTTAATTATAATAATATAAACTCAAATACAGACTTAAATTCTATTTCAGAAATAATCGTACCATCTTCTTATAATTATTTACAAACAGAAATTCAAAAAATTCAAAAATTACTTACAAATGAAAAATTAAAAGAATCAAAAAAAGAAGAATTGAAAAAAACTCTTTCTGCAATCCAATCAAAACAGAAAGAGCAAAATGAAATTGCAAAAGCATATACAGATGGAGAATATATCTATTTGGTAATTAATATTAAAGAAAACAATGAGAATAAAAAGTACAAATTTGGAATCAATATTGAAACTTTAAAAAAATTATTTGATATTAAAGATGGTGCAATCAAAAAAAATAACGAACTTAACACTAGATTAGAAACATATGAAAATGGTAAAGGAAGTTATATTGATTATACATACAACTGGTTCCATACCGGGAACATAATAAAAGTTCCTGTTTCTGCAATACAAACGAAAGATATTAATCTTTCAAATTATTTGGAAGATTGATGCTTCCTTGTCGCAATACTTTTACATTTTCATTTTCAACAAGAATAACGGTAGACTCTTTACCAGCACAACCATATCCATAATCTTCAAAAACAATATCAACTAAACTACCGATAGATTCTTTTGCCATTTCATATGTTTTTGAAGAAGGATGATTAGATAAATTTGCACTTGTAGTTGCAAGAACATGACCATCTATAACAGAACAAAGCTTTTTAAAAAACTCATTATTCGGAACTCTAATACCAACAGTATTTTTACCAGAGGTAATATATTCCGGAGTATTTTCAGATTTTTCCATAACAATTGTAAGAGCACCCGGGAAATATTCTTTCATTAAATTTCCCGCTGTTTTTGATATAGATTCTACATACGGAAAAAGATTTTCTTTATTATTAGACATTAAAATTAATGGCTTAGATCTATCTCTTCCTTTTATTTCATATATTTTATCAACACCTTTTTTTGAATTAGGCAAACAACCCAATCCCCATACAGTATCGGTAACAAAAGCTATTACACCGCCTTCTTTTAACAAAATATTAAGTTCATCAACGAATGAACTTTTGTCTAATATAGTTTCTAATTCTTTCAATTAATTCACCTACATATTCAATCTTAAACAAAACTGCAAAAACAGTATAAATACTCATACAAAGAGCAAATATTACAATTGTTTTTATAAATAACAAAAACCAATTATCAGGAGCTATAACCCAATTTCTATATATTACAAAATTTATTGAAAAAGAGAGAAAAGCCGCTAATACCATTTTAGCTAAATTTACAAAATATATTTTATAATCCAAATTTATTCTCTTTAATAAAATACATCCAAGTAATGTCGCATTAAACAATGTAACTAACGATGTAGAAAGTGTGATTGCAGCAATTCCTAATTTTTCTATAAACAAAGCATTTAATATATATTTTAAGACAATAGATGAAAAAGCAACCAAAAACGGTGTTTTTGAATCGTTAAAAGAATAAAAGATTCTGGTAATAGAATCTCTAAACACATAAGGAATTATAGCAAATGATAGGAAGATTAAAGCCTGTGAAACCATATATGTAGCATGAGAATCAAATTCACCTCTTTGGAAAACTAATTGCACCATATCAGAAGCCAATAAGATAATTCCAAACATAATAGGAATAGCAACAAAATTCAAAAGTCCAACACCTTTATGAAAATAATATTTAATGTCGTCATATTTCTTTTCCCCAACTAATTTTGAGAAAATAGGAAATAAAGGAACTAAAAAGGCAGTTACCAATATACCAACAGGGAACTGAAAAACTCTATTTGCATAGCCGACAGCCGTCCAAGCACCTTCTCTTAACTGCGAAGCGAAAAACATATCTACATATACATATATTTGACCTATTGTTGAGCTCAAAGCTGCTGGAAAAACAAGTTCTACTAAATTTTTAAACTCAGGATTATTTTTAATTGACAAATTCGGTTTTATTTTAAATCCGAGTTTTTTAACAGCAGGGAACTGAGCCAAAAATTGTAACAAAGCACCTATTGAAGTTGCTATAGCTAAACAAGTTCCATATTTATCACCTTTTGAAAAAGCAATAATAAATATTATACTAAGACTCATTAAAACAGGTGAAAGATTAGGTAATAAGAAACACCTATAAGTAATTAACAGTCCATAATATATACCAATAATACCGCCAATTAGTATAACAGGGGTCATTATTTTCAAATGCGAACTTGCAAGAGAGACAAGTTCTTTATTGTCAGAATGAATTATAAAATTAAGTATTTCATCAGAATATATAAATATAACAATAGAGAATAACGCAAATACAATAAAAGTCGCTGTTAGAAATGTATTAAAAAGCTTATTTACCTTTTCAGACGGCATTTTATCATCAGGATTTACAAGCTTAGCAAAAACACTTACTGTAGCACTATGAAACGGTCCACCGACACCACCCATTAAAATAATAGCTAAGGAAGGAATCTGGTAAGCATAAAAATAGGCATCAGAAACCAATCCTGCCCCATAATAATTTGCTATACATACATCTCTAAGAAAACCTACAAATTTGGAAATTATTGTAACAAAAGCAATCAACCAGGCAGCTTTTAATAAAGATGAATCTTTACTCACATTCAGCCTCCTTTACTTCTGTAAATACTTTCACTTTTTTAGAATAATCAATATCTTCATCTAAAATTACATATGATATTTTATTTTCACCGCAAAGAAGATATTTAGATATTTCTACCTTTGTTATATCATCTTTTAATTTGACATCAATTTCTTTTCCATTTACCGTAATCCTTAATTTTTGTATTTTATCAGGATTTTCTATATAAACTTTAGCTTCTTCATTTTCTGTGTAAAATAATCGTTCTAATACCTTATTGTTACTATGAACTTCAATAGGAATAGTAGCCAACTTTATGCCTTTATAATAATGTTGCAATATTTGATCAAAGGTAAAACCCAAGCTTCCCATTTTCCCAGCACCCCATTGACTCATGCCAACACCGTGACCAAAGCCCCCACCAAAAAATTTATAAACCGGAGTTTCCGCATCAATATATGTAATTACGAAATTCGCACTTGGGAGAGATATTCCGTCTTTTTGAAAACATCTTCTTATAACCAGTTCTTTTTGAACAATATAAGTATTTTTATCAGTTTGTATTTCCAGTTTAATTATTTTACCGGATTGTCCTCTTTGCAATGCTCTTATAGAAATAATATTACCAATATTATCACCGGAATTTATTTGCGGAGAAATAAAACCTGTTTTTGATTGAGCAGGTAATGTCTTTTTTAAAACATTTTGTAATTCATCAACAGTCCACTCTTTCGACCATCTGTAATATGGAGATAAGTCGTCAAAAGCCTCTGGCTTTGAAGTATAAAATTTTTCTGCTTTTTCTTCTGTATCAAGAGTTTCAAATTCTTCAGAATCAGGAACAGCAGATAAATAATGTATTTCTTTTGAAGGGAATGCTTTTGTTGCAGGATCAGAAAAAGCATATTCATAGCTTTCTGTATAACCACCTGCTGTAGAACTATACAATGCAAGTATAGGCAAATTATCTCTATCTAAAGCAATAACACCATTCGTTTGTTCTATTGCCATATCAGAAAGTTTATCTTCAGTATTAGCACCAAAATAAACCTGACAAGCAACTGAATCACACAAATCAAATTCATCATAAGCTTTTAACCTTGGGGTAACAGCATAATTTCTAGCAGCTACAGTTTGAGCTTTTAATGGTTCAAGACCAAATCTCACTGGCATTTCATTTGGCACAACCCCTCTTAAATAATTTTTTAAACTTAATACATTTACAATTGAAAATTTACTTATATCTTTACTGCTTCTGACAAGTTCAATATACCCCCTGTATAAGGCTTGTTTTCCTTTTCTTTTTAAACCTTTTACAGAAACAAAACAATTTTCTTTTGGTGATACCAAAATAGGGCCAGTCAAATTTTTCGCTAATAATTGATTATCAACATAAACCCTGAATAAATTATTTTCAGACGTTACCTTTACCGTCATAGAATTTTCATTCGATGGAATTACATACCCCGATGAAGAATCCATAACCATTAAATTAGAAGCATCATTAAACTCAATACTATCAAACAGATAAGTTTTAAATAGAGTATCACTAATACCTACACGCACGGGTATATAATTATCAGTTGCATATGCACTCTGAAAACAAAGTATAAAAGCTAAAATTATTATTACAATCTGTTTATTAAACATGTATCTTCCTTATAAAAATTATTATAGTAGAAAGAGCAAATAAAGGTAACTCTTTATTGATTTATAATTGAAAATTTTGTTAAATGATATATAATCAAATAAAAGGATAAACTATGAGTTTAAATTCCACACCAGCCGCAGAGCGAATACAAATAGGATTTTTCGGGAAAAGAAACAGCGGAAAATCAAGTTTAATAAATGCAATAACAAATCAAGAACTCTCAATTGTTTCAGATATAAAGGGAACAACAACTGACCCTGTATATAAAGCGATGGAATTACTACCATTAGGACCTGTATCAATTATTGATACTCCTGGTATTGATGATGAAGGGACTTTAGGCTGTTTAAGAATAGAAAAAACAAAACAAGTACTAAATAAAGTAGATATTGCAGTTTTGGTTGTTGATTCTCAATATGAAATTTCGTTATTTGATAAAGACCTCATAAATACATTCAAAGAAAAAAATATAAAATATATTATTGCATACAATAAATCAGATATTATAGAATCAAAAAAACAATTATTAGAAAATGAAATTTATGTAAGTGCCAAAAACAAAACAAATATAAAAGAATTAAAAGACTTAATAGCAACGATTTATGAAGAAGAACCAAATAAGACACATTTAGTTAAAGATTTAATAGAACCATCTGATATTGTTATACTTGTAACTCCAATAGATAGTGCAGCACCGAAAGGAAGACTAATTCTCCCCCAACAACAAGTAATAAGAGATTTACTTGAATCAGGAGCAATATCTGTTGTAGTTCAAGAAACAGAACTAAAAAAAGCAATTGAATCTTGCAGCAAAAAGCCAAAACTTGTTATTACAGACTCACAAGCTTTTAAAAAAGTAAATCAAGATACACCAAAAGATATAATGCTAACATCATTTTCAATACTTTTTGCAAGATATAAAGGTATACTAGATTATGCAATCAAGGGTATAAAAGCTATCGAAACTCTTAATGACAATGATACATTATTAATTTCAGAAGGTTGTACACATCACAGACAATGCGATGATATTGGCAGCGTCAAATTACCAAGATGGATTCAGGAATATACAAAGAAGAAACTAAACTTTGAATTTTCATCAGGCACAGGATTTCCCGATGATTTATCAAAATATAAAATGATAATTCATTGCGGAAGTTGTATGCTAAAAGATAGAGAAGTTATATACAGGTACCATAAAGCAAATAAACAAAATATACCAATCACAAACTACGGAATTACAATTGCTTATATAAATAATATTTTAAAAAGAAGTATTGAAATTTTTCCTGATTTACACAAAATTATTTAATAAATACTTCTTTTGTTAAGAAAAATTAACGTTCTATTTCATCAAAACTCTTGCAATACGAGGGTTTTAATTTTTTCACAAATTTACAGATAAAAAATGGCAATTTAGGGAATATATATTTTTTATATATAATATAGAGTTTAAAGAATCGAGGATATTATGGCAGATGCTTTTTCATTTATGACAAGTACATTCAAAAATATCAGTGATTTTCAAACAAAAAATGACGATAATAAAAGTAACTTTTATGTAGAAGATGATGAGCTTATTAGCTATAGCGATAATAACGACAACGGATGTTCAGAAACAACAAATTATTGTGATTTCACAACATTTGAAGAAGCAATTATGTCAGATGCAAAAGGAAATAATAAAGCAGACATGGCAGAATTGATGGATTATGAAAACTTTGAATTCAACGATAATATAAACAAAGGTTATGATTACGAAGAAGCCTTTAACAGCTATGTAGCAAGTGACTCTTTCGGAAACGAATACCAACTTGATGATGAAGAAAATACAGGTTTTGATATTGAAAGTTAATAAGGGACATAATTTAATAAAGATTTTGACAAATCCTCTTTTCAAGAGGATTTTTTTTAACCTTTAACTGCACCTTCATTTTGAGAGGAAATAAAATATTTTTGCATAGCTATAAAGAAAACAAGAATAGGAATTATTGATATAATAGCACCAGAAGCAATAAAGCGCCAATTGGCACTAAACATACCTTGTAAGTCATTAACGCCAACAGGCAAAGTATATAAAGCTTTGTTTGTCAAAACAATACTTGGCCATAAAAATTCACCCCAAGAACCAATAAAAGTAAAAATGGCAAGCAAAGCAAGTGTAGGAGATGTCATAGGAAGTAAAATTTTCCTCCAAATATCAAAAACACCGCAACCATCAATAAAAGCAGCCTCTTCCATTTCTTTAGGAATAGCAAGAAAAGCTTGCCTCATTAAAAATATTCCAAATGCATTTACAGCAAAAGGTAATATTAGTCCTAAATATCCCATTACAAAACCATATGAATCCACGAAATGGAGTTTTAAAACTATAAGATAAACAGGCAACATAATAGCTTGGAATGGAATCATAATAGTAGCAAGCACCAAACAAAATAAGAAATTCTTTCCTTGGAAGTTCATCCGGGCTAAAGGATATGCAGCTAATGATGAAAGAATCAAATTTAAAACAACTGTAAAACCTGCAACTATAAGACTATTAAAGAAATAAGCAATGAAAGGAATTTGTCTCCATACTCCGATAAAATTTTCAAAAGTAAAACATTTAGGAATAAAAACAGGCGGATATTCAAATATATTTTCATCAACACCCTTTAATGCAGTTGAAATAAGCCATATAAAAGGAAAAACTGACAAAAACGACATAAAAATCAAAAATGAATGAGATATAAAACCTTTAAAAATTTTTCTTATCATATTTTATACCTCTTATTTTCAAAACAAGTTATATTAATTATAGAGAAAGCAAGTATAACTAAAAGTAAAACTACCGATGCTGCAGAAGCCATAGATAAATCAAGATTTTCAAATGCTCTTTCATATATATAATAAACAATTGTTTTTGTAGAATTTAAAGGACCGCCTTTTGTCATAACATATATTTCTGTAAATACTTTTAAAGCTGATATTGAAGAAATAATTACAACCAAAGCAATAGTAGGCATAATTTGGGGAATAGTTACCGTAAGATGTTTTTTTATTGCACTTGCGCCATCAATATCAGCAGCTTCATATAAATCTTTTGGAACTCCAATCAATGCTGATAGATATATCATCATATAATAGCCAATCCCTTTATATATAGTAACAATAGCTACAGACAAAAGTGCAAATTTAGTATCAGTAAGCCAACCGATTGCCGATAAACCAAATAATTCAGCCAAATAATTCAAAATGCCTTGTTGGGCATATAACCATTTAAAAGCTATAGCAACAACTACAATAGATATAATAACCGGAAGATAAATCAATATTTTATATATATTTACCCACTTTATTTTTTGATTAATAAATATAGCAACAATCAAAGGTAAAAGAGCAAGAATTGGAACCACCATAATCAAAAATAAAAAAGTATTAGTCAATGTGGTATAAAACTCTTTTGATTTAAACAACTGTATATAATTGGAAAAACCAATAAACTGCGGATTGTATATATCTGTAGAAAAATCCTTAAAACTTAATAAGATTGTATCTATAAAAGGAATAAAGAAAAATACCGCAAGCAAAACAAATGCAGGTAACAAAAATAAATATGGTATATATTTTTTATAAAAAGTATTCAAGAAAAAACGCCCTTTAGTCTTTTCTATTATAATTGTTTTTAGCAATATTTGCACGTAATTTGTTTTTATT
>DVJT01000018.1 GCA_018716565.1 Candidatus Avigastranaerophilus faecigallinarum | reverse complement strand
TCTTCATCTGCTTCTAGTGTTCCAAGTGATAAATTAGCATATTCACCATTAATTTTTCTGATTTTATAATTTTGTATTTTCATATATCCACTTGAAAAGATTATGTTTTTGAAAAGATTCTATTGTTTGATTATATCATAGTTTAACTTAATTAATATATGAATATTTTGCAAATAGTGTAATAAAAATACTGTTTTCAAGAGATATCCCTCGCTAACATTCATACGCCTATTATGGGTTAGCAAAGGATAATAATATTATAACAAATTTTAATGACGTATTTCAATAAATACAGCAGAAAATGATAATATTTCTTATATTATAAAGGGGAGCGAAATCACGCTCCTTTTATCTTGCAATAATTGGCATTATAGATTATATTGAGAAAAAGAAAAGAATATTTTTATACATAACTTTACTAATTGTTTTATTATTAAATTATAATCTTTCCGCCATATGTCTAGAAAAAAATGTATTTTCTTTTAGTGATGGTTCCGGTTCTTGTAGGGAAGAGACTGAACGACAAAATGCTTTAAAATATGCAACTAAAATAAAAGAAGTAGTTGAAGCTGAAAATTTTGAAGAATTTGCAAATATGATTAACTATCCAATTGCAATTAATGATTATTATGGTGAAGGTAAATATGTTGTTGTTGAGAATAAGGAACAATTTTTAAAATTGGATAAAAAATTGTATTTAATGAACATTTAAAAAAATCTCTTAAAACAAATGAAATTTTTGGAAATTGGCGAGGTTTTATGATTGGCAACGGAGATATTTGGTTTGACACAGTATATCCACATACTTATTTCAAAATAAAGGCAATTAATATTTTAAACTAAAATCTGTGAGTAATTGGTGGGGGATTGATATAGGATTTTATATAATTGACTTCTTTTGAGTAAATTTAGTTTGTTATTTCTTTATTACAATATAATGTAATTGATGTTTTTTAAATAAATATTGTGCTGTAAACTTAAAAATAATCTCTGTAAATAAGAATAAAAATGTAAAAAAGATAATATAATATCATAATTATGTAATAGTGGAACTTGCCACTATTTAAAAATATTTTAGAAAATAAACATTTCTTCTTCTTGAAAATATTATTGAATATATTTTTTATTTACATTATTAAGAATATACAGTTTGTTATTTAGATATTAAATTAATAATATTGGGCTAATACGTTATTATTATGTTAATGTTATAATTTGTTGGCTAAAGAGGTAAATAAAATGAACATATTAGGTATTAATGAAAACGGGGTTGAGCAAACATATAATTTAGATGAGTTTTTAGGTAAGAGGGTTGTTTTATATTTCTATCCTAAGGATAATACTGCGGGTTGCACTCAAGAAGCTTGCGATTTTAGAGACAGTTTTAACAGGCTAATTAATTATGCTGTTGTTATTGGCGTTAGTCCTGACAGCATTAAGAGTCATTTAAAGTTTAGAGAAAAACAAAGTTTGAATTTTATTCTGTTATCTGATCCTGAGCATATCTTAGCTGAAAAATTTGCCGTTTGGAAAGAAAAATCTATGTATGGCAAAAAATATATGGGCATTGAACGCTCTACTTTTATTTTCGACGAAAATGGCAACATTCAAAAAGAATGGCGCAAAGTAAAAGTTAAAGGTCATGTTGATGAGGTTTTGAGTTTCTTAAAAGAGAATAACTAATATATTTTAGGAAAATTCAATACTTCAAGTTCAACGGGGGTATTATCTGTATTTAGTTTAGTTAACGGAATATTTTTATTTGTTCCGTGGTAGTCGCTTCCGCCTGTTGTGTACAGGTTATATTTTTCGGCGCATTCTGTAAGGAATTTTATTTCTTCCTTATTATAGCGAGAGTAATAACATTCCAGACCTTGAATATTATATTTAAGCATTTTTTCAAGTTTTGGAATAAAAGCATCAAAAGCAAGATGTTTTTCACCTTCTCCGCCCAAAGGATGAGCCCAAACTGCTATTCCGCCTGCTTGTTGTATTGTTTCTATTGCTTCTTTGCCGTCAAATCTTGTATTGCCTGTTTTACATCCGTTTAAATATTTTTCCATTGCGGCAATGTTATTTTCGGCAAGCCCTCTTTTAACCAAAATATTTGCCAAATGTAGTTTTACTACGCTCTTTCTTGAATACAGCCAATCCAGTTCTTCTTTTGTAAATTCAAAATCCCAAGTATCTTTTAGGTAGTGAATTCGGGTTTCAAGTTTCTTACGTCTTAAAATTTTACCTTTTTCAATCAGAGCTTTTAGTTTGGGGTTTTCAATATCTATGCCGTAGCCTAAAATATGGCATTTTATATCTTCTAAAAGACAGGTTAGCTCTATGCCTTTTATAAATCCTGTTTCGAATTTTTCAGACATTAGTTTACAGCCTTCCACTGTGTCGTGGTCTGTTAGTGCAAAAATTCCTATTTCGGCTTTTTTTATTTTCTCTGCTAATTCGTCTACTGTGTCGCTACCGTCTGAACAGTTGCTATGTATATGTAAATCAAACTTTGTCATTTCCTTTTGCCTTATTATTTAGTTTGAATAAGTCCAACCTTCATCATTATGATAAACCATTAATTTACTCATTCCGCCATCAATTAAGATGTTTTCACCTGTTATAAATTTTGATTTGTTTGAACATAAGAACAAAACAGCGTTTGCAATATCAACAGGCTCGCCTACGCAATTAGACGGGTGCTGTGTAATATCTGCGGGCGAAAAATTATAGCCTATTGTATCAATCCACCCCGGAGAAATTGAGTTGACTCTTGCTTTTCCCTTCAAGGTTACTGCCATTGCATGAGTTAGTGAAATTATTCCGCCTTTTGCTGCTGAATAGCTTTCCCAATCTGCTTGCGATTGAAATGCCCTTGTTGATGAAATATTTATAATTACTGCATTATCGTTTAGGTTATTTAAAAATAGCTTCACTAGGGCAAATGGCGCAAACAGGCTTAGTTTCTGCACGTATAGAAAATCATCTAAATCGCAAGAAAGAAGTCCGCCTTTTGATAATCCTGCGTTGTTTATAATAAAATCAACTTTTTTGTATTTTTCTATGACTTTTTGAGTGAAATCAATTATTATATCTTTTTCTGTTATATCGCCTTTATAGAAAAAATCGCAGGGGATATCGGGCTCTTTTTTATCTATAATTACAACTTTTGCATTCGCTTTATTGAATTCTTCACAGATGGATTTTCCTATCCCTGAAGCTCCGCCTGTTACTATAATTACTTTGTTTTCAAACTCTTTCATATCAAAATTTTAGCATAAAATTTTTTTTCAATCCTGCCTTAGAATTGCAGGAAAAACTTTTATTCTTTATAATCGTTATAATAAGTATGAAAGGTGTTGTATGAAAAATCTTTTTACTTTGTTTGTTTTATTATTTTTCACAGGTTGCGCTTTTGCAGTTAATTCTTATGATAGTTATGGGCGTAAGACAGGTTCTTATAAAGAAACATCTTCAGGTTATAATTCTTACGATAAATATGGCTCTAAAACAGGGTCTTACAAAAAAACTTCATCGGGGTATAACGCTTACGACGAATATGGCAGAAAAACAGGCAGCTTTAAAAAAACATCGACCGGTTATAATTCTTATGATGAGTATGGCCGTAAAATAGGTAGTTACAAAACAAATTCAAACGGTGTAACAACTAAGTACGATAAATATGGACGTAAAACAGGCTCTTTTAAAAAAGATTCTTCAGGTAGAATTACTGAATACGACAAATATGGAAGGAAAGTCGGCAGCTATAAATAGTTAATTATTTATTAAAAATGTGTTTTATAATAAAATAGCTATAGTACGGTTTTGGTTATGGAGAGTGGTTTATAAATGAAACATTTGGTTGTTATCCCGACTTATAATGAAATAGAAAATATTGAGGATATGATAAATGAATTGTTTGGTTTGTATCCTGAAATTAGTATTTTAGTTGTAGATGATTCATCTCCTGACGGAACTGCTCAAAAAGTTAAACAATTAATGGAAAATAATCCTAATTTATTTATACTAGTGCAAGAGAAAAAATCAGGATTGGCAAACGCATATATAAACGGTTTTAAGTGGGGACTTGTAAAGGGGTTTGATTTATTTACTTCTATCGATGCAGATTTTTCTCATAAACCGATATATATTAAAGACGCTGTTAAATTAATAGAATCGGGTGTCGATATTGCTTGCGGCTCACGCTATGCAAAAGATGGCAATACAACCGAAAAACATTGGTTTAGAAATTTTATTTCTATTGGCGGTAATATTTATGCTGATTTTATTTTGGGGGATAACATAAAAGATTGGACTGAAGGATTTAATACATACACTAAAGATGCTTTATATAAAATAAATTTGGATTCTATTAAAGTAAAAGGTTATATTTTTCAAGCAGAAATGAAATATAAAGCCGTAAAAGCAGGGTGTATTGTAAAAGAGTTTCCTATTCTTTTTGAAGAAAGAAAAAAAGGAAAGTCGAAAATGAGTTCGCATATAATAATAGAGGCTCTTATCTCTGTATTAAGAATTAAATTAGGCAAATAAGTTTCTTACCTTTTCTGCAATATATTCTAACTCTTCATCTGTAAGGTTTAATCCTGTTGGAATATAAAATCCTTTATCATATAAAAATTCAGAGACGGGTCTTTTTATATTATCTAAAATTCCAAGTTCGTTAAAAACAGGCTGTTTGTGCATTGGGTAGAAAAATGGTCTTGTTTCTATATTCTCTTTCGCAAGTTTTTCTATTGCTTCCTTTGCTGTTAATTTTAATTCTTTATTTATAACTACGCCAAAAATCCAATAATGATTTTGAGCATAATCTGTTTTTTCTACCGAAAGTTCTGCTGGAATTTCTTTTAATAAATTATGATATTTTTTACCTATATATTTTTTCTTTTCAATAGTTTTATCTAATTTTTCAAATTGAGCATAGGCTACTGCTGCTTGTAAATTTGACATTCTACAATTCCAACCGAGGTCTGTATGTATAAATTTATCTTTTGTAAAACATAAATTTTTATAATAATTGATTTTATCTATTAGTTCTTTATCTGAAGTAAGAACAATACCACCTTCACCACAGGCAATGTGTTTATTTGTAAAAAATGAAAAAGTAGCAACATCTCCAAAACTTCCGCACTTTCTGCCTTTATATTCTTGACCATGAGCTTGTGCTGCATCTTCTATTATTTTTAAATTATGTTTTTGGGCTATCTTTATAATCTCATCAACATCAGATGGAAGTCCATATATATGTACAATTACTATTGCTTTTGTTTTATTTGTGATTAATTCTTCTATTTTTGATGTGTCAACATTCCAAGTATTTGTTTCTGCATCTGCAAAAACAGGCTTTAATTTATTATATATACAACTTTGTGCTGCCGAAATAATGTTAAAAGATGGTATGATAACTTCTGAAAAATCTTCCCATTTATAAACATCTTTCATTGCCCTTATCGCAACATCTAATGCGGCAGATCCATTTGTTACACAACTTCCGTATTCTTGTTCGCAGAATTTAGCAAATTCTTTTTCAAGCTTTTTTACAAAAGGACCGTTTGACCCTAGCCAGCCGGTTTCTATACATTCATTTAAGTATAATTTTTCATTTCCGTTTAAATCCGGTGAAAAAACAGGAATAAATTTATTCATTTATAATTACCTTGTCATCTGATATTTCAGGAAATCGAACTTTGTCATTAACTCCAAGATATGGTCCTTGTTTTACTTCTATCATACTTACGTCTTCCAAACATTTTAACCCATGCCCGCCATGCGGAAGAAAAACAATATCTCCTGCTTCTAAAATTGTACTTTCTATGTATTCTCTATCTTGAGAGTATAAGTCTAATCTTAGCTTGCCTTTTTTTATAATTAATACTTCTTGTGTATCATATACACTGCGTTTAACTCTATTATGAACATGTGCTTTTATTATTGTATTTTTTTGATGACTCATATATGCAATCTGCTGCGCAGAATCATCTTCCGTAAAAAATTTTATGCCTTCATTATAGTAATTATTCTTTATAACTAAAGCTATTTGTTCTTCTTTAAAATAAAAAGTTTTTATCATGTTATCTATTATCTTATTTTATATTTACCTGATTATTATATAATATAATGTATAATTAAAAAATATTCTTGAAGTGGATTATTAGTTTTGAAGATATTATTTATTATTCCTAATTTCGATTCTTATGTTATGGCACCGCCTTTAGGGGTTTTGTATTTATCTTCATACGCAAAAAAATATTGCAATGCAGAAACCAAAATAATTGACGCTTTGCGGGATAATTTAAGTGTTAATGATATTGTTAGAAATGCAAAAGAGTATAATCCTGATTTGATTGGGATACACTGTTTAACGGCATTTTATAAACAAACAATAGATATTTCAAAAGCATTAAAAAAAGAAAGATATGTTGTTTATATTGGAGGAGTTCATCCTACTTTTCTTCCTTATACTACGTTAAAGGATAGTCAAGCTGATTTTGTAGTTTGTGGTGAAGGTGAAATCCCTTTAAAACGAATATGTGAAAATAACCTTAATCATAAAAATATACAAGGAGTTTATGATATAGAATCACTAAAAGATGATGATACTCAAATTAATGGAAAACCAATTCTTAAAGCTGAAACGGTAATGGATTTGGACACAATACCAATGCCTGATTGGGAACAATTGCCTCCAATTACATATCCGCATTCCCCTCACGCTGTTATAGCTCGAGGAAATCCAATTGGTATTATTATGACTTCAAGAGGTTGTCCAAGTAGATGTACCTTTTGTTCCTCAAATAATTTCTACAAAGGTGTAAGGCAACGTTCTGTTTCAAATGTAATAGAAGAAGTTAAATATCAAGTAGAACATTTGGGAATACAAGAACTTCAATTTACCGATGATAATCTGACACTAAAACGAGATTACATCATTGAACTTTGTAATGCACTTATAGAAAATAATATAAAAGTACCTTGGTCTACACCAAATGGTGTTAGAGCTGATAAGGTTGATAAAGAAGTTTTGGCTTTGATGAAAAAATCAGGATGCTACCTAATTGATTTCGGTATTGAATCTGCTAATAATCAAATTTTGAAAAATATTAGAAAAGGTGAAACTATTGAACAAATTGATTTGGCGATAAACCTTGCTCATGAAGCAGGCATGATTACTCAAGGAAATTTTATATTCGGGCTTCCCGGAGAAACAAGAGAAACAATTCAAAAAACAATTAATTATGCCGTAAATAGTAAGCTTGATAGAGCAGGATTCTTTGCACTGAGACTTCTTCCCGGTTCTGATTTATCAAAGAAATTAAAAGAAAAGTATCAACTAAATTATGAACATTCATTTATATCAAAGCCTGATTGGCTTCCTGATAATTTGACCGAAGAAGATATTTTAAGGAATATACAAAAAGTATATTGGAAATTTTATTTTAGACCTAAACGTCTATGGAATTTATTAAATGATATTCCTGTTTCTCAAACGAAATATATTTTAAAGGCTATGATTAATTATCATTTGTTCAGGTTGTGGTAATTTGCAAGAATATCCTTGTTTTAAAACTTCTTTTGTATATGGAGGAATACCTAAATCCATATTATTATTTTTACAGGTTTCTTTTGCGTATTCTAATATATCATAATAATGTTTTGGAATTGTAAAATTCCCGTCTATAATGTCTCTATAATCAATATCTAATACTATAATTTTCACATTTAATTCAATCATTTTGTTCAGAAACATTTTGAACTCTTCAAGGTTATCATTATATCCATTTACAATAATGTATTTTATTATTATTGAATCATTACCGGCAGCAGTAATATACTTTTTTATATTTTCGATTGATTTGTCAAATTTATCTACTTGCTTTATTTTTAAATATGTTTCGCTGCAGCCGGAGTCTAGCGCCGTGCATAGTTCGCCTTTTTTTATTCTTAGTAGTTTTTCTATAATAGGCATATAAACAATGTTATTTGTCGGAATATATATTGTTCCTACTCCGCGAGTGAGAAATGTATTTATTATTTCTTCGTGATTTTTTAGACAAGAAATATTCCCACCTTGAAAATCAATATAAAGTTTTTCTCTATCAACTAGATCATTATCATATAATTCATTTATAAATTTAAGAACATCAAATAAAACAGGTTTATTTGCATCCTCTTTTATTTTTTCTATTGTTCTATTACCTTGAGTGCAATATATACAAGCACAATTACATTGTGTATAGTGATTTAGTGTTATTTTATTAATTCGAAAATCGTTTGTTTTTTTATATGTGGTTAAATGAACACAATTCTTGCATTCTTCTGGAATTTTACCTTCTTTTAGTAATTTAATGTATTTCTTTTTTGTTTCAACAAAGTTTTTTATTGAATCTTTCTTTGAAAGATTTTTTATAAATGCCGGACCAATATTCGCACTACAACAAGGTTCTAATGCATCCCTGCAAGAAAAATGCAAATGATTGTTCATTAATGGACACATATATGATTTTTTATTTTTAAATAAATCAAAAAAATTCATAAATTACTTTCTTTACTATATTATTATAATATCAGAAATTTAGTATAATTATTTTATGAGAAAAAGATATTATTGTAAAAGATTAAATGAAACTTTAAACTTTGATGCACTGAAAGTATTCTATTGTTGTGCTACAAGAACTGGTCCTTCTTGCGATATACCTTCGCCAAAAGAAATAAAAGAAGTATTAAAGAAAAGAAATTTATTAATTAAAATGTTGGATAAGGGAATTGTTCCCACAGAGTGTGAAGGATGTTTTGATTTGAAAGAACAGAAAAATCCAAAACCTCTTATTTTTAGTCAATTTGCTAAAAATCCAAAGGCAAATTTGATTATTGTAAAACATTTTAAACAATGTGATTGCAGTTGTATTTATTGTTGTGAGCAATATCTATCCAATAGAAGAATTGTATTAAAACCCCAAAAAAGTGATTATTATGATTTACTACCAATTATAAAAGAACTTTATAATAAAGATTTGATAGATAAACAAGAACTTGATGTTCATTTTCAGGGCGGTAATGTGTCTGTCCTTGAAGAATTTGAAGATTTAGTTGATATTTTTATTAAGAATGGTGTTAAGCGTATTGAAATAGCTACAAATGGAATTAAGTATTTGCCAATTGTAGAAGAAATATGTGATAAGACTTTTGTTGATATAAATATTTCGATAGATTCAGGATGCAGAGAAACATTTAAAAAAATTAAAACAGTTGATAAGTTTGATGATGTTGTTGAGAATTTGAAAAAATATTCTAAACTGCCTATACTTCTTAGATTAAAATATATTTTGGTTAGAGGTGTAAATGATAATATCGAAGAACTAAAAAAATATATTGATTTGATGAAGTCTATAGGAATTAAGACTTCTGAGTTGATGATAGATCAATGTGATAATGAATTCCTGCAAAATGGAGAATTTATAATTCCGAAATATTACTATGATTTGTTCGATTTTTATAAAAATTATTGTATAGAAAATAACATTGAACCCCATATTTGGGAGTATATAAAAGAAATATTAGAAAAAGGTTTATTTTTTAAATAAATCTTTGATTATATTTGTTAATTTTTTACAGTTTGGTTTTAGTTCTTTTAGATAATCATTGAGAACACAATTTTCTTCTTTAAATATTGGATGTTTTAATATTTTTACTAGACTATTATATTTTGGATGAGATGTAAGTGAAATATCTAATCTTTGCATTAGTTCATCAGAATCAATTTGTCTATGATAGTTTATGAAAAATGCTTTTGCATTTAGTTTCTTCGCAAGTTTAACAAAATCTTTCATTTCTTTATAATTAATTGATGTCACTACAAAATTTAATTGTAGATTTTTTATAGAGCCTTCTTTTTTTAGTTTTGCAAGATATTTTACATTTTTTATTAACGATTTAAAATTTCCGTGTTCAACAAGCTTATTATATGTTTTTTCAGTTGTTGCGTGCATTGAAATGATAACGGTATTAAGATGCTTTTCTAAACCAATTGCGTCAATATTTTCTTTTGTAAATAAAATTCCATTCGAAATTATGTTGAATTCTATATTTGGATTAATTTTTATTATTTTTTTTACAATTTCGATAGAGTGTTTACTTGCAAATAACTCTCCAGCTGAATTTAATTCAACTACTTCCGCTTTTTGAATGATCGGTGGAAATATTTTGTCGAAATTTTCTTCTATTCTTTTTTCTTTTTGCCTGTTATATTCTTCTTCTTCCTTATTTTTTTCATTTCGACAAAAAATACATCTTACATTGCATCTTCGGTCATAACTAAATTCTATTTTTTTCGGATATTCTGCTGTATAATTTGGCTCAAATTCTTGTAAATATGGGTCACATACATCTGTATTGCAGTAGGTATATTTATTTTGAATGAACTGTTTCCTAAATTCTTTAGCTTTTTCCCCATTCCAAATTTCGTCAAATGATTGTTCAAATATATTTCCAAAAGAATAAAAATTAGTCCAGTAACAGCAACAACAATATACCTCCCCGGTATTTTGTATTTGAATTGTATGAAATGGATGTTTACAATATTTACTCATAATAAAATTCTATTATAGGTTGTTTATTTTTGCAAAACTATGTCCATTCTGTTATTTTTCTCTTTGAAAATCCCCATTCTAAAGGTTCATCACCATAGCAGATGTTATGACATTGTTTGCAATATTTGCATAGTTGTTTAGGAGTGCTTAAAAAATCATCAAATTCGCTTATATCTTTTGCATCTGCAATTTTAATGTAGTCATCTTTTGTGATTGGAATTTTGACTTTAAAATAATCAATGAATGCATTTATATATGCGTGTACATAACAATAATAAATATTGCCTCTTGCATATGAAACAATTCCTCGATGAGGGCAAGTAAATCTCTTTTCTATCCAGTCTTGACTTCCTGATAAATCTAAGATATTTTTACTCCATTCAAATCCATTGTCTTTGTCAGGATTTTCGTTTAATATTTTTTTTGTCTTTAAATCATAGATTTTATCTGATTTTACGACATCATAATTAATCTCAATATCATATTCTTTTGCTTTTTCTTCTATGGATTTAAAGTCAATATTTATTGGATATTTTGTGATACTAAATTTAACATTTGTATCTTTAATTGCTTGCCAAAAATTATTCCCCATTTTGTTAAGTAGTGTTCCATTTGTTAAAATAGCACGTTTGGCATTTGGAAATAATTCTTTAGTTTTATACATAATTTGAACAAGCTCTGGATTTAATAATGGTTCTCCACCTATAAATACTGTGTCAAATTCTCTATCAGGTGCAAGTTCTTTCAATTTTTCCATATCTTTACAAAATTGTTCATAGGTAACAAATTCTTTTTTTGCTAATGGAGAATATACATCGCATCCTTTACAATTTAGATTGCAATGAGATGAAATTGCAATACCAAAACCTCCTAAAGAAATATCTCTTTGTCTAGGGTTTTTATATTCTATTTTTTGTTTATCTGCTTTTATATTGACCATATTGCCTATGCAAAAACCGGCTAATAAACCTGAAAGTCCACAAATAAAGTCTCTTCTTTTCATTTTCTATAATCCCTTTTTCTATAAGCTTAAAGTTTATATATACATAAATCAAGAATGTAAATATTTTCTAATGAAGTAAACTTATGGTACAATTTTCTTATTAAAAGGAGATTGTATTTGAGATATATAAGTTGTTCTAATATACAAAATGGACTTAGGTTTGAATATAATTGTATAAAGCTATGCTGTTTTATGGGCTCTAATACACCAGAGCCTTTATATTTAAAAAAAGATTATTATGGTGAAAAATTAAATTGGAATGAATTAATAGATACTATAAATGTTATAAGAGAAAACCAAAAAAATGGAATAACCGATCCGCATTGTAAAGGGTGTTTTGGATTGCAGGAACAAGATTGGGATGATAACAAAAAATTTAAGTGGATACAAATCGCTCATTGGTCTGAATGTAATTGCAATTGTACTTATTGTTATAGACTTCAAAGTGATTTTGTAAAGCCGAAAAAACGTTATAAAATTATGCCGATTATAAAGGAATTAGACAAACTGGATATGATAGATTATAACGGTGAATTGGCATATTCAGGTGGTGAACCTGCAAGTTTAAGAGAATTTGATGAAATAACAAACTTTTTTATTAAAAAGGGTGAAAAACTAATAATGGTTCATACAAATGGAATAAAACCTGTTAAATCAGTGTTAAAAGGACTTAAAACCGATACGATGTCTGTTACTGTTAGTGTTGATTGTGGTGATAGGGAAAAGTTTAAGCAAATTAAACAAGTTGATGCATATAATAAAGTAATTGATACCTTGAAAAAATATGTTAAAGCTCAAGGTAGTAATAGAAAGATGGTTCGTTCAAAATATATTATTATACCAAATGTTAATGATACAAAAGAAGATATTAATAAATGGCTTGATGAAACTGAAAGAATTGGAATACAGCAAGTAATTCTGGATTTTGAAGCTGATTGGCTGGAAAGAAATAAGCGAAATATTCCTGAACATATAGATGAAATATATCAATATATTGTTGATTCTTCATATAAGAGAGGTTTGGATCTTCAATTCTATGGAGTTGCTACACAATATAGAGAAATAAAAGGTCTTAATGTAGATGGTTATGGATTACATCAAGAGTGATTTATAGATGAAGATATTAAGAATTATATTTATAAATTTAATATTATTTGTTTTGATTTTCTTTATAATAGAAATATTATGTTATAAAGTGATGCTGCATCGATATCCAGTTAGTAATTCCAGATTTTGGAGATATAATGATTCTTTCTATCAGGGCAGAGATATAGAAAGTCGATATAATCCATTACATAACAATGCCTTTAAGAAATTTGATGTTTGTCCAAAACAGAATAAAAATAAAAGTATTGTGGTTTTTGGATGCTCTATGGCTTATGGTGTAGGTATTCGTGATAACCAAACTGTTTCCTATAAATTATCTGAAAAAATTGGTAGTACGGTTTATAATATGGCTATTCCAGCTGGTGGATTGAATCAAATTCTATATATATTACAAAAAACGAATATTAAAGAGTATTTAAAAAAGGAACCCGAATATTTTATTTATTTTTACAATCCGGATCATATTAGAAGAATTTTTGTAAGATGTACACCTACTGCTATTGAACCGCAATTTGTTGTTTATAAAAAGGAAAAGGATAAGTTAATATATAAGGAACATTTTTTTAGAGAAAATGTTTGGTTGTATTCTTTTTTTAATGATGAAATATCAAATCTTTGGGGAAATGATTTCTTGGAATTTATAACAAATGTACAAAAAGATTATTTCTTCTGCTATTTAGATGCAATAAATGCCCAAATAAAAAAATTGTATCCTAATTCAAAATTCGTAATAGCAAAATTTTCTAATGATAAAATCGATATTGATTTAATTGGTCAATATAATATCATAGATATACCAAAATTGACCGGTGTTGATGTCATGCTAAATACTCCTGAGAATATTAAAAAGTATAATGCAGATGAGCAGTTTCATCCTAACGAATATTATTGGGATCTTATTTCTCCTGTATTGATTGATAAGTTATATAAATTTTAATTGAATTTATTTTGAAATTGGTTTTTCAGTTTTTGAAGAAAAGAAATAGGCTTTAAATTTACAAAATAATCATAACCTTGTATTATAACATCTTTTGCTGATATAAAGTCTTTTGAGTGAACTAATTTTACCAATTTATTGTAATCGGGATGTTTTTTATCTTGAATATTAATCTTATTATAAAGTACTTCTAAATCTCTTGAACAATCTAGACCTAGAAATCTTACTTTTGCATCTATTTGCCTGCAGAAGTTTATTATTTGAGGAATTTCTTTATAGTTTATGCTTGTTACAGTAAAATGCAGTTCAAATCGTTCTATTTTTCCGCTTTTTTTTAATGAGGATAAGTACATAATATTATCTATTACTTTTTTATAATCTCCGCCTTTTACGATTTTGTTATATATTTTTTCACTGAACGCATGTAATGATACTGTCATCATAGAAATCTTATCTGTTAAATTAAGATTTTCTATATTTTCTTTTGTGCATTGAATACCATTTGTAATTATTTCAAATTTTATATTTGGAAATTTTATTGCAATTTCTTTGATTAAATCTCTAGAAATCTTACTTGCAAAAACTTCTCCAACTGCATTTGTTTTTACGTATTTTGCGTGTTCAAGCCAAGGTGTTAATATTTCAATTAATTTATCTTCCTTGTCTTTTGGAATTAGGTTTGTATTTATTTTATAATTTTCTCCACGGCAAAATATACATTTTACATCGCAAAATTCGTCTAAACCTAACAATATTCTTTCCGGAGGGTCTGAAACTAACTTTGGTTCATTTTCTTTTATCTCTTGTAAAATTTCAAGGTTTTGACATCCTGGACATAGAGAAAAGTCGTTGTTATAAAGTTTTTCTCGAAATTCTTTTGCCCGATCTCCGTTCCATATTTCATCAAAGGTTTGCTTGAAAATATTTCCAAAAGAATATCCTTTAATCCAACCACAAGAGCAAGGATATACCTCTCCATAAGGCATTATTTCTGCTAAAATATATGGATTTGGACAATATATGTGTTTGTTTTCGCTCATTATCTACCGTTATCTATATATCTAATGCATTCTGTATAGCCGCAAGTTGTTAATATTTCTCTATATGAAAGATTACATTTATGCTCGTGTACATAGTTTACTATCATTTGAATATATTCCTTAACATTTTCAGGAAGATATTTATTCTTTTCATACCAATGGTGCTCAAGTTCCAGTTGGATATTTGTTAAACCTAAATCTTCTACAATTTTAAGCCATGCTGTAACTTCTTCAAGTGTGTCGTTATATCCTGGAATGAATATATATTTCATTCCAATAAGACTTGCAGAAATAGGATCTAATCCTTTTTTGTATTTTTTTATGTTGTTTATTACTTTTTTAAAATAATCAACATTCTTTATACGTTTATATGTTTCTCTTGTTCCTGCATCAAGTGAAATAGTAACGGCAGCTCTTCTTTGTTCAAGTCCTTTTCTTATCCATTTTGAATAGTCAACTGCTGCTGAATTTATCATAATAAAAATATTTGTTTTTTCTAAAAAGAATTTCATTAAATCAGGGAATTCTTTTAATATTGTTGGTTCTCCGCCAGTAATGTTTACATTACCGTTATAACTTAGCATATTTTGTTTTAAAGCATCTTGTAAAACAGGTAATATTTTCCATGGTTTTAACGAATTTAAGAATTTCTTTTGATCATGTGTGTGACAATAGATGCAGTCTAATTGACAGTTTTCCCAGTGATTTATAAGAATATACTTTAACTGCATAGAACCATCCCAATCTTTTACCTGAAGGCTAGGACATCCCTCACATATTTTTGGTATATCTCCTTTTGCAAATCTGTCTCTGTATTCTTGTTTTATTTGCCTTATTTTATCCCAATCAAATAACTCACCTTTATAATCTTCGATAATTTTTATAGCTTCAAACTTCATACACATTGAATAGCTGCACAAAACAGCGGCATCTCTTATAAAACACATTCCGTTTTCAACAAATTCACAAGATAAATATCCCATTATTTTTCCTCTTAAACTTTTTATATATTAATTATAAATGAGAAAATTTATATTTCAAAGATTTAATAAAACTAATAGGTTTTAGGTTCTTCATACAATCATTTATTGTACAAGCATCTGAGTTGAATATTGGATTCCTTAATACTTTTACAAAATCGTTATATTTCGGGTGCTTTTCATCGAAAATATTCAACTTCTTATATATATCTTTGTTTGTTTCTAGTTCTAAAAGTTCCAGAAATCCTACCGTTGCACCCAGTTCTGCTGCCATTTTTATATATGGAACCATTTCTTTATAATTATATGCATTAACTACAAAGTTTAATATAAATTTATCCAATTTCCCTGTTTTTTTTAGTTCGGATAAAAATTCAAGATTTTTCATTACTTTTTTGTAATTTCCGCCAATAACAAGCTTTTCGTATGTTTTTTGTTTTACTGCATGTAATGATATTGTTATAGATAGAAGTTTATCGATGATCCCTAATTCTTCCAAATTTTCTTTGTCGCAAAGTATACCATTTGAAATTAATGAAAATTTTACTTTGGGGAATTTTTCAGAAATTTTCTTAATTAATTTTCTTGAATGAGGACTTGCAAGTGCCTCTCCTACTCCTGACAGCACAACATTTTCTGCGTTTTCCAGCATATTTGTGATTATATTGTCCATGTTTTCATTGAAATATGTTAAATCTTGTTTTTGATGGCAGCTTCTGCAAAATATGCATTTCACATTACAAGTTGCATCATAGCAGAAAATAAATGTTTTCGGTTTTTCAACTGTTTCTGCAACAACAACATTATGCGTACAGTCTTTCACACATAAATCCAAATTACAGATATTATATTTTCCTGTTATAAATTGTCGTCTAAATTCTTTTGCTCTTTCTCCGTTCCAGATTTGGTCGAAAGATTCTTGGTATATATTACCCAAAGAATAAGAATTGCACCAAGGCGGACAGCATACATAAACATCGCCTTGCATGTTTATTTGTGCTGATTCAAATGGAAATGTGCATATATTATCTGTTTTTTGCAATTGAGTTTGCCCCTCCCCTTTAAAAATATATCATAATTATGTTCATTCTGATATAATAACTATAGTTTATTATATTGAGTTCAAAGGTAAAAATGGAATACAAGTGTTGTAATCATATCTTAGGAAGCATTGATCTTAGTTTTAGTGGTTTTAAGTATTGTAATGAAGTTTGGGAAGGTCCTGAATACATTTCTTATAAAGAAGAAAATGCTTTTGATAAGAATGAAAAACGACGTATTGAGATAATAAACAATATGAAGAGTGGTGTTATTCCTGAACGTTGCAAATTGTGTCCATTATTAGAACAAAAAGATTGGAAAGAGTTTGATGGGAAAATCCATAAAATAACTATATTTAATTGGAAACATTGTAATGCTGCTTGTTTTTATTGTTCTGTTCATTCTGAATTCTTTGATGGAGTTAAGAAAAGTGATGATTATGATGCGCTGCCAATTATTCAAAAATTAATAGAAGAAGAAAGAATAACAGAAGATACTTTTGTTGCATTTATGGGTGGAGAACCTACAATGCTTGAGGAATTTCCTCAAATTATGAAGTTGCTTTTAGATAAAAAATGCAGAATTGAGGTTTTATCAAACGGAATTAAATATGAGCCTATAATTGGTGAAATGCTTAAGGCGGAAAAGAATAATACTATATGTATATCTGTTGATTGCGGTTCAAAAGAGGCATATAAAAAAATTAAAAGAGTTGATAAGTTTGAAGAAGTTTCTCAAACAATAAAACGCTATATTGATGATGCCGGTTTAAATTCAAGCAGAATCAAAGTTAAATATATTATTTTCCCAAATGTTAATGACAATAAGCATGAAATAGATTTATTCTTTGATTTATGCAAAAAAATAGGTGTAAAAACTGTTGCAAGAGCTGTTAACCATGTTGAAAGCAAGATGAGTACAACAAAAAACCAAGTTATTGAAGCTTCTGTTATAAAATCATATAAATATTTTGAAGAACAAGCTAAAAAATATAATTTTGAACTTCAACCTGAACCTTGGGCTGATGCTATTGTTGAAAATAAAGTTTATAATTGCAGAAAAATATCAATTATTACTAGATTGAAATCAGAACTCCATTTTCTACTTGGGAAAAAGAACTGAAAATTTTATTTGAAATTAAGTTCGCTAAGTTTCTCCATTTTTTTATATTTATTTCGTAATTGTATTCTTTTGAAAAAACTTCTAATTTTTTTGTTTGGAATGTATGTTATTGTTGAATGACTTGTCTTAATTATTTCTTCAATAATATTATTATCCTCGAAATTTTCTATTATAATATCAAAGTCAAAGCCAAGACGAAGTATAAACATTAGTTTTTCTTTTAAATCGTTGTCTATTTTTTTTGTTATTTTAATAAATGCTTTTCTTGTTGGTGCAAATTTTTCTTTTTGTACTAATTCTTCAAGTTTTTCTTTTATATCATTGTATGAAATATCATAAATATTTATATATAAATTTGAGTAATATTGATTTTTATCAATATCTTTATCTTGTTTATCTATATATAAATCAGTGAATTTATCTTTGTTTTCATTATAAAATGCTATTTGCTTTTCATATATTCGATGAGCTCTATTCATAAATGCGAGAAATGAAGTAGCTTTTATATTGTACTTTTTTGCAATTATTTCAACATATTTAAGCATTTTTAACGTTCTGTTTATGTATTTTTTGTTTTCACATTGTTCAGAAGATGAAACACTATGTTCTGAATCAAATTGAACTTCAACAAGTCCGAGCTTTTTACAAGTATAGAGCCATTCTTCTACTTCTTTAGAACTGTCATTATAGTTTGTAAATAAAATAAATTTTGAAATTACAAAGTTTTTTTCTTTTGAATGATTAAGATATGTTTTCATATTCCGAAGAACAATATTATAAAATTTTGTTCCTTTTATCTTTTCAAATGTCTCTTTTGTTCCTGAATCTATACTAGTAACTATTGCTGCACTATCAACTTTTTCTAGTGCATTGCATAAACTTTTAGAAAGTCTTATTCCTGATGTGGGTACATAAATTTCAGGCACATTATTTCTAGAAAATAAGTCGACTAACCAATCAAATTCTTTCATTAAGGTCGGTTCTCCACCAACAAATCTTAATGAACCATTAAATTTTAACAGCTTTTTATCTAGTAATTCATTAATAATGGGCTTTATGTCTATTTCTTGTTCTCTGTTATGCCACTCTGGTATTCTGCCTGTTGGACAGTATACACATCTTGAGTTACATTTCATTATGTGACCGGCTGTTAAGTGATTAATATAATTTTCATCATCCCAATTTCTTTCTTGTAATTCAAAACAACCTTCACATTGAGAAGGATATATTCCTTTTTTTGCATTTTCTCTTAATTTATTTTTTTCTTCAAAAATATATTTCCAATCGAGTGTTTCATTTTTTAAATCAAAATATAAATATAACCTGTCTTTAAAGTCCAGATTATCTGTATTACAACAATGACCAACAACTAAATGCTGAGTTCCCGGATCTAAGTAAAAATATATTCCGTGTTCTAATAATCTGCAACTTTTGTATCTCATATCAAAGATGGTATCACGTTAAAAGCAAATCTACAAATTATTTATGATATAATATTTGTGTATAATTAATAGGATTTGTGAGAAAGATGTATAGATGTAGATATTTGGCTCATGGACTTTATATTCATTATGACTGTTTCCGTCATTGTCATCTTTCTATACATTCTCCTAATGAGAGAAATAATAACTATATTATTCCCTATAAAGGTCCAAAAGATAAAGTTGATTGGAATAAGGTTTTTGAAATAAAAAATCAACTAGTTGAAAATATGAGAAATGGTGATATACCACCTTTTTGTAAAGGATGTCATTGGATAGAAGAGTTTGATGAAAATTCTCCAGAACAATTTCAATCTGATCTTGATAATTATATAGATATGATTTGGATAGGTCATTCTAATGAATGTAATGCAAATTGTATATATTGTTTTTCATATCAAGAAATTTTAGAACATAGAACAATAAAAGGTTATGATATATTTCCTTTGTTTAAAGAACTTTTAGATAAGAAAATATATAATTTGGAAAAAGAACCTAATGCGCATGTATCATTCGCTATGGGAGAACCAACAATTCTTAAAAATTTTGATGATATTATAAATCTATTTGCAAAATATGGGAATAGACATTTTGCTCTTTATACGAATGGAATAAAGACAAGTAAAATGGTTTTAAATGTTCTAAAAAAGGAAAATATTGATATAAGAATAGTTATTTCTTTAGATGCAGGAACAAGAGATGTTTTCAAAAAAGTTAAGAAAGTTGATAAATTTAATGATACCTGCAGGACAATAAAAAAATATGCGGAAGCTGCTGTCCAAGCAAGACCAAATGCATTGGGAGTAAAATATATTATTATTCCAAATGTTAATGATACAAAAGATGAAATTGATAAGTGGTATGATTTGTGTACAAAAAAACTTGGCGTTAAATATTTAATTGCGGATATTGAGGAAAAATGGTTTGTAAGACAATCTGGTGAAGTTCCTGAATATGTAAAGGATTTGTTAAGGTATATTAGGAACAGATGCGAAAAAGATAATATAGCATTTGAATTCTATGATAGAGCATTAGTTCTAAATTTATAGGTTATATAATGGGGAAAACATATTTTTGTGATGAATTAAATAATGTATTATCTTGTTTTCATGATCGTATAATGTCTTGTTGCTCAGGACAGATAGGTCCGGTATATTATGAAACATACCGTGGTCAAAAAATAGACTGGGACGCATTCAAAAAAATAAAGAATGATGCATTTGAGCTTTTGACTGAAGAAAATATTGAAAAATCACCTTGTAAAGGCTGTTTTTTCTTGAGAGAAAGAAGAAAAGAAGATACTGTATCTTCAAATTTCAAAATACTTAATATAAGTCATTGGACTCAATGTAATTGTGGTTGTATATATTGTGCAAGAATGCAAGATTCAAGAGGTAAAATAACCGATAAACCTGCCAAAAGTGAATATTATGATTTTTTACCTCTTTTAAAACAACTATATAAAAATGAACTTCTTGATAGAAAAAATTTGATGGCAAGTATTCAAGGAGGAGATATATCTGTCCTGAAAGAATTTGAGCCGATAGTAAAAGAATTTTTAAAACAAGGTATTGGAAATTTTTATATTTTATCAAATAATATCAGATATCAGCCTATTATAAAAAAACTACTGGATAAAAATATATGTACTTATACTACTGCTTTAGATTGTGCGACACCAGAGCTTTATTATAAGTTAAAAAGAGTTGATAAATTTAAAGATTCAGTCGAAAACTTAAAAAAATACGTAAAAAGTAAGCATCCTGAAGGTGTCGTTGTTAAATATATTGTAATAGAACACTTCAATGATAATATAGAAGAAATAACGAAGTTTGTTAATTTGATGTATTTGATTGGTATACAAAATATTGAATTTATGATTGATAATAGATATATAATGTTTACTAATTTGGATGAAAAACCATTGCCAAAACACTATGGAGAGCTATATCTTTGTTTTAAAAATTTATGTGAAGACAAAGGTATAAATTTAAGACTTTGGTCAAAAACTGAATATATAATTAATAAATATGCGTTAAAAAATTAAATTCTATATTTCCTTATTTTATAAAATTTCAATTCTTCCAATTCTTTCTTTGATATTTGCCCTCCAGCTTCTTGAAATTCTTTTAATGCTTCTTTCGGTTGTTTAAATATGATGCCTGGTGTTGTATCAATTTTATAATATTCTTTTAAAAACTGGAGATAAAAGGATGAATCAATAGTATATTTTTTATTTATTATTTGTTTATTATTTTGTAAGCTCGCAGATACACAAATAAGTAAAAGTTTTTGTTTATATGAGAATGGTAATACGGCCGTTTTATTCTTCTCTAGATAAAACAATGTGATTTTTTCGGTTGCATATATATACTTCTTTATTTCTTTATTTATTTGCATTGGTAATAGTGGTTTGTTGTTTATATACATATTCATAACAAATAATGTGATAACTGCTATTAGTATTGTAAATAGTTTCTTTGGCTTTTGTGTTATAGCCCCCCAAACTAAGAGTGTAGAATATATAATACTCAATGTAAAACCAAACATAATAATAGCGTCCATAAACCAATAACTAGATTTAATATTATCTAAATAATATAATTGACAATTTGGTTTTAGAAGAAATGTTGATAGTAGAAATATTATGTAACTGAGTATTATATAGCAAATAAATCTTACTAATTTTATCTTTTTCTCATCTTTAGGCTCAAAAACACATAAATAAAGAATTCCGGCAAAAAGTAAAAACCAGCAGAAAAAATTCTCAATTATTACATATTTAAAGAAAAAGGTCAAAAAATGTATAATATTATCTGTAGAAAAATTTGTATTAAGTTCAAAAAAATAACTGTTAAATGAACTTTTCTGGTATATAAATACATGTCTAGCCATTATAAATATTGAAATTATAGATGTCCAAACATATTTTTTTTCGCTTATTTGGGAAAGTGCCAAATCGATTAGTAAAAAGAGCATAAAAATGAATGGTACAAAAAATGTTACATAATTCCCTGTTACAAGTAGTATTGAAAAGATGAATAAGTAAACGAAATCTCTTTTTCTGATTTTTTTATCTAAAATGTAGAAATTATATATATATCTGAAAAATAGAAAAAAGAATATGAATGGTAGAATGGTTTCATTATATTTATATAATGAACGAAAGTAGTCTACTAACAAATATTTAGATAGTATAGATAATATTGAAAAGAATATAATTATTATCATTATAGGAAAGAAAAAATCTTTCTTTTGTGTTTTATAAAATGAAGCGGCTACTGTGTATGATAGTATAATATATATAATTGTTTTGTATAGAACTTCTGATACAATAGCAAAATCCTGAATATTAATGTTTAAAAGTCTGGGAATTTTACTTATTAATAAAGTCGAAATGAAATCTGCGATTACTTGCATTCTTTGAGGATTAATTGTTTCTGATGTAAAAAAATACAAATCTTCATGTATAACC
>DVJT01000017.1 GCA_018716565.1 Candidatus Avigastranaerophilus faecigallinarum | reverse complement strand
TTATAATTGCTGATGAACCGACTACTGCACTTGATGTTACTGTTCAAGCTCAAATAATGGATCTTTTAAAAGAAATTCAAAATAATTTTAGTACATCATTTATTTTTATTTCTCATGATTTTGGTTTGGTTTATGAATCTGCTGATAAGGTTGCTGTTATGTATGCAGGGCATGTTGTTGAATATTCTTCTGCTAGTGAATTATTTAAAAATCCTAAACATCCATATACAAAGGCATTGTTAAAAACTTTGCCTGATTTTAATTCTACTAAATTAGAAGCAATAGAAGGACAACCACCTTCTATTAAAGATTCTTTTCAGGGCTGTTCTTTCGAGCCTAGGTGTAACTTAAAAATGGATATCTGTAAAATAAATTATCCTGATTGTTATATGATTGAAAACTCCTGTGTATCTTGCTTTTTATATGATAAGTCTAAAATGAAATAATTTTATTGTTGACATTTTATAGACAAATGTCTATAATGTTAATATGCTTACAGAAAAACAAAAAATATTCTTTGAAAAGTTAAAAGAATCATATGGTAAAGAAGCTCTTCCAAGCTTTGATATAATTGCAAAAGATTTTGGATTTAAACATAAAAATTCAGTATGGCAATATTTCAATAAACTCAAAGAAGAAGAGTTGATTTATGAAAGAAATAACAGGTTTTATATTAATAAAGATTTGTTTGGAGCTGTTTTATTTTCTTCTGTAGTAAAAGCAGGATTTGCTTCTGTAGCTGATGATAGTGTTGAAAAAAGACTATCTCTGGATGAGAGCTTTAACATAAATAGTCCGTCAACTTTCTTATTTACTGTTTCAGGTGATTCTATGATAGAACTTGGTATTTATGAAGGTGATAAGGTAATTGTCCAAAAAACAAATACTGCAAAGGATGGAGATATTGTTATCGCATATATTGATGATGGATATACATTGAAAACTTATAGAAATAAGCAAGGAAAAGTATGGTTAGAACCGGCAAATTCTAATTATCCCAATTTATATCCCAAGGAGCAATTAATAATTTTTGGTGTTGCACAAGGAATAGTACGAAAATTTTAATTATTCAAATATACACATTTATTCTTCTATTGCGGGGCATTTCCTCCCTATAGACCCCGCAAAATTTTTCTTAGGTTTTTTATATGAAACAGAAAATAATAGCATTAGTTGATGGAAATAATTTTTTTGCAAGTTGCGAAGTATTAATGAATCCTTCTTTAAAAGGAAAACCTGTATGTGTTTTAAGCAATAATGATGGTTGTGTTATCGCACGTTCTTATGAGGCGAAAAAGCTCGGCGTTAAAATGGGGATGCCTTACTTTATGGCTAAGAAAACTTTTACCGGAGTTAACTATTTAAGTGCTGATTTTTCTTTATATCATGAACTTTCTCAGAGAATGATGAAGTTGATAAGCAGTTATTCTGATAAAGTGGATATTTATTCTATAGATGAGGCTTTTTTGGACATAACTGGTTTAGATAAAGTTTTAAAACTGTCTTTTAAAGAAATAGCAATCAAAATAAAACAAGATATTGAATCTCATATTGGAGTTTCTGTTTCTGTTGGTATTGCTAATTCTAAAGTTTTGGCAAAACTTGCAACACATAAGGCAAAAAATAAAAATGGTATATATGTAATAGACCAAAATAATATAAAAAATGAACTGCAGAATATTCCAGTTGAAGAAGTTTGGGGCGTTGGAAAAAATATTGCAAGGAGTTTAAGAAAATATGGTATTTTTTATGCAGATGAAATTTTATTAAAGGATGATAATTTTTACAAAGTTAATTATGGAAAAAAAGGCTTAGAGCTTAAATATGAGTTAATGGGAATTAGTGTAATTCCTTTAACGGGGATTGAAGAAAAACCAAAATCTATTCAAAGAACACGTGCATTTCCTGAATTTTCAAGAAATAAACGATATATTATTACAGAACTGGAAATGCACCTTCATAATATATGTAAAAAATTAAGAATGAATAATCAAAAAACTTCTTTAATATATGTAATGCTTAGAACAAAAGATTTTAGGGTATTTGTGAAAGATAAAAAACTGGATGTTGCAACTGATTCTGAATTTATATTAAAGAAAACAGTAATAGGACTTTTTGAATCTATTTTTGATGAAGAAATAGTTTATCGTTCATCAGGCATTTATGCCGCGGAATTGCAAGATACAGAAAAGGTTCAATTACCTTTATTTGAACAAATTTCGCATAAAAAAGGTGAAGAGGTTTCTTTTGTTATTGATAAAATTGAAGGTTTATATGGGCGTGGAAGTATTTCTTTAGGTTATTCAGGCATAAAAGATATACAAGAAAAACATAAGCGAAAGATGCAGTTTAGACCTTTTTCTTAATTATGCTTAAAATATTTTAAAGATGAAGTTTATTTATTGGAAACGATAGTATTTATATGTTATAAAAGTGTAGGAAGGATGAAGGGATAGCTGTTTGAAAAGAATATTTATAAAAACTTTTATAATTTTATTTCTATTCGGTTCTTTTTCAGGTTTTGTTAGTTCTCATGCAGAGGTAATTCGTTTAGAACCTACTGAAAAAAATACGCTTAAGCTTAAATCAAAAGAAGATGTTTATAATAAAAATCTTGTAATACAAGATAGAGAAGTAGTTGAAGATTTGATAAAAATGCAGAAAGAAGAAGAGGTTAAAGATATTGAACTTCTTTGGAGAGCAACTATTGATAATAATACTTTGATAAAATTTACTATGAATAAATTAAATACCCCTGAATCTCAACGAAGGTTACATTCTTCTTTAATGGCAAAAGGATTGTCTTCTCTTATTTATGGTGCAAGTTTTATACCTATGTTTACAGGTTCTAATGCAATGCTTCAATCGGCTTCATTTTCAGCTGGTCGATTGGCTAATAATTTTATTAATAAAGAAGCATCGGCAGGTCAACAAGCTCCAATTACAGATACTGAATTGATACAGCTTGCCGGTACAATTGAAGAACTACAGGAAAAAATAATTTCTTCTTATTATGAATATAAAGGTGCTTTAAATAAACTTAAGGATACTCGTTCAAGGATTATTCTTTATAATAAAAATTATTCTCGAGCATTGAGAAATAAATCGGTTACAGAACTTGTTGTTTCATCTGCTTTATATGAGGATATGCAACTTCAGGAATATAAACAAGAGCAAGAGGCAAAGAAATGCTATCTCTCTTTAGAAAGGTTAGCGGGCAAAAAAGCTGTTGATAGTCTGATTTTATCTCAATATGCTTTAAAAAATCAGTTGGTTAATACGGAAAAGATAAGCAATCAATGAAAAAGTTTTTATTTTTGTATTTTATTTTAATATTATTTGTAAATCCTTGTTTTTCTGTAACAGAGGATGAACTTACAGAGCCAAAATCACCTGCTTATCGTTTAGGTGTTACATATGATTTGGAAAGAGAATATAAACTTACAGATTTAACGCAGTCACAAAAAGAAAAAACAGCATCATATGCTAAAGAATATATACGAAACTCAACATATGCTGATAGTTCTTTAAAGGATTTATCTAATGAAATTTCAAAGCTTTTGACACTTGAAAAACAAGAAATGTTAGAACATATACAAATATTGTGGGCTGGGGCCGCATTAAGAAGTGAGACTATAAAATTTGCATTATATAAACTTTCAAATCCAGACGCAGATAAACCGGATGAAACAATTATTAAAAAGATTATAAGACCTTTATCAACAGTTTCATCAATAGCAGGTGCCGGATTGGGTGATCCTTTTAGTGCAACAGCAGCATTATTCAGCGGACATCTTTTAAATTCACTTTCTTATAATGATAAGGATTTAAACTATAAATATACAAAAGTAACAGATGCAGATATGATTGTGCTTATTACAAAAGTCGATAATATGCAAAAAAAAGTAATTGACTTATATTATGACTATATGACCAGTTATAATTTGCTTTCTATGTGTGAAAAGAACATAAAAAAACGTGAGGAAAGATATAATGCTTCTTTTTACGAAAATGAAGAACAGTTACTTATAGCGGATGCATATTATCGTTCAGCCATTGATAATAAAGCGAAATTAGAACTTGAATTTCTGGAAAATAGAGCTGCTTTGGAACAGCTTGTTGGTCTTGAAGCTTTAGTAGAATTTGAAAAATTATTATTGAAGCAATAACTAAATTTATTTTTTGTTAAAGAAATAGTTTTATATTTTATTTGAAATCATAGAAAATATTCTTGTTTATTTTGAGAATCTTTTTAGATTTTATAATTTAGAAAAAATATTTTATATCTACTTCAAAAAATTTAGCGATATTATATAGAGTTTCAATGTTAATGGAATATTTTCCTCTTTCAAGGCATGAAAGATGTTCTCTGGATATGTTTACATATTCGGCTAATTTTTCTTGCGATAATCCTTTCTCTATACGTAGACTTTTTATATTTCTACCAATTTTATTTCTAATTTTTTTGATTCCCATAATTACATGGTCGCATGTAATACAAATAATACTGTAATATATACATTACAAAAATCTTTAAAACACTTCTGCAACATGGATTGACAGAATTTTTTTTAAAATATATAATTTGTTTGTTGAAAATGTAAGAAGAATTAAAAATATAATGTTTGGAATATTAAGATATTTATTAGAAAAAGATAAACAAGATTACGAATATGCAATAAAAAGCTTAAGAGACAAAGATAGCTCTGTTTTTGATTATGATTTTATTATGTCGTTGGAAGAGAAAAAATATCCTAAATTTCTTTGTATTGCATATCAGATTAAAACTGGTTTTAAGTTAAATCTAAAACATCCAAAAACATTAAATGAAAAAATTCAGTGGTTAAAAATTTATGATAATAT
>DVJT01000016.1 GCA_018716565.1 Candidatus Avigastranaerophilus faecigallinarum | reverse complement strand
TAAAATAGAGGAATATAATATTCATAATTATGACCTAGTTTGTGTTTCTTGTCCGAATTTAACTCAATTAATACCAACTTTTATCTTAACAAGAATTTTAAAAGAAAAATATAATAAGACAATTTGTATTGGTGGAAATATTATATCTAGAATTGATAGTGAATTAATAAAAATGCCTGAACTATTTAATAAATTTTTTGATTATATTCTTATTGGTCCAGGAGAAGAGTCTTTGGTTAATCTTGCTGATTATTTATCAAATAAAAAAAATAGTATTAATATAAAAGGTTTATTATATAAAAAAGATGGTAATGTTATTATTAATAAACCTGATTTAAAATATGATATAAGTAAATCTTCAAGTATATCACTCGATGGTTTAACTCTAAATAAATATTTTACTCCGGATATTATAATGCCTATTCAGGCGTCCAAAGGTTGCTATTGGGCAAAGTGTGTTTTTTGCGGTTTGCATTATCCAAGAAAAAAATATACTACAAAAAATCCTATAAAATTAGTTGATGAAATTCAATTTCTACAAGAAAAATATAATATTAATTATTTTGAGTTTATTGATGAAGCAATTCATCCTGATTACTTAGTTCAAATTGCTGATGAAATTATAAAACGAAAACTTCATATAAAGTATTTATGTTGCTTAAGGTTAGAAAAAAGTTTTTCATCTGATGAGCTTTGTCAAAAATTATATAAGTCTGGATTGGTGTTGGCAGAGTTCGGTTTTGAGACAAATTCAAGGCGCATATATAAATCTTTAAATAAAGGGATAAATTTTGATAATAGGAAGAAAATAATTTCTTCATTCTCAAATGCAGGTATATATACTTATTTATATGCAATATTAGGATATCCTACAGAAACAAGAGAAGAAGCAATTGATACTTTACTTTATGCAAAACAAAATAAATCAATTGTTGACAATATGTTTATTCATCAATTTTGGTTAGATAAAAAGTCTATAGCTTATAAAAAGTATAAGTCTATAGGAATATCAAATCTTGATAATCAAAATAAAAATTCTTTTGTTCAATCTTGTAAATATACTTGTAAAAAAGGAATAGACTCAATCGAAATAAAAAAACTATTGGCAAAAAATTTGGAAGGTAATCAATTGAAAAAACATATCTTTTTTGCTCCAGACGAATATTTTTTCTTATATGTTTTGCATTATGGACGTGCAAAGACAAAAGAATTATTTTTATAAAAATTTTTATGTTTTAAAAATAGATTATATTTTGAATTAAATTATTCTTTTGATTTCATTGGTTTTTTAGTAAACAAATATGGATATTTTTTTATGTAATCATTGAGATTTGTGTAAAAGGCTTCAAAGTCAAAGCTTAGTCCTTTTTTGAGCGGAAATATTTCTATTCCATATGCAGAATATATTGATGCGGTTAATAGCCTTGCAATTGAATCACTACCTCGTTGCCAAGGTGATTCTTGTGCAATTAGCCAATGAATTATTGCACAAGATTTATTGATCTGTTTTAAAGATGGTTTTGGTATTTGTAATAACTTATTATATTCTTTTTCAGCTAATTCAAGATTTGAGGACATATTTCCTATTGGTTTATTTGTTAGCCTGTCCCTAAAAATTCCATACTCAATAATAATAGCATTTGCGTCATTGTCTTTTTTATATTTTACAATTCTGCATGTATTTGCATTTTTATATTCTGAATTTGATTCTGGACTGTAACAATTGGTCCTAGTTGAATCTATTTTTTTTAAATAGCGTTTTAAATATTCTATGCCTCTTTTTGGTTCATCTTCAATTATGTAAAATTCAGATGGAAAATTTTTATATCGTCCAAAACTATCATTTTGGTATATTGAAGATATGCCTTGTTGTAGTTTTTCAATAATTTGTTTGAATGTTTTTTTGTGTTTGATATCTGATGCTATATCTATAGAAAGTTTAAGCATTTTATTTGCCCATTCATAATTTTTTCCATAGTTTTGCATGTTTGTGAAAAATATATCCGAAGGATTTTCATCTTTTCTTATTTGTTTAGATTCATTTTTTAAAAATATATCTTTAGATAATGGACCTTGAAATGCTATTTGATTTGTTTGTTTTAAGTTATTTATTTTTCCATTATAAAAAGTTTTATTCTGATAATTATATATTATTTGATTGAGTGATGAAATATTCATACTTGAATAAAACTTATAAAAAAAATAATTGCGTTCAAAAATTATTTTTAGAATTTTTATATTTTGAAATTTTTAATATGTAAAAAAAATATTAAGTATAATTGATTTTTTAAGGACAATAATCTAAATGAATAGCATTAAATAATTCTGCAAATTATTTCACATCTTGTAAATTTGATTTTTATTATGTACTTTAACATCTACAAATTTTCTATATTTTGAGTAACTTCATCTCGTTCATCATAACCATGATTTCTATCTATTCCAGATTAAAATGAAAGCAGAGTTAAAGAAATCTACTCTCATTTAAATAATAGTTTTTATTAATTTTATGAAAATATTCCATATCTTTTTAATTAATTATCTTTATTATCTGCTTAAAAGTTCCTTAAGATCTTCTTCTGGTGTTTTAATTTGTTTTATTTTATATTTATCGACTAATATATTTAAAATATTTGAAGACAAAAATGCAGGTAATGTCGGACCAAGCTTTATATTTTCAATACCCAAATATAAAAGTGTCAATAAAATACAAACTGCTTTTTGCTCATACCAAGAAAGAACAAATGATAATGGTAAGTCATTTATACTACAATTGAGTACTTTAGATATTTCTACTGCAACTTTTATAGCAGAATAAGCATCATTACACTGACCCATATCTAATAATCTAGGAATTCCATTTATTTCTCCTAAATCCATATCATTAAATCTGTATTTACCGCAAGCTAAGGTTAGGATTATAGTATTTTTAGGCGCTTTTTTTACAAAATCAGTATAATAGTTTCTTCCAGGTCTTGCTCCATCACATCCGCCAACCAAGAAAATATGTTTTACATCGCCAGATTTTATAGCATCTATAACTTTGTCTACAACAGATAGAACAGTTTTATGTCCAAATCCAACAGTTAATGTATCACCGCCATTGATACCTGTCATTTTTTTATCTTCTTTATAACCGCCAAGTTCAATTGATTTCTCTATTACTGGGGTAAAATCCTTATTCTCATCAATATGAACCATATCTGGATATTCAACAACTGAGGTTGTGAAAACTCTATCTTTGTAACTGTCTTTTACTGGCATAATACAATTTGTTGTAAATAAAATTGCAGCAGGAACATTATCAAATTCTTTTTGTTGATTTTGCCATGCTGTTCCAAAATTACCTTTTAAATGAGAATATTTATTTAATTTAGGATAAGCATGGCAAGGGAGCATTTCACCGTGTGTATAAATATTTATACCTTTATCTTTTGTTTGTTCAAGAAGTAAGCTTAAATCTCTCAAATCATGACCTGTTACAATAATAAAAGGTCCTTTTTCAATGTTTGTTGTAACTTTTCTAGGTTCAGGAATTCCATAAGTTTCTGTATTTGCCTTATCTAAAAGTTGCATGTATTTTAAATTTATTTCCCCGGTTTTCAAAACTAAATTTAACAGTTCATATGTTGGTAAATTTTTTGAAATTTCCTGTAATGCTTCATAAAAGAAATTGTCAATATCATTATCTTTATAACCTAAAACTCTTGAGTGATGTGCATAAGCAGCCATTCCTTTTAAACCAAACAATATTAATGATTTTAAACTTCTGGTATCTTCATTACAATCCCAAACAGTTTTTATATCAAAATTTGTATCACATTTAATGTTTCTTTGAACTTTTTTTATAAATTTTTTGATAGATTTATCATCAAAATTGACATTTGTTATTGTTGTAAATAAACCATCTATTATAAGTTCTGTATTAATTTCATTTTTTTCACCACAGTTTGCAAGCTCTATCAATTTACTTGTAAGTTCATCTTGCAGATTTGATGTATTAGCCTTTTTCCCACATACCCCCTGTAAAGTGCAACCTTTTCCCTGCGCAGTTTGCTCACATTGGAAACAAAACATGTTCATAATTTTCTCCTATAAAATTAATTACTAATACTGTTATTTTTCATAAATTCTTCAGATGTATCATTGTTTGATGAAATATGTGGTTTTATATTACTGCAACAAGATGTTTATTAAATTATGAATTCTGGTAATCTTTACAGATAAATTTCTCATCGGCTGTTTCATAAATTTTCAGAAAAAGTTTTGTAAGAAGGAATATGGTGAATATTTTTTGCAAAACAACTCAAATTCATTCGAGATGAACTTTTGAGGGACATATTAGGCAACGTAGCCATTATGTCTAATTGTTTAAAGATGCAAAGTGGTTGATAACTGCTTTATTATCTATAAGATTTGAATTCCATTTCCCTTTAACTGAAGAAAATTTTTATTTTAAATTGAAAAACTTTTAGTAAATTTTTAATTCCTTGTGCATCTTTGCAACAATATATATGCACAAATAACTCTTGTAAAAGAACACTTGGTTTGATTATTTGTTACAGATGGTTTGATTATTTTGGGCAACATAAAATTTGAAATATTAAATAAATGAGCAAATTTGCAATTTTAAGAATATAAAGTTACTATCATAAAAACAAATTAAAATATATAAGTTAACTCTGCATTTTATCAAGCAGGGTTTTTATTTCCATAATTTTTTCTTTTGCAATTTCAGAATCAGAAAAAGACTTAGCAACACATTCTTCAAGATGTGTTTTCAATATATTGCTTTCAATATGTTTTATTGCCGAACGCACAGCCTTGAGCTGCACAATAATATCCGGACAATATCGTTGTTCTTCAATCATTTTTTTGATACCTTCCAACTGACCTATTGCCCTGTTTAGGCGAGGTATCTCATGTTTATGGCTCGGATTTTCTGATTTTTTTATGTTCATATCGTTTGTAGACTCTTTTTTCATACTTTCATTATACACAAAAAGGAGCAGCATGGCCGCTCCTTAATCCTAAAATAATATTCTATTTTTTAGGAGGTTCATTGCACTCAGGCGGACAATTACATTTGTCTTCGGTGCAAGTACAATTGTCACCGCATTTGCAATTAATGCATTTGCAATGTGGATTTGAACATTTAGCCATATTGGCCTCCTTTTTTACTTTTATACCCATAGAGGGTATCTAACTACATATACATGATACCCTATGGGAGTATATTTGTCAAGTGGTCTTTTTATAATTGATTATGCATTAATCCATATCACCCTTGTAGGCGCAGGGGATATTTTCTTCTTTTAAATAATTCATTCCCCACTTGTTTAACTCAATAATCGCAGGAATAAGTGTTTCACCTCTTTTAGTGAGAGAATATTCAGTCTTTGGCGGTACTACCGGATAAAGTTTCCGTTTAATTATTCCGTCTGCCTCAAGTTCTTTTAACTGTTGGATAAGCATTTTGGGCGTTGCGTGTGAAATCAATTTTTGTAGCTCATTATATCTCAATGTTTTATTTATAAGGTGTCCGATTATAACTCCTTTGTATTTCCCTCCGATTATATCCATTGTTGCCTCAAGCGGACATTTATATTCATCTTTCTTATGCTTAGTCATAATTAAAGTCCCTAATTTACTTTTTGGTAAGTATTATACAAAAAAGTGCATTCTTGTCAAAATGATAATAAATGTATAAAATTGCTTTATTAAAGGAGGAAATCTAAATGAAAATTACACAGGTAAGAAGTGCAACAATTATAGTGGAATATAATAATAAAAAATTTTTAATTGACCCATGGCTTATGCCCAAAGATTATATGCCCGGGTTTGATAGCGCCATAAACTCACAAATTCGTCAGCCGAGAGTGGAATTACCTTTTGGAATTGAAAAAATTGTTGATGTTGATGCTGTTATTATCACTCATATCCACCCTGACCACTGGGATGAATTTGCAGAAAAAGCTCTGGATAAAAATATAAAAGTTTTTGTACAGTCTAATATTGATAAAGACTACGTTATCGCAAAGGGTTTTAAAAATGTTGAGATTATACAAGAATCAGGAACTGAATATAACGGTATAACCATATACAAAACAGGAACCCAACATGGCAGAAGAGAGATAATAAAACCGTTATGCGATTCTGTTGGCTTGCCTTATGATGCAATGGGTGTTGTTTTTAAATCAAATAATGAAAAAACATTGTATATTGCAGGCGATACAATTTGGTGTGAGGAAGTAAAAGATGTCTTAGGCAAATACAAGCCTGAAGTTATAGTAGTAAATGCCTGTGCGGCAACTCTTTTGAACGGAGAACGCATAATTATGAATATTGAAGATGTAAAAAATGTTTTGGATGCCGCACCTGGCGCAAAAGTAATTGCAAGTCATTTAGATACAGTCAGCCATCTTTCTGTTACAAGGGATGATTTAAAAGAATTTAAAACTAAAAATAATATTGGTAATCTATTAATCCCTGATGATGGAGAAACGCTTGATTTTATAGGCAATAATTAAAATTTTATACTAATGAAGTTGCTCAACCCAAGGTCGGAAAAATTTTCCCGACCTTGTTTCAAATTCTCAAACCTTATGATATTTTTGTGAAAATTTGCGGAACTGGACTATTCCGAAATAATCAAATTATCCGTACAGTCCAGAAAAAGTCCGGTTTTCCGTTTTGATTTTTTTGGAACACTTAATTTTTCCGACCCGAAAACGCCCACACAAAGCCTGCTTTACCAAAATAGTCTATCTAGCCGTACAAATTGTAAAAGAACACATGGTTTGATTTCTTGTTACAGATGGTTTGATTATTTTGGGCAACATAAATTTAAAATATTAAATAAATGAACAAATTTTTCTCAATTCTTTTTGTCACTTTTTTAAAATTTATT
Source organism: Candidatus Avigastranaerophilus faecigallinarum (assembly GCA_018716565.1). GTDB lineage: Bacteria > Cyanobacteriota > Vampirovibrionia > Gastranaerophilales > Gastranaerophilaceae > Avigastranaerophilus > Avigastranaerophilus faecigallinarum. The sequence goes on along the minus strand of DVJT01000016.1, from coordinate 373 downwards.
TGTAGTCTGTAGGTTGGGCTTTCAGCCCAACGATAAAACTTTGATTTTTGTTTAGTTTCAACCTAATTTCAAAATGTTCTTTGTAACTTTATGTCCTAATAAAGTCCGTTTTCGTCCAGTTTGATTTTGGTATAATCAAACAACTTCCGACGGCTAATATTTAGTGTCGTTGGGCGAACATGCCCAACCGATATTTGATTCACTTCCGACTAAATCACTCAAAAAAGTTGTACCAAGCAAACTATCATAGTAACTGTGCGGTGTCATATATTTTTCAGTCAACGTGACAAAACAAGGGTGTTGCGTTGCAAAGACAAAAATTCCGCTTTCCTGCAACAGTTCATAAACAGCCATAAGAAGTGGTTCAATATCC
>DVJT01000015.1 GCA_018716565.1 Candidatus Avigastranaerophilus faecigallinarum | reverse complement strand
TAAAATATATAAGATAGGCGAAAAGGCAGGTCTTTTCGCCTTTATTTTATACAAAAAAAGAGATCGAATCCAAATGATTCGATCTCTAAAAAAGCACCCTTAATTGTCAATGTCTTAACTTAATGACATTGAAAATATACTAAGCGTGTTTCTTAATTTTAGAAATAATAAAACACTATATCCTGAATGTGTTACGGTACGAAAAAATAAAAAGACATATAAATCCTCATTGAATGGGGGCTGGTGCTTTGGATCTTTAGGAATATTGAGAGCCATGATTAAGGCTGCCAGGAGTATAGATGATGTTTTATTAATTAAAAAATTACAACAAGAATTTGATTTTGTGTTAAGAAAATGGGAAACGGATATTAGGCCTAATTCACTAATATTGTGTCATGGATTGACTAATGCAATATATAATTCTTATATATTATTTCATGAAACACAAGAGGAAACATTTAGTTATTATATGAATGATATGTTGGTATTTTTATTAAATCATATCAATTGGAATAAAAAATATTTATTTTCGGATGTTTCTATGGATCTTCATGATAGTAATTGTAGGTATGAAATGGGAATTTTGGAAGGTGAATTGGGAGTTAGTTTGGTACTGAATGCAATAATTCATAATGTAAAATGGCAAACTGATTGGTTATTTTTATATTAAAAGGTGATCATCATGAATCAAAATTATTTTAAAGCTAACTTCAAGATCGCAATAAAATCTAAAAAGAATTTTCTTTTAGTTTGCTTACTAATAATTTTTATGATTTTTTTCTTATTTGTGGTTGAGTCTCAAAAAATTGGAGATGGCATTCGTCAATGGCGTGACTATGCAGAATCAGTACAAGTAAATACCGATTATTTTGATGGAAGTTCTCTTCGTAAAAAAGACTATAAACAGACTTATGATAATTTGAATAGGCAATCAGCATACATTGCTGATTTACAAAATGGTGAAGTATTTAATGATCCACAATCTTATCTAAAGGGATCAGAGAATTTAATTAAAGCAATGCTTGCTGGTTATAAGAATAACTATAAAGGTGCAAAGACGCTTAATATTCCAGCAAAATATGAACTATATCAACGCCTAGTTTCATATAAATATCTTTACAGGCATCATATTCCAATAGTAATGAATTCAAAATTATCATCAACATATTTAATTTATATTTTGTCGTTAGTTGGCTCTTTTATTTTTCTTTACGTGCTTTTCATTTCAAGCGATATATGGATGCTTAAATTAAATCATCCAACCGTTTTAAAGAATATTCCGTATCGAATTGAGAATGAAATAATAGGTAAAATTAATATTAATTCAGTCCTAACGACTATTCCTTTATTTATAGGTATAGTTGGTGCTTATTTATTTGCTGGTATTCGTAATGGATTTTCTAATTTAAGATATCCTGATGTTTTTTATCTTACTAAAATTACAGCTATTCCTTTATGGCTATATTGTTTGGTATTTTTATTTTATAGCATTGTGATAGTGAGTTTTACCACAGCTTTAATGTTAGTACTTAATCAAATGACTAAAAATGTCTATTTGAGTATTTTGATAGGGATGTTCATTTATATAATCTCATTTCTTCCAGCAAGCATGAATAAATATTTATTATGGCTTCCTTCGCCATATTTAAATATTACTAAAGTATTTAACGGCACAGTAGCTAATGTAACTAAATTGTCTTTTATAAATTGTGGTGTAGGAATCGGTGTATTAATAATATGGTCATTAATCTTAATATTCTGTTTCCAGCGTTTAGTCGATAAAGGGAGGAATGTGTAATGAGATGGCATTATTTTCTCTTTCAATTAAAAACATTCTTTACAAATCCTAAAAATATTGGCTTATATATAGTCACCGCATTGTTATCCGTATATTTTGGACTAGTAAGTGTTCCTAATCACCATGTTATTAACAGTGTTGATCATTATGCTATTAAAAGAGAATACAAAGATGATATTGCTTTTCTTAAAGTTGCTAAAAAAGAATATGAACAAGCAAATAAACCTAATCTAACTGTTATTCCTAGTCAAGGTGCAAAAAATGCTATGGAAACTTATCCTACGATACTTAAATATGATAAAGAAAGATTAGCTGCCTTAAAAAGAAAAGATTGGAGAACATATGCATTGTATTCTAGTAAATGGTACAAATATGTTGATAATTTGATTTTTGTGAAAGAAAATCAAAATTTCATGTATCCAGCAGAATATGGTCATAACGGAATTTATAAAGAAAATGGACATTTTGGATATCAACGCACTTATTATTTTTATAATGCCCTTTTGGCTAGTGGTGCTAGTTTAAATAAAAATGTGTTAGAAGAAAGAACAGCGTTACAGCGAGTACAAAATTCTTTATCAGGATGGACAACTTTAATTCTTATAATAATCGTCATTTTTTACACAGCTGATATTTTTCCCGGAGATAAAAAGTACCATACAGTTATTAAAAACATCCCTTTAAGTAAAATCACTATATTATGGTTGAAAACTGCTGTAGTTGAGGTGGGAGTTTTACTTGATTTCTTTATGGCATTTATTATTGCGATAGTATGTATTGCCCCTAAGTATGGTATGGGTTCACTTAATCTAAAAACTACTTTTTATATGGGAAGATTATATTTTAAAGTACCATTCAGATATCAAACATTAGGCATTTTCTACGTAAAGTCAAGCATAATAAGAAGTTTGGCTTCATTTTTTGTTTAAATTTCAACTTAAACATCTTTTAGTGTCGATTTATTTTTTTAGTTAGACACGACAAATAAGCCCAGATCCATATCTGATTTTTGGGCTTAGCGTTATAATGTACTTGATCAATTAATTACGGCTAAAGTCTTTTTGATTATGTGTGGCTACGTTGTAATCATATGGTTGATCATTGATAATCAGAGCATAAATAGCTATGATTATCTTATGAATTGAAGCGATAGCGATCTTTTTGAACTCTTTGGTTTGAAGCGATCGCTTTTTGTT
>DVJT01000014.1 GCA_018716565.1 Candidatus Avigastranaerophilus faecigallinarum | reverse complement strand
ATTAATAACAAAAAGATTATACTACCTTTTCAATACAATTTGAAAAAGAGTTTCATTTTTATTTGAATGAATCAATTTTATATCAGCCCCAACCAAATTCATTTGTTCTTTACATATAGCAAGACCAAGACCATTACCTTTTTCCTTTGTTGTATAGTCCTTTTCAAAAATTTTTGATTGATTTTCAGGCAAAATCATTTCTCCATTGTTTTTAACACTAATTATGATGATATCTTTTTTTATTCGACAACCTATATTTACTATGCATGATTTTCGACATGCTTCAATAGCATTGTAAATCAAATTAATTAATGCACATTGAAGTTTTGTTTTATCTGTTGTAGTTATAAAATCTTCAAAATCATCAACAACAATATCAACACCAGCATTATTCGCCTTTTCTTGGCACATTGAAATTGTATTCAAAATGATTTTCTTAACACTTATTTCCGTTTTATACGGAGATGCTAAACATCTTAAGTCAGAAATCAAGGATGAAACATTTTCAGATGCTGTTGTTATATTTCTAATTGCATTATTTAAAGACTGCATTATTTCTTCTGATTCTTTTATATTCTCAATTCTTTTTTCTAAAATTTTTGAATATAAATTTATAATAGAAAGATTATTTTTAATTTCATGGGAAATAAATCTTGCATTATTGGAAACTATTTCAGCAGTTTTAACTATATCATCGGCAGGCACTAAATTTTCTTTTTCCTTCTCTCCAAAAATAATATCTTCATTTTTTTCATTTAAAAGAGAAACAATCGCACCTATTGATTGATTAAGAACTATATTTTCACGCCTATCGGGTGCATATTTAAGCAATAAATCTTTATAATCATATTTAGAATTTTCAAGAATTTTTTTTGATATATCTGTGATAATTTTAGAATTATACAACATACATAAAGGAGAATAAGAACGAACTTCAGAAAGTGTATAATCCCAAAGCAAAGCAGCAGAATATCTTTGAGATAATACAACAAGAAATTCGGTGTCACCCCATATTTCCTGAACTTCTTGATTTATATATTTTAACTCTTGTAAATTATCACTATAGTATAATATATTTGCCCCAGAAAAATCCAATCTTTTCAGAATTGCAGCTTTATCATCAAAATCATTCAACCTCATTAAAATACAAGATTCTATTTTTTGATTTGAAATCAACGGTTGCAAAATCGAACGAAAGAGACCATTAATGGTCTCTTTTCTATATTCTTTTACAGAATGTTCATATATATATTTGTGAAGTGTGTTGTATTTATTTTTCATAAGCTAATTATATAGCAATTTTCAATTTTTTTCTATTCAAAAATCCATTATTTATTGCATATAAAACAGCTTGTGTTCTATCATTAACTTGCAATTTTTGGAATATATTATTTACGTGAGTTTTAACTGTTGTTTCACTAATAAATAATTGTTGTGCAACACCTTTATAAGTTACACCTTGAGTCAATAACTCTAATACTTCTTCTTCTCTTTGAGTTAAATATTGAAGCAAGTTTTCTTCATTAACAGAGTTATTAGATTCTTCTTTAAATGTTTTTTGGAAGTAATCAAAAAATCTTGAAGATAGACCAGAAGGCAAATAAATTTTTCCTTGAACAACTTCTTCTATAGCATAAATCAATTGCGCTGAAGCCATTGTTTTTAAGATATAACCTTTTGCGCCTATCTTCATTGCTCTAAAAATCAAATCAGGATCATCATATCCTGTTAACGCGATGATTTTTACCCCTAATCCCAATCTTTCGATTTCACTTATTGCCGTTAAGCCATCTTTCTCTGGCATATTTATATCCATCAAAACAACATCCGGCTGATATTTTTTCACTAAATTTATTGCAATATTTGCATTTGTAGCAGTAGCTATAACTCCAAAATTTGTTTCAAGATTAATTAATTCTCTTATACCTAATAAATGATCAAAGTTGTCATCTACCAAAATAATTTTTGTCTTCTTGTTAAAATCCATAGCTCTTCTCATATACACACCTGAACTCCCTGTAAATACGTCGTTTATACTATTAATATACATGTATAAGCATGGTGGCTCATCCATAAAACGATGAATTTCTCTATATAAAAAGATCTATATTATGGACTAAATCTTTAGATCAATAACAGCATCAAAAATCTTATTTCATGCATTTTTTGTCAACTATATTTATGTAAAAATAAGCTATATTTTTTGAAGGATTTTTGTTAATAAAATCATTCATTACGTTTGCTTCTGATTTTTTCTCTCAAAATTTTATATTTATTAACTTTCTTTATAGAGAAGTTATTATCTTCGGAAGAATTCACCTCCGAGTTATTTTCATCTATATTATCTTCTTTATCAAAAACTTGTCCATTTAATAATTCTAAATTAATATCATCATTAGTATTGTCAATTAATTCAATAGATTCATTTGATATATTATCATTTTCTTTATCAAGAAAATTTTCCTCTTGTGTTAGAATAACTTCAGAGTTTTCTTTTTTTAATTCGTTGATTACTTCATTATTATTAACAGCAATATCTAGAGCAAATTCATCTTGAATACTTTCTGGATTAGAGGTTATTGACTCTTTATTTTTAACTAAATTCTTGTTCACGCGATTTTCTTCAACTTCAACAATATCATTTGAAAGATTATCTGCTAAAGAAAATGATTCCGCCTGTAATTCTTCTCCTATCTTTTTGATAAGTTCTAAATATATTTTTTTATGAGAATAATTTAATTTAATAACCTCAGATACAATAAAAAGTCCATCTTCATTTCTGTTAATCGGAAGAATATATAAATCAGAGCAAC
>DVJT01000013.1 GCA_018716565.1 Candidatus Avigastranaerophilus faecigallinarum | reverse complement strand
AAGGACACAATAAAACAAGTAGAAGTGAGAATAAAGATAGCTCATGTTTTTTTACTGTTATTTTTTTTAATATCTGTTATATACCTGTTTTTGTTGCAAATTGTTGATATAAGGCATTATAAGGCTCAAGCAAACAGTCAAAGATATAGTAAAAGTTTTATAATGAGAGGGCAAATAGTTGATAGAAATGGAGTTAGGTTAGCTACTGATCAAAGTTCTTATAATGTTTATGCGCATAGAGAGTATTTTGATAATACTCCGGAAGAGTTGGCAGAAAAATTGTCGCCATATTTAAATATGGATAGGAATTCTATAGTTAATTGTATTAAAAGGGGTTCGACAGTTATTCTTTTAAAGAAGGATGTTGATAGGCAAACTGCTGAAAAAATAAAAAAACTCGGTTTAAGAGAAATAAGTTTAGATAAAAAAAATGAAAGAGTATATCCTCAAGATGAACTTGCTGCTCATATTATAGGATATTATAATCCCGATGCAGATACTGCATCTGGTGTTGAATTGACAGCAAAGGATAAACTTGAAAAGGTTGATAATAATATCAAGGTTCAAAGAACTCCACGTGGTGATATTATTTACGATACAGATACAGATCCTGTTTTAGCTTCGACTCCTCAAATTGGAGAAACTGTAACTCTTACAATTGATTCTGCAATTCAACATGTATGTGAACGTGAGCTTTTAAATATGATAAATGAGAAAAAAGCATCACGTGGTTCTGTTATTGTTATGAATCCTAAAAATGGTGAAATTTTAGGTTATGCTGTTTATCCGAGATATAATCCTAACAATTATAAAAAGACTTCTGCTATAACTTTGAAAAATTGGACATTATCTGATGTATATCCTCCAGGTTCTACATTTAAAACATTAACTGTCGCAGCCGGAATTGAAACCGGAAGAATTAAACCCTGGTCTAAAATATTAGATACAGGAAAGATGAAGCTTGGAAATTGGACTATACAAAATTATGATTACAATAAACATCCAAATCCCGGTATGATTAGTTTGGTTTATTTATTAGAACACTCAAGTAATGTTGGTAGCGCAAATATAGCTTTAATGATGACTCCAGGTGAATTTTATACTGTTTTATCAAAGTTGGGCATTGGTAAAAAAAGCGGGATAGATTTAAATGGTGAATCATCCGGTTTATTACCAAAGCCTTTTAAATGGGATAAATCAAGACAAGCGAGTATGGGCTATGGCTATGGCGCCTCTGTTACTGCAATGCAAATGGTTAGTGCTGTAAGTGCTTTAGCTAATGATGGGGTTAGAGTTACTCCGCATGTGATAAAATATTCACCGGAAGAAGAAGCTGAAAAGATTGAGAGGGTTCAGGCTATTAGTCCTGAAACTGCAAGGATTGTTACACAGCTTTTAGCTCAAAGTGTAGCCAATTCTAAATCACATATTAACTTAGAAAAATATACGGTTGCAGGTAAAACAGGGACTTCTAAAAAACCTATGGAAAATAAAAAAGGGTATTCAAATGCTTTATATGCTTCGGTTATAGGATATCTACCTGCAAGCAATCCCCAGATTTTGATATATGTAGTAGTGGATTCTGCCAGTGCCGGTGGTCCGGTTTGGGGTAATACGGTTGCTGCTCCTATATTTAAAGAAGTTGCTAATCAATGTGCAAGAATTTTGAATATTACTCCCGATAAAAAAGTTACACAAGAATAGATGAGGTATTAGGATATGTTGTTAAGTAAAGTAATAAGACTTCTTGATGAATATAAAACAAAAAATTTTGAAGATGTAGAAATAGAAGGACTTTCATATAATTCACTTTTAACAAAAGCCAGAGATTTGTTTATTTGTATAAAGGGCGAAGTATCAGATGGGCATAAATATGCAAAAGCAGCAGTTGAAAAAGGCGCATTAGCTCTATTTTGTGAAGAAGAACTTGATATTGATGTTCCACAAATTATAGTTTCTGATACTAAAAGGACAATGGCTCAGATTGCCGCTGCATTTTATAATGAACCTTCAAAGGAAATAAATTTAATTGGTGTTACAGGTACAAACGGTAAGACAACAGTAACACATTTGATACAGAGAATAATAGAGGAAAATAACGAAAAGTGTGCATTGATTGGTACTTTAGGTTATAAACTCTCAAGTTCAGATGATTATAAAGAGGCAAAACATACAACACCTCAGCCGCCTGAATTACAACGAGATTTACGTTTAATGGCAGATAAGGGAATAAAGAATGTTGTAATGGAAGTAAGTTCGCATTCTTTGGAACAAAAAAGAGTAGGTTGTTGTGATTTTGATGGGGCCGTATTTACTAATTTAACTCAGGATCATTTGGATTACCATATAACAATGAAGAATTATTTTAAAGCTAAAGCAATTTTATTTGAAAATTTAAAAGATGGTGCATTTGCAGTTATAAATGCTGATGATGAATATGCTTCCGATTTTATTGCAGTAGTTCCTAAAAATGTAAAACTATTAACTTACGGAGTAAAAAAAGATGCTGACGTAAGAGCTGAAAATATTGATTTTTCTGTAGATGGTGCAAAATTAACGGTTGTATTTGAAGATAAAAAAGAAAAAATGAACTTGCATTTAAATGGTATGTTCAGTGTATATAATGCTTTAGCTGCATTTACAGCTGCAATCGCAATGGGAATAGATTATAAGATTATAATAAATGCGTTGGAAAATACAAAAAGTGTAGCTGGCAGATTTGAGATTGTTAGTAAAAAACCATTAGTTATTGTTGATTATGCACATACTCCTGATGGGTTGGAAAATGTATTGAAAGCGGCAAGAGAACTTACACCAAAAACATCTAAATTAATTTGTTTGTTTGGTTGTGGTGGTGACAGAGATACTACAAAAAGACCTAAAATGGGTAAAATTGCAGATGAATTATCAGATAAAGTTGTTGTTACATCAGATAATCCAAGAAGTGAAGATCCACAATTGATAATCTCGGACATAATGACAGGAATTAGAACTGTAGACACTCAAAGAATATTTGTTGAACCTGATAGAGGTCTTGCAATTAAATTTTTAAAGTCTATTTCAAATCCGGAAGATGTAATTGTTATTGCAGGTAAAGGACACGAAGATTACCAAATTTTAAAAAATGAAACTATTCATTTTGATGATAGAGAAGAAGCAAGAAAAGTTTTTGCTTAAGTGTAGTGTATAATAAAATATAGTTTATAGATATAATCGGAGGTATATATGAAGTTAACTGTCTTAGGACCCGGATGTTGGGGATTAACAATTGCTTGGCTTCTGAATAATAATTTTGATGAAATATGCGTATGGGGTAGAAGTCAGGATTTATCAGACGAGTTAAAAGATTATAAAAGAGCAACAAAACCTTTAACTGTTCAATTGGATAAGAAGGTTGAAATTACCGACGATTTACAAAAAGCTGTGGATGGTGCAGAAATAATCTTTCTAGTTGTTGCAACATCCGGTATTCGTCCTGTTTGCCAACAATTAAAAAAAATAGGATTAAAAGATAACCAAATTTTAGTTAATCTTTCAAAAGGTTTGGAGTTACCATCTTTAAAAAGAATGTCTGAGGTTATAAAGGATGAACTACCGGATTCAAAATTGGTTATTTTATCCGGTCCAACCTTGGCAAAAGAAATATTAAATGGATGTCCGACGGCTGCTTCTGTTGCAAGTGATGATATTAAAGCAGCAGAGTTTGTACAAAAACATTGCAGTGTTCCATCAAAGTTTAGATTATATACAAACTCTGATGTTATAGGAGTTGAACTTGGAGGCAGTCTAAAAAACGTAATTGCTATAGCTTCAGGTTTTGCTGATGCGATGAAATTAGGTGATAATTGCAGAGGTTCCCTCTTAACAAGAGGTATGGCTGAAATTGTTAGAGTTAGTGTTGCACTTGGTGCTAAACCTTCTACTTTATATGGTTTGTCAGGCATGGGTGATTTGATTGCTACGTGTTCAAGTCCTTTTAGTAGAAATTTCACTGTTGGTTCAATGTTGGGTAAAGGGAAAAAGATAGACGATATTTTAAGTGAATTAGGTTCTGTCGCAGAAGGTGTAAAAACATCAAAAGCTCTTTGTGAATTGGCTCAAAAACTTGGTGTTGAAGTACCTGTATCATCAGCAATATATGAAGCTGTTTATACTGATATTACACCTGATGAAGTCTTGAATAAGTTAATGAATAGAAAATTAAAGCAAGAAGAAGAATATAATTAAAGTTCAAAGTAAAAGGAAAATAAATTGGTAAACGAAGCAAAAAAGACATCATTTCAAGAACTTGTTAATGAAGGACAAGCTTTATATGATAAAAACGAAATAGTTGAAGCAATTAAACTTTATAAGACTGCTCTTATAATGTCAAAGAATATTGATTTCAATTCTATTGCCGGATTATATATAAGGCTTGCAAATGCTTATTATAAATTAGATGATAAAGATAAAGCTACATATTATTATGAAGAATATTTAAAATTATTTCCACAGGGTCAAGTTAGTGTTTTTTCTCGTTTAGCACATTCTTATTATTATATTGATACAGATAAAAGTATTGATTATCATAATAAAGCATTAAATATTGAATTAAATAAATATGATTCTGCTTGTAAGCTTTTTGCTATGACAAAGTCATCATTTTATGAACAGCAAGATATAAAAGATGAATCTGAATATGAGGTGGAACAACTCAAGAATAATTTATTTAAGAATATAGTTAAATATAATCATGAAGATAAAAAGAAAAATCCTAATAAAAAATTAAATATTGGTTATTTCTCGTCAGATTGTCATGCTCACACAATGATGAATTATATATTACCAATATGGGAAAACCATAATAAAGAAGATTTTAATTTCTTTATTTTTAATGGTTCTGAGAAAAATGATTCTACTACAGAAAAAATCAGAAATCTTGGTTTTGATATGATAGACATTTCAAAAGCAGATGAAAAGAGAATCGCAAAGTTAATATATGATAAGCAAATAGATATATTAGTTGATTTAGGAGGATATACACATTTAAAAACCTATGCAATGTTATATAAACCTGCACCCATAATAATTTCATATTTGGGATATTTGAATACGCTTGGAATGAAAGAAGTTGATTATATATTGACTGATCGTTATACAATTCCAGAGGATAAAGCATATTTATATACCGAAAAGCCTTTATATTTGGATAAAGGTTATCAAATATTTTCGGAAAAAAATCTGCCTGATATACAAGAGTCTCCTTTTAAGACTAATGGTTATATTACATTTGGTAGTTTTAATTGTACTTCAAAATTTAACGATACGAATTTCTTTATATGGTCAAAACTGCTTGAAAAAGTACCGGATTCGAAATTATTGATTTATAGAACTCGTCTTTCAAAAAATATGATTAAGTATTTTAAAACAAAACTTGAAAAAAGAGGAGTATCTTTAGATAGAGTTATATTTAGTTCCAGAACTTATAGTCCGCATTATAAAGCATATTCGTTGGCAGATATTTCGTTAGATCCGTATCCTTTTAGCGGAATGTCAATAGCAATTGAAACAGCGATGATGGGTGTTCCGACTATAACATTGGTTGGTGAGGGAATGCAATCAAGAGGGGCTGGAAGAATAAATCATATAATTGGATTGGATGAATTGAATGCTTCATATGGTGATGAATATATAGAAAAAGCTGTAAGTTTGGCTAATGATAAGCCTAAACTTGAAAAATTAAGAAAAGAATTAAGAGAAAAGATTAATGCTTCTGATTTAAGACAAAGTGCAGTTGAGTTTACTCGTGATTTAGAAGATAAATATAGAAAAGTTTGGTCTGATTTTATAAATAGTCCTTAAAACTCTTTTTTAAAATTTTAAATCCGCAACCATCAATCATTTCTGCATTGAATGATATTGATTTTGCAGGATAGTTTTTACATACATTTGGTCTGTTTTTGTATACTGAACATAATCTGTTATCAAGAAGGTATTTGCAGCTTAGTATTATATTATTTTTTTTGTCTGTTTTTGATATGTAAAAACGTCTGTAATGTGGGAGAAAAAATTGCATAAATTTTAGTTCTCTTTCATTTTTTAATCCGTATGCACGAATTTTTTTACAGCATTTACCGCATTTTTTACAGTTACCTTCTATTTTATATCTTACTTTCTTTGCTACAAAGTATGATAGAAATTCATAATATACCGACTTTATAAAATCTATAGACATTTGTTTACAATCCAGTTTCCAGATTTATTTATTTGGTAAAATATAATCACAAATATATAATAAAAAACTGAGGAATAAAATGAGTCCAAGGAAGAAAAAAAAGAACAATGTATTTTTATCTTTTGTAAAAGGTATATTTATTATCGGTATTGCTGTGATGTTAGCCGGTTATGTTGCTGTTAAAATGTACCTTAATGATTTGGCGCCTATTCCGAATCTGGAAAATTATAATAGAAATATAGTTACTCAAGTCTTTTCTTCTGATGAACATGTAATTAAAACATTTCAAACTTTTCATTATGAACATGTTTCAATTGATGAAATACCAAAGTATATGAAAGATGCAATTATCTCTACTGAAGATAAGAATTTTTATAATCATGACGGATATGATATTTTTGGTATAGCCCGTTCTATTCTTGTGAATATCGTTAATAAAAGAGCAAGTCAGGGTGCAAGTACTATTACACAGCAGTTGGCAAGAGTTTTATTTCTTTCTAATGAAAAAACAATTATAAGAAAAGTAAAAGAAATAAAAATTGCAGCAAGGATAGAAAAATCTATTTCTAAAGACAAAATCTTAGAAATGTATTTAAATAATGTATACTTAGGTTCAGGTGCATATGGTGTAGGTGCAGCAGCTTCTACTTATTTTAATAAAGAATTGTCACAGTTAACATTGGCTGAGTGTGCATTAATTGCAGGTCTTCCTCAGGCACCGTCGGTATATTCTCCTTATAAAAATATTAAATTGGCTGAAAAAAGAAGAAATAAAGTCCTTAAGAGAATGTATATAATGAAAACTATTACAAAGTCTCAGTATGAATCAGCTTTAAAGGAAAAAATTGTATTAAATAAAAAGCCAAGTTTACATAGAACTAATATTGCTCCTTATTTTATTGATTATGTCTTAAAAGAACTTGAAGAATTAGGTTTTGATGAAACTGAAATTTCTCAAGGCGGTTATAAAATAATTACGACATTGGATTATGATGCACAAGTAGCTGCAAATGAAGCAATAGACAAAAATATGAATGCTTGGCATTTGACAAAACCAAATCAACAAGCTGCATTGTTTTCGTTCTCTCCAATGACCGGTGCAATTATCGCCTATTGTGGGGGAAAAGATTATACTCAAAGTCAATATGATAGGGTTACTCAAGCTATAAGACCACCAGGTTCATCCTTTAAGCCGATAGTATATGCAGCTGCAATACATAAAGGATGGACGCCTACTGATATTGTTGAGGATACTCCTGTTAAGATTGGCGATTGGAGTCCGAGAAACTATGGCAATAAATATAAAGGTAAGATGCCTTTGTATAAAGCTTTAGTTATATCTTCAAATGTAGTGGCTGTTAAACTTATAAAGGATATTGGTATAGCTCCTGTTATTGATATGGCTAAGTCATTAGGTATAACAACTCCTTTAACTCATGATTATACTATTGCTCTTGGTTCAAACGGTGTAAAACTTTATGATATGGTTATTGTATACGGTAATTTTGCTAATGGCGGATATAAGGTAAAACCATATGCTATAGAAAGAATTGAAACACAAAGAGGGAAAGTTATATATCAAGCAAAGAGAACAAAAATTACAAAAGTTTTGGATAGAGATACCGCTGGTATTATGACTGCTATGTTAAGAAAAGTAATAACATCAGGAACAGGTAGAGGTGCTAATATTGGTAAACCAATGGGTGGTAAAACTGGTACTACTAATGAAAACAAGGATGCTTGGTTTATTGGGTATACTCCAGATTTAGTTACAGGTGTATTTATCGGTAATGATAATAATACAAGTATTGGATTAACAGGCGGTAGCGCTCCTGCGAGAATATGGAAAGATATGATGACTGTTGCTACTAAGAAATATGGTAGTCCTGAGTTTGATTATCCTGAAGTTAATTTAAATGCTGAATATGATGAAGTTAAGATAGATCCGAATGTTGATTTGGAAAGTGACAATCAAGGAGAAGATACTGAAACAGAAAAAGAAAAAAAGTTTTGGAAATTCGGAAAAGATAAAGAACAATCTGATGATAAGTCTTCAAAGGAAGGTTCTTCAAATGTGAAAACGCAATTTGCTGAAAATTTCAAATCTATTCCTGTTCAAGTAACTGTTCCTTTGGATTTAGAAAAGTTAAAATCAGAGAAAGCAGGAAAAAGAACAGAAACAAATAAAATTCCCAATATGCAAACACCACAAAAAAATAATAACATTGGCTTTCCGCAACCATAGCTTATTAGTTTTTATTTAATTTG
>DVJT01000207.1 GCA_018716565.1 Candidatus Avigastranaerophilus faecigallinarum | reverse complement strand
CATTTGTATATTGTATAGAATCCATATAATTTATAAATTTTGAGAATACAGAAATATCCTCTTTACCTTTTAATTTCCTTTTTATAAAAACTTTAAAATGATTAACTGCATCAGGTAAAGATTTTGAATTTATTCCATTCATTTCAAAATAATTACTAAACAATGCAACCAATTCATCTAAAGCAGCCAAATCTATTTTTATTTCTTCTGACTTTTCTTCTAATAATTCGTTTGTTTTTTCTATTTCAAAATTATTAATTATAGCTCTTAATGCTTGCTTTGATAAACCTGATTGTTCTAAAAACAAATTCATTATAGTATAATTATTGCCTGTATTCTTTAATTGTTCAATTAAATATAAAATACCAATTTCTGAATCCATACTTTCTTTTTTGCCATCTTTCATTGTCACATAGAACATAGGCAACATGTCTTTGGTTTTAGAACTTATTGCTTCATGTTGGTTTTGTACTAATTTATATTGAATTTTGGTTTGCTGCGCAACTTGAAGAGCACTTTCAAGATACGAATGAAGAATCTGATATTCATCTGAATCTTTCTTACCAGCTTGAAGAAGATTTACGCATTCTTTTAATAATACAGTAGGACTTTTTACAATATGCCTTTTTATAACTAAATCTGTTAATTCTTCTTTTTCCAATAATAAAGATTCTTCATCAGCACCTTTCCTATACATATCAATAATATGATATGTTTTCTTCATAACTTCGTCTCTATATTTCGGATCAATATTTGAATTAACCATTAATTGAATATTATATTTTAATGTTGATATTTCTTCTTGTTTTAATTGCAAAAATCTATCAAGTGTAACACCTGTAGATTCAAGATCAGAGAATATTGAAATAAGTTCATTTAAAATAGGAGCAATAACTCTACCTTCCAACTTTTTATTTGCCCCACTTACTTCGGAGATTAATTTGTCTAAAGGTTCATTAATCATTTTGAACAATGGATCCAATTCAGTTAATTCTTTTAGTTGGACTATATTAGACAAAAATGATCTAACTGTATCTACATTGTTTTCATCAACAATTACATCTTGTCTACTTAATAAAGTCACAAACAAAGGCTTTGATAAAAACTGCTCATTTATATCAAGATATTTTGACAATATTTCATAAACATTTTTACTACTATCTATGCTGTCAACATGTTCTATTATTGATTCATACATTCCATCTACAACCTTTTCAATTGATTTATCAGTCAAAACAATAGGTTCTGGGAATGCTTGTCTTACTTTATATTTTTGAAAAGCTTCTGCTTTAAATGCTTTTATATATTTTTGTACATCCATATCTGAAAGCTTTATATAGAGATTTCTATATAATTCTTCAGGAGTAGAACTACCTTCATCTTCTGAAGTATTTAGATTAGAATATATTTCTTTTGATGAAATCAAATCACTAAAAGCCTTTGTTACAGATGTTTCACCAGCTAAATACAATTTAACATAATCATATGGCTTTCTTATTTTTAACCCCAAATCTTCCGGTTCAATAGCTTCAAAAAATTTATTAACAGTTTCAAAATCTGCCATTTGTAGCCCCTGAATCAATGTTAATAATTCTTCATCAGAAGAAGGCTTTAAATATTTATCAACAGCAGCTATAAATTCATCTTTTAATGGAGAATTTACAATTGGCAGACTATCTAAAGATTTTATTCTGATTCTTTCATCTATACTTTGAGAGATTATATTTTTTGCACTAGCAATAAAGAATTGTAATGCTTCCTCATTTTTAATATTAGCGCTTGCATTACTAATAATCTGCCCTTCAAAATATTTTTCAAGACCGGATAACGTACCATTGTGTTCTGATAAAGCTTCTTCATTAAAGAAAATTCCGGATAAAATAGTATTTCTCTCTGGTTTTGAATACTTTATTCCATATTTTTCTTCAATTTCATCAAATAAAGCCTCAAATTTATCAAATGAATAATCATATAATTTCTCAAGTGTTTCATCAGACTTACCAATGATTGAAGAAAAAACATTCAAATGTTCTTCAAATATTTCTTCTTTTAATTCTTTTAGCTCATCTATACTCTCAACAGAGAATACATTATCTTTTAAATTCGGATCATCAGTAGACAGATATACTGATATTTTTTCAAATAACAATTTTAACTCATCATCATCAGGCAATCTATTAAAATCAGCTTCAGAGTTTAGTTCTTTTTCAACTCTTTTTGATAAAGCTGATACTTTTAACTCTGCAACAGAATCTAAACCCTCAAGCTCATCCGGTTTAATCCTATTCCCATTTAAAATCGCACTTTCTAAAGATGCATATTGCTTTTTTCCTTCATCAACACTAAATAAATATGAGAATAATTTATACAACTTTTGATATATATTAATAGGAATTCCGGGAAGAACTACATCAGTAAACAATCCAAACTTTTCACCATCTTCTTTTGAAAAACCAACAGCACCATAAAGCTCATTTACTGGAAGACCAATTTTAAAGTCATCAGCCAATATAAATCCGTTTTTCCAGCCATAACCATTACCATAATCTGTATACAAGAATCCATTACGCCCATCCCAGAATGATTCTTTTTCGGCTTTTCCCCAAGAATTATCAGTCCACATCACATCTTGAATAGTCTTTTCACCAGTAATTGGATTTATAAAAGTTTCAGCTGTAACAGCAGGAACATATTGAGCATGGAATGCATAATCAGAATCATCAACACTTAAAGACTGTATACCACTTCCTTCACCTTTTTTTATTTGTTTTGCTGCTTCTACAGCATCAGTTTCCATATGATATGGTTTTCCGGTCATTTGTTCAATAATACGTATTTGTTCATTTGCGGCTAAACCGGAAGAGCCTTCTTCTCTTACCCAAAACTGACCATTCAACATTCCAATATTAGAGTATAAATCTTCTAATGAATCATACAAAACATCATTTAAATTACAATATTCCATTTCGCAATATTTTTTCATTTGAGGAAGTGTTTTTTCTATAGAATCAAATATTTCTTTTTCCTCACTTGAGAATTGATAAAGTTTATTATTTTCTTTTTGTCTTAACCTTGAGTCAGATATTTTTTCATTTGCAACCATTGATTTTTCAATTGCAGAAAAATGATTTCTTAATGTTTCAAGTTTTTGACGGCTTATTACGAAATGCTGTTTTTCAAGTTGCTTAAGAATCTGCATTCTTGAAGATGGAATCTGCCATTTTTCCAATATTGAATTATATTCTCTAATTATGCTTCCAAATTTCTGATATTGTAAGGAAATTCCCAATCCAACTTTATCTTCTCCACCAAAAACTCTCACTAATCTATCATAATGTTCTTTAGAAATACCCGATTGTATTGATTCCATATAATTTGAAATAAAGACAGACAGAAAATGAATTCTATCTTGGTATCCTAAAAGTCTAATACCATCCAATACTTCTTCATCAGAAGGATTTGAAGAAAGTTTCTGCACCCACTTATTAAGTTTTTCAACAATATCACGTTTATCTCCTTTTAAGCCCATATTTAACTTTACTTGTTCCAAGGATTGCATATCTCCAGCACTAATAGCCTGAGATACCTGTTCGAACATAGAAACAGCAAGTTCTGCTACTGACTTTTGGAAAAAAACATTTGTAATTGAATCAAGTTCTTTTGGAATAATAGATTCCATCTTCAATGTATCTGACAAAAGTTCTTTTTCAAGTTTTTCTTGACTTGGAATCGTTCCATTTTCATCTGCAAATCTTTGTCTTGAATTTTCAGAACTAAATCCTAATTTTAAAGATTTTAGATAATTTACGACTTGTATATCGCGAGGAGGCAACCCCGATAGACGCTCAAAACGGATAATACCATCTTTCATATTTACATCTGCTTCTACAGCAACTCTATGTGCTGCTGCAGCATTATATAGTTTTTTATTATAAAGATATTTACTTCTTGGAGAACTAAAACTCTTTAATTTTTTTAGTTGTACTTCACTTTTATTATATTCATCTATCATTGAATATAAAAGAACAGAACTTTCCTTAACTTTTTCTTTTTGCTCATCTGTTATATCAGAAACAGATGAAATAACGAAGTCAGCAATAATTTTCTGTTTTGCATCAACCGACAATTTTGATGGGACATTAAAACCTTGTTCTACACTTTTTCCCGTATAGAATTCTTTTAAAGATTTAATTAAACTTGAAATCTCATCACTCGTTTTTTGGGGGAAAATAGAAGAAAAAACACTATTTAATTTTCCATTAACTGCTTTTTGTTCTTCATAATATTCCTTTTTTACAGTAGCAATATTATTAAATGAATCACTCATATTCTTTCTTGCTTTATAGCAAGACTTTAACAACTCTTTTTCTTTTATAACATACATTAGCAGAGATTTTTCATCAGAAAACTCTGGATCCAATCCTAAATACCAACTTGAATCATCAAATATTCCAAAATTGTCTTTATCAAAAGGAACATAATATTCTGTTTGAATTGTTCCATCACCGCTTGCGTGAGCATTATGCATCCAATTATGAGCAGAAGCATCTATTATTCTGTAACCTTTTGCAATAGCTGTATCATAATCTATTATTGTTTTAGGTATATCTACTTTCTTACCTGATCCCAATTCTGTAACATCAAAAACAGACATTACAGGAGAATCTTTTAATTCTTCCAATATTAAATCAACATATTTTGATTTGTCTTCATATGCCATTGCTTTTCTGCAAATAGAAATAGCTGCACACATTCCACTCTGACGTTGATCTACTGATTTTATTGTCAAGACATCATCTTGCGGTGTTTTAACAATCATATCATTTAGCATTTCATCAATTACTTGCAGTTTTTTATCTTTGAGTTGAGGAGTAATTTTATAATCATCACTCATAAAGAAAATAAATTTTTCCAAACATTCTTGCTTTTGAGATATAGGGATTTCCGAAGATGCAACAAAATAGTCCAGATTTTTTCTAATTCTGGCAGTTCTTGTCAATGTTTCAGAATCTATTAATGAGTCTTCTCCTACAATCTGAGAGGTAAATATTTTCCTCAAATCAATTACTTTTTTTTGCTGAGGAGTCAATATTTTTCTACTATTTAAAATTTCATTGTATTCTGCTTCTAAATCAGAAACGTTATCTGTTGAATTTGATATAGCCGCTCTAACAGTATCATCTAAAACTTTTGCCCAGTCCGTATTTTCTCTATTTCCTGGGGTTAGACCATCTTCATCTAAAACTTTTTTAAATTCGGAATTTGAACCACCTTGTCCATATGCAAGATTCTTAGCTACATCTAATAAAAATTCAACACTAGTCCTATCTGAAGAAGAACTAATATTGTTTAACGCAGCATATATATTCTGTCTATTATTTTCAAGTATTGGTTTTTCACCTGTTTTCAATTGTTCTACTGTTTTTTTATCAGTCCTTATGCTCTTAAATTTAGGCTTATAAGAGCTAAAACACATTTCGGCTTTATTTATTTTCATTTTATATCCTTCTAATATCTTAAAGATATTAATTACAAGCGTATTTTTTTTTGTTACTTTAACAAGATTCAAAAAAAATTTTTTACATTAGTTAAAATATTATATTAAACTTACTATGCCTGTAGAATGATCAAAATGACATTTTGCTATGTATAATTCGCCATTTTGGACGGCCTGTTTTATTATTTTAGACTTTTGAAGAAGAACATTTTCTACCCATATAGTATGTTGCTGCGCAAAATAGTTATGACAAGTTATATCTTCGTTCTTATCCAAAACGGGATAAACACAAGACATTATCGATTTGAAATCTTCTGTTTCATTTGGATAATGATCTTTTGCATATTTCATTACACCACAGTCATCATGCCCTAATAAAATAAGCAATGGTAACTTTAATTTTTTAACAGCATATTCAATACTTTCTATAACATTTGGTCCTGCAGTAATTCCAGCAACTCTTATAACAAATAATTCACCGATACCACAATCAAAAATAATTTCAGGAACAACCCTAGAATCAGAGCAACTAAGAACAACTGCATATGGTTCTTGATGAAATGCATACTTCCTTAAAGTTTCCAAGCACATATTTTTAGCTGTTGGCGTACCATTTACGAAATTTTTATTTCCATTCAATAATTTAATTAATTCTTTTTTTGCTTTTATAGGAATTTCTAATGAGGAAACCCATTTATCCATATATTACTCCATATAATTCTTTTCTATGCAGATAATATTCTAAAATAATTTACATCTTTATACAAGACAATCAAATCTATAAACATCAATATAACTAAGAGAATAAAATGTACAAAAAGCGAAGAATGTGGTAACATAACACATATTGGGAGGTTTTATTATGGTACAGAATGTATACTTAATGCAAAGAAATAAAAAAGTTGGTGAAAAAGTTGTTTTAAATCTAAAAAAAAGATTTTTTGATGCATACTATGTTGAAACAAAAGAAGAAGCACTAAAAAAAGCAATAAGTTTGATTCCTGAAAACGATACGGTTTCTTGGGGAGGTTCAATGTCTGTACTTGAAATAGGTCTAATTGATTATGTTTTAAAAGGAAATTACAACGTAATAAACAGAGATATTGCTAAAAATACAGAAGAAAGAATGACTATGCTTAGAGATGCTCTTCATTGTGATACTTATTTAATGAGCACAAATGCACTAAGCGAAGATGGACAACTTATAAATATTGATTGTATTGGAAATAGAACAGCTGCTTTAATGTTTGGTCCTAAAAATGTTATAGTCATTGCAGGAATGAACAAATTAGCATTAACAGTTCAAGATGCAATAAAAAGAGCAAGGGAAACTGCTGCGCCTACAAATATGCAAAGAGTTGCTGGTAATGGACTAAGACAAACACCATGCTTTTCAACAGGCATATGTGAAGACTGCACTTCTAAAGATTCTATCTGTTCCAATATAGTAATAACAAGACTTTGTAATCCGCCGAAAAGAATCAAAGTTATTCTTACAAGTGAATCTTTAGGATTTTAACAGAACGTATAATTTTTGGAAAAATATTTATTTTTATGCGCAATAGCTTCTGGAGTCAATAATAAAAGAGCCGAGTCCGGTAGTTTGTTGTACTCGGATGAAGCAAGACATTCCTTTATTAAATTGTGAACTTTTGGATTTACTGCTTCAAAGCCGAGTTTATAATAAAAAGGAATTGGATTTTCATTACTTCTATAATTTGAAAATATACGAGCATAACCTTTTTCCGTAGTTAAAAATAGACAACCATCATGTCCTCTTTTTCTACTTTCTTTGACAGCAGCATTAACAAGAGCTGTACCTATTCCACCATACTTTTCTCCAAGTAATGACCTTAAATGCGTTATTTCAGGAATAACATTATTAGGCTGGGTTAAAACATAATCTCCTTCTGGAAATAATGAAGCACAATTCATGTGCATAAAACCTGCTTCTTGTCTATTTACAAATACTTTATATGAAACAAAATCTCCAATTTTTTCGCGAGCCAAAGAAGCTTTAACATTAAAGCCTGAATCTCTATCTAGTAATGTAACATTATCTACTTTTCTATAACTTCCAAAAGAGGGTAAATACTTTGATTTTATTGCACTAGAAGGAATCTTTGCGGCAGAAAGTCTTTCTAGTTGAGAATAATTATCAAAAACTTTCTTATTATTTGATTTTGTAGGCTTATTCAGATTAATTAAAGAAATACTATTGATTAATATTGACATTTTTAATTTTCCTTGGCTATATGAAAACAAGAAAATAAAAAAATTTGCTAAAAAAAAAGCTCTTTTTAACAGAGCTTTTGACATTGTTACTCTCATTCCGAGATCGTTTGTCATTAATTAACTGCTCATAAGCTCAATTGCATTTTCCAACAATTGTTTATGAGACTTTATTAACTGATTTGCAAGTTCTAATTGCATTTGAGCCTGTTGATAATAAGCTGTATTTGCATCAAAATCAACATTTGAAAGTTCAATTAATCCGCCTCTAACTTCACCTCTACCAACTACAGGTTTTCCTGATTCTTCTGTTTCAATAAACTGACCATCTGCTACTTGATACAACATCTGCGGATTATGAAAATTTATTATTGCAACTTTATACAATGGAGTCATTATTTTTCCACCGTCAGCTTTACCATATAATATTCCATCATCTTTAAACTCAAATTCTTCATATTTACCAAGATACTTACCATTACTTGGATCAATCCAAAGTTTAATATTGGTTGTAGGGACTGAAGCTGCACCACCATCAAATGCGGTATCAACGAATGAATCAGCATCGACAGGTTTTGCACCATTCATTATCTCACCTTTATCATTGAGAATATAACCTTGAACAGCTTGGCCATCAGGACTTCTATATACACCTTCACCATCAAATTTAAATTCACCTAGCCTTGTATATACAATCCTACCTTTATCGTTACGTAAAACAAAATAACCGCTACCTTCCAAATATATATTTTCATCAGATGTTCCAGGTGATGATTTACCTTGACCAACATTTCTTAATCTTGTTTCAGCAACAGAACCATCTAGAAATGTTTTAAATGTAAATTTCTTTTCCCTATATCCTGGCGTATATACGTTTACCAAGTTTTCTGATAAATCGCTAACCCATTCACTTGTTATTTTTTGTGTGTTTAAAGCATTTATAAATGCATCACGCATTATTGCTCTCCTCTTTCTTTATTATTTTTATTCCTATTTTGTCTGCCATTATTTTGTCTATAAAATAAATCATTATAAGGCAGATTTTGCTCATCAAATTTTTGACGTAAAGAAGCGATATTATTTCGAAGATAATTTTCAACTTCTAAACTTCCAGGGATAAACTCAGCAGTTACTTTTCCATGCTTATCAATTTTTAAAATTACGGATACATCATTATCAAATGAAATTCTTACAGGTTTTTGTGTCTTTTGAGCCTTTTCTATCAATGAAGTTAATTGATTAGTAACTTCTACAGTTTTCGAAGAAACAACATTCTGCGCCATATCAAGTTTTAATAAAGACTTAAATTCTCCTGATTGAGTACTTTCAACAGAAAATTGCCCCTCTTGAGTCAAATTAACAAAGAACAAAGCATCTTCAAAATTCATAGAAATAGAATCATAATTATAATCAATTCCAATTGAATTCAAGTCAGAACTATTTACCGAATCTTCATTCATACCATTTAACTGTTGCATCAAAACATCAGAAAACGGAAGATTTGATGAAGCTATGATATCTGCATCTTCAGGCTGCATCTGTACTAAATTTTCTTTTTTTTCAACACTTTGTTTTGCTTGAGTATCTATCTTCATCATTATTCCTTTTTAATCGTCTTCGCCTTCTTCTTCTTTTCTTGCTTTTGTTTTCTGGAAATATTTTTGTACTGCCACTTCAGAGAGTAATTTATTTTCAGCTTGTTTTTCTTCTTCTTTATATTGTTCTAATGCTTTTTCCTTATGTTTTTCAAGAACCTTTACTTCTTTTTCTCGTTCAACAAGCTTCCTTTTTTCTTCTTCCCAAACTTCTATTGCTGCTTGTTTTTGTTTTTCAAGTTCTTCTCCTTTTTCATAAAGATGTTTCAAGTATTTATCATATGAATCCATCATCCTGAAATCAGTAGTAGAACGCATTGTTTTTATAACACCAGCTATTTCTTTATTATTTTGATCTATTATGCCTTGTATTCTATCTACCTCATTTTTTGCTTTTAGAACTTCTTGAAGCTGT
>DVJT01000206.1 GCA_018716565.1 Candidatus Avigastranaerophilus faecigallinarum | reverse complement strand
AAATATACTTTGATAGTATTTCGCTGCTCGGACTTACATTTTGAAAATCATCTAAAGTATTTATATCCTTATGGTCAAGTAAATTTAATACACTATTAAGTTCTTTTTTTAGTACTTTAAAGTCTATTAATAGATTTGATTTATCAAGTTCTGTCCCTTTTGCATAAACTTCAACTTTCCAATTATGTCCGTGTTGATTTTCACATTCACCGTCATAATTTAAAAGATGATGTGCTGCTGAAAATGAACTTTCTACTTTTAACTCGTGCATTATTTTCCCTACATTATACTTTCTAATTTATTAATTATTTCCTGATTTGCATTAGCAAATTCATTACCTCTTGCATAAATAGCAAGTTTTAAAATTAAAGGCAGATTTAGTGCTTTTCCTGATTTTAGGTTGTTACAATATACTTCTTCATAATTATCAGGAATTCTTAATGACCAATTTGAATCACCTGATGTACCGGGGCGATTGTACACATCATATAAACCTAAGAAATCAGTAAAGAATATTTGAATATTTTCTGCCTTACAAGCAAATAATTCGATTAATTTATTTTGAGTTAAGAACTCAGCATCATTTGAACATCTTACTGCAATTTGTTCTCTTTCTGCGTCATTTGCATCTGGATATAAATCTTCAGCTAGATTCTTACCGTTTAAATATCCTGCTTCTGTGTGTACTGTTGCATTTGCCCACATTGCAATAGGTTCATTATCGTGAGTGCCTACCATTGCCCAGCATCTTTCGTTAATGTTTTTACATCTATATGGATGCATTGGTTTTTCAGGTACCACAAATTGAATTAATTTCATACCTTGAAGGTCATATTCTTTCATAACGCTAACAACCGGCATTGTTAAAGTTCCAAGGTCTTCACAAACAATAGAATCTTTATCAAGACCTACTTCTTCAGCAGCTCCTATTACTATTTTTTCTACCAAACGACCGTATTTTCTTACTTGTTCATGTGTTAGTTTTATAATTCTTTCTTCTTTATCAGCTTCAACTTCATTGTTTAAATCGTCCATTGTTGCAATTGCATATCTTGAAAGAACAGGATGCTCAGGAGATGAATATAATCTTCCAGCACCTTCTTCAATTTTCGGTTTTCTTCCTGCAACATAAACCCAAGGGTCAATTAAACCTACCATATGGTCAATTCTTACACCACCGGGGTTTTCTGTGAACATTTTTTTATAAAGTTCTTTCATTAACAATCCGCCTTCACCAAGTGAACCATCGTGATTGAATAATTTTTCAGGATCCATTACAGGGAAACCCCAAGCTTGACCATCTTCTGAAAAATAATCAGGAGGACAACCTAAACACCATCCTTTTAGGAAATATGCTTGATATGCCCAGTTGTCACGGTCAGAGAATGCTACTTGACGATCTGCTATCATTTTTAGACCTCTCGATTGTGCATATTCTCTTGTTTTCTCATTTTGAACAGATATTACAAACTGGCAGAATGAATAATACTCAATTACATCAGCATATTTTTCTTCCAATTCTTTTATTCTTTTTTCATATTGAACTTTTTGTTCATCATTTTGAGGGTTAAATAAACATTTATCTGTTTCAGATTTCCACATTGGCCAGTAATCATTACCATTTTCAATGATTAATGCTTCATATAAAGAATCTTTTTCAAGCCAAAATTTATTCTTTTCTTTATAATCTTCAAATTTTGATTTTAATTCTGCGTTATCTAATTTTTTGAAGTTTTCAAAAGCTTCTTTTAATGCTTTTTCTTGTTCATTAAAAATGTATGAATAAGCGGTTTTATTTGTATCTTTATTCGGATTATTTTCAGTAATTTTGTTATATGTTTCAACGGATAGAATATTAAACCATTCATCTGTTGTTAATTGTTCTAAGTCTATAAACAAAGGATTGTTTGAAAAAATAGTACCGGTATATGGTGAAGCATCAATAGATTTTGTTTTCCCTGATGGTCCTAATTGAACATCTGTAAAAACACCTGATAAGAAGTCCATTAATTTTTTTGCTGCATTTGAATTGCTTGAGCCAAATCCTGTATTTTTACCTGATTCAGCAGGAAAACTGTTTGCGTGTGCAATAAAAGCAAAGTGTTTTTTTCCTAAAACTTTTAGTGCTTCTTTAATAATATTTTTTGCTTCAACACTTGAAAACGGTGATATATTTTTTTCATCGCAATAAGTCATAATTCACACATCCTTAATAATAGCTATCTACAACTATTATTTTATATTCTTCAAAGATATTTTACAAGTAAAATCAACGCTTATTTTTTTTGTGTTAGAATTTTTGTGAGGAGAGGTTTTATGCACGAAATTTTTGTACAAATGACAGAATTTTTTAAATCTATGGGAATTTGGGGATTGGTCTTGAATTCTTTTGTAGAAAGTTTCTTTTTAGTCCCTCCTCCTGATTTTTTATTGATTGTAATGGATTTAGCAAACCCTGCAAAATCATTATGGTATGCTTTAGTTTGTACTATAGCATCTGCTTTTGGTGGTGCATTTGGTTATGGTATTGGATATTGGGGTGGAAGACCTGCTTTTAATTGGTTATTTAGAAAAGGCGGTAAAGAAAAATTTGAAGCTGTTGAAAATCTTTATAATAAATATGGTACTTTGGCTGTGTTTTTCTCTGCTTTTACACCAATTCCTTATAAAGTCTTTACAATTGCAAGCGGTATTTTAAGTATGAATTTCTGGAAGTTTATGCTTGCTAGTTTTCTTGGTAGAGGGTTAAGATTTTTTATTGTAAGTATTGTTTTAATGTTGTTTGGAGAAGCTATAAAACAGTATATCGAGCTTGTTATTATTGCTGTTACTCTTTTAATTATTCTGTTCTTCGTTATTTTGTATAAAAAAAGAAAATCTTTAATTAAACAATAGTTTACAAAAGCGCAAATTTAAATATTTACCTTTTTTATAAAAATAAAAAGGTAAAGGTGAATATGAATATTAGCCCAATTGGTTTTAAAGGTACTTTTTGTCTTTCACAGGCAGATTTTAATAATAAAAAATGTAGAAAAATGCAACCAAAAATTGAAGAATATGAAATAACATTTGAAACAAGCGGTTATACAAATCCCGGTAAAATATATGCTCATATGCCTCATCAATTTGATGCTAAATTTGAAAAATTAATGAAAAAACTTTCGATAACTCATGAAAGAATTGAGGAAAGTGATTCTTTAGATCCGGATAATATTGTAGCAAGAATGGTTATCAATTCGCATAATAAATCAGGTGATAAATTATTGCAGAAGATAAATACAAAAAAACTTGATTCTGAATTGAGAAAAATGCCTGAACTATATATTGGTTATAATGGTGCAAATGGTTCTAGTTATAGATATGATAGGTTTAAATCTTTTTTAAAAACAAATCAAGAAATTCTTTCTCCTATAGTTTATTTAAAAAAGCTTGATAATGGCGAAATAGAAACTTATATTTATGATGGACGTCATAGATTTGCTGTTTTACGTGATATGGGTATTGAACAAATTCCTGTAACTATTGATAAAGAATCATTAGAACTGGCTAAAGAAATAGGCTTAGTA
Organism: Candidatus Avigastranaerophilus faecigallinarum; assembly: GCA_018716565.1. Classification (GTDB taxonomy): domain Bacteria; phylum Cyanobacteriota; class Vampirovibrionia; order Gastranaerophilales; family Gastranaerophilaceae; genus Avigastranaerophilus; species Avigastranaerophilus faecigallinarum. The sequence goes on along the minus strand of DVJT01000206.1, from coordinate 16,770 downwards.
TAATTTATTAAAATTTTTATGAAAATCTATATTATTTATTTAAAAAGTCTTTGAACTTTGAAAATAATATCTCGTTATAGAGTATATAATATTGTTGACTGATTTCTTAATTAGTTTGAATATTTTATAATTAATTTCGAGATAATAAATACAATGAAAAGAATAATAATAATAGCATTTATATTTATACTTTCAGGTTCTTTTAAGGCTTTTGCTATAGATGAAATAACTCAAGGCGCAACTTTATCAGTAGAAGATTGTGTTGAAATAGGTATTAAGAATAATCCGCAGATAAAGATATATGAACAGTATGTAAAAATGCAGGATTATGCTGTCGGAAGAAGTAAAGCAAGTTATTTTCCTACAATTGGTGCAAGTATTGGACATGATTACGGAAATTCTGACTCGGGGTTTCGTGCTACACAGAATAGAGGTTCTTCTGCAAGAGTGGCCCTAAACCAACTTATATACAGCTTTGGTAAAGTTTTTTCAAAAGTTAAGATGGAAAAATTCTATAAGATTGCGGCTGAATATGATCTTCAAACTGCTATTCTTGATGTAAGTAACAGTATTAAATCTGCTTATTATGCAGTTTTGGGGGCAAAAGCAAATGTTGATATTCAAAAGGCAAATGTTTTAGTGAATGAAAGACAATATAACAGAACAAAAGCCTTTTTCGATGAAGGTTTAGTTTCTAAAATTGATTTGGTCAACCAAGAAGTATATTTAAGCGATGCAAAGATAAATTTAGTCAGTGCAGAAAATTTATATCAGAATGCAATTGTACAGTTAAATAATGCTATGTCTGTTGTTAATGCTCCTGATTATAATATTGAGAATACCGAGACTTTTAATTTTAAGAGTAATTATGCTGAAGTAAATTTGTTAAATATCGCTAATACTACAACTAAAGCTGATGGTACTATTGAACCTAAAGAAGCTGTACTTACAATGCAGGTTGAAAAAACTAATATACTTGAAAATTATAAATTCACTGTATATCCTTATACACTTGAAGAATCTATTGAAAGGGCTTATAAAAATCGTCCTGATTTACTTTCTATGCAAGCTACAAAAGATGCTGTTAACGAAAATCTTAAATATGCTAAAAAATCTTATTTGCCTGATTTAACAGGTTCAGTCGGATATAATTGGGGTAATAACAATTACTATTCAACAAACGGAATTACTTTAGGTGCATATTTAACTATGAGTAATCTCAATATTATGGATACAAATTTAATGATAAAAGAAAGTAAAGCTCAGCTTGAAGTGGCAGAACAAAATCTTGAATTGATTAAACAAAATATATATTTTGAAGTTCAGAATGCATATATAAATATGATTCAATTAGAAAAAAATATACCGTTAATGCAGACAAAAGTTAAACAAACACTTGAAAACTATGAACTTGCCGATGCAAGATATGAAGTTGGTTTGGGTAATTTCATAGAGCTTCAAGATGCAAAAGAAAATTACAATAATGCTCAAAGAGATTATGTGCAAACAATATATAAATACAATGTTGCGCTAACAGATCTTCAAACCGCAATGGGAGAAAAATAATGAAAAAATATATAATTGGACTTGTTGTTATATTGATTATAATTGTTCCGTTTGTTCTCAATAAGAAAAATGGCAAGGCTCAATATTTATCAGAACCTATTCAAAAAAGGACAATAACTCAAATAGTAGAAGCGACAGGTACAATAGAACCAATTAATACAGTTTCTATAGGTTCTCAGGTCTCAGGCAGGATTGATGAAATTTTTGTAGACTATAATTCTCATGTAGAAAAAGGTCAATTACTTGCGCAAATAGATACATCGTTATTTAAAGCTCAACTTCAACAATCTGAAGCGAATATTAATAATGCAAAAGCAACATTGCAAAAAAATAAAGCATTGTTAGATTATGATACAAAAACTTATCATAGATATAAGAATCTATATGAAAGAAACTTAGTATCAAAAAATGACTTGGATGAAGCTGAATCTGCTTATAAATCAGATTTGGCACAAGTAGCAGCTGCAAAGGCTTCAATAATGCAAGCAGAAGCTAATTACGCTACAGCTTCAGCAAATATGGGGTATACAAAAATAGTATCTCCCGTAAAAGGAATAGTAATTTCAAAAGAAGTTGAAGTAGGTCAAACCGTTGCTGCAAGTTTTCAAACTCCTACATTATTTACGGTTGCAGAAGATTTGACTAAAATGCAAATAGAAACAAGTGTTTCTGAAGCTGATATAGGTAAAGTTGCTGTGGGTCAAGATGTAAACTATACGCTTGACGGTTATCCTGATCTTGTATTTACTGGGAAGGTAAGTCAGGTAAGGTTATCTCCCACTACGGAATCCAATGTAGTAACTTATACGGTTATTATTGAAGTTGAAAATAATGAAGGTAAATTGCTTCCGGGTATGACAGCTAATGTTTCAATTATTACTGGTAAAAAAGAAGATATATTAACAGTTCCGAATGTAGCATTGAAATTTACCGTTGCAGGTAATACTCAAAAATATGATAAAAAAGGTATATGGATTAATAAAAAAGGCAAGCCTGTCAGAATAAACATTGAAACCGGCGTTAGTGATGATAATTATACGGAAATAATTTCAGATAAAATTAAAGAGGGTGATCTTGTATATACAAGAAACCTTAGTAATGCAAAGAAAAAAGAAAATATGAGGGTGCCAAGGATATAAAATGGCGTTAATAGAAGTAAAACATGCGATAAAAACATATAAAACAGGTGAAGAAAGCTTTAATGCTTTGGATGATGTTTCTTTATCAATAGAAAAAGGTGAACTTGTTGCTATAATGGGAACTTCAGGAAGCGGAAAATCCACTTGTATGAATATGCTTGGTACTTTAGATAAACCTAATTCAGGAAGCTATTATCTTGATGGTATTGATGTACTTTCACTTTCACCGGATGAACTTTCTGATATAAGAAATTTAAAACTAGGATTTGTATTTCAAGGTTTTAATTTAATTTCAAGAACATCTGCTATAGATAATGTTGAATTACCGATGATATATAAAGGTATTCCTGAAGAAGAACGTCATAGAAGAGCAAGAGAAGCATTAAAAATTGTAGGATTGGAAAAAAGAGAAGATCATATGCCCAATCAAATGTCAGGCGGTCAACAGCAAAGGGTTGCCATTGCGAGAGCAATTGTAAATGATGCTCCTTTGATTCTGGCGGATGAACCCACAGGTAACTTAGATACAAAAACCAGTATAGAAGTTATGGAGTTTTTTGTAAGATTAAATGAAAAAACAGGTAAAACAATAGTAATTGTTACTCACGAACCTGATATTGCAGAATATTGCAGAAGAATTATTCGTTTTAAGGATGGAAAAATAGTCTCGGATTTATCAAGAGAAGAGTGGCAAAAAACAAGAACAAGGCAGACTTAATTATGATGGATTTAAAATCTACAACTAAAATGGCAGTTAATTCATTAAAAGTGAATAAGCTTCGTTCTGCTCTGACAAGTTTAGGTATTATTATAGGTGTAAGTGCAGTAATTATAATGCTTGCTATAGGAACAGGTGCAAGTAAACAAGTTCAGGCAAATATGGAATCTATGGGAAGTAATTTGCTTACTATTCGTTCTACTTCAGCAAGAACAGGCGGTGTAAGTTTAGGTATCGGTACACGTCCATCTTTAACATTAAAAGATGCTACAGCTATTGAAAAAATGATTCCCGATATAGATGCTGTTGCCCCTGTTTCTAACGAGAGTAAACAGGTTATGTACGGTAATCAAAACTGGCAAACTACGGTTTACGGTACAACTCCAAAGTATTTATATGCTAAAAATTATGAGATAGATTTAGGCAGAAGATTTTCTTTTGAAGATGTTAAAAACAGCGCAAAAGTATGTTTAATAGGTTCTACTGTTGCAACTGAACTATTTGGTGATGTTTCACCTATTGATAAGGTTATAAGAATTGGAAATGTTCCATTTAAAGTTCTTGGTACTTTAAAAACTAAAGGTTCATCAGGACCATTTGATCAGGATGATTTAATTTTTATCCCTATAACAACAGCTCAAAAGAAATTATTTGGAGTATCTTTTCCAGGTACTGTCAAAATGATAATAGTTAAAGGTCAAGATGCTGATACTCTGAATAATGTCGAAAAAAATATAGAAGAACTTTTAAAACAAAGACACAATATTGGTAAAAATCAGGTTAATGACTTTGAAATAAGAAATTCTGCTGAATTTCAAGAAAAAATGAAATCAACAGTTCAAACTTTTGCTATACTTTTGGCATCTATTGCATCTGTATCATTGCTAGTTGGCGGTATAGGTATTATGAATATAATGCTTGTTTCCGTGACTGAAAGAACAAAAGAAATAGGTATAAGAATGGCAATTGGTGCAAGAGCTTCTGATATCAGATGGCAATTTCTAATTGAATCATTTTTATTGTCTATGATTGGTGGTTTAATTGGTGTAGCTACAGGTATAATAGGTGCAAAGTCTGTTGAATTTTTCTCTGAAGGTATGAGTATTTCAATTTCATTATTTTCTATATTCTTATCCTTAGGATTCTCCGGTCTTGTGGGTATTGCTTTCGGATATTATCCTGCTTATAAGGCTTCATTATTAAATCCTATTGATGCTTTAAGATATGAGTAAACTAAAAAAGAACTGATTATATAATCAGTTCTTTTTTTATTTTTATTCTTAATGTTTTAGTTAAATTCTTTTTTTAAAACAACAGCAAGTGCTTTTAGTTCATTATAAAGTTCTTTAAATTGTTCAGGATATAATGATTGAGCACCATCACAAACAGCTGTTTCAGGTAAATTATGGACCTCTATTATTAATCCGTTAGCACCTGCTGCAATTGAAGCTTTTGACATAGGCGCAACTTTATCTCTTAAACCTGTTGCGTGGCTTGGATCTACAATAACAGGTAAGTGGCTGATTTTTTGTACAACCGGTATTGCACTTATATCAAGAGTATTTCTTGTTATATGTTCAAAAGTTCTTATTCCTCTTTCACATAATATAACTTCACGATTTCCACCTGCCATAATGTATTCTGCAGACATTAACCATTCTTCTATTGTTGCACTTAAACCTCGTTTTAATAGTATAGGTTTTCTTACTTCACCAAGACTCTTTAAAAGACTAAAGTTTTGCATATTTCTTGCACCAACTTGAAGTATATCAACATATTTTAAAAATATAGGGATTTGAGCCACTTCCATTACTTCTGAAGTTACTACCATATTATATTTATCGGCTACTTCTCTTAGAATCTTCAAACCTTCTTCACCTAGTCCTTGGAAAGCATAAGGTGATGTTCTTGGTTTAAATGCACCACCTCTTAGAACTCGTACGCCATAACTGTTTAATTTTTTTGCAGTTTCATCCATTTGTTCATATGTTTCAACCGTACAAGGTCCTGCAATCATACCTATATGCTCACCGCCAAATTTAACACCTTGAACATCTATAATGGTGTCTGTGGGTTTGAAAACTCTACTGACCAGTTTATATGGAGATGATATCCTTATAACTTCTTTAACTCCATCTAAAAGTTCAACATCCCTTTTATCAATTACTTTTCTTCCAACCGCACCAATTACTGTGTGATCGGCACCTTTTGATATATGAGCATCAAATCCTTTTTGTTTTATAAAGTCGATAACTTTTTGTATTTTTTCTTCGCCTGCGTTTGGCTGCATTACTATTAACATACTTAACTCTCCTTAACTTGATTATATAATAGACATATAATTAATGAATTAATTATAATTTTTTCTATTACATAATTTTCTTGTATTTAAGTATATCATTTGCTAAAATGTATTATAAACAGGAGGTTATAATGTTTAAAATTAAATTTATCTTAACAGCTTTATTAATAATATTTGCTGCTAATCTTTCTGCTAACGCAGGTACAATCGGTTATGCTGATTTTCAAAAAGTAATTAATGAATATTCTTATGCTAAAAATGCTTATAAAGATATTGATAATAAATTAGTTGAGCTTCAAGAATATGCAATTAGCAAAGATAAACAATATAAAACTATTGAATCACCAATTCAAAAGAAGACGTTTGAAGAACAAATTCAAAAAGAATTTAGAGCTAAAGAAGAAAGAATTTATAATTTAAAAACACAAAAAGAAAAAACTATTCGTGATAACATCTTAGCTGCTTGTAAATCAGTAGCTGCCGCTAAAAAATTAGATGTAATTCTTGACTATGGCGTTGTATATGCTGGTGGTGTTGACGTTACTAATGATATTATTCAATATTTGAATACTCAAAAGAAATAATATTTTTGAATTTATTATATAAGAGAAGCCCGAATATTTAATATATTATAAAGGCTTCTCTTATTAGTTCTAAAAGAAATCGGGGTTTATATGAAAATTATTGACATTATTGAAAAAAAGAAAAAAGGCGGAGTTTTAACTGAAGATGAAATTAAATTTTTCATTAACGGTATAATGGATAATTCTATAGAAGATTATCAAACCAGTGCATTGTTGATGGCTATTTATTTTCAGGGCATGAATATAGATGAGACAACTTTCCTTACAAAATATATGGTTGAATCAGGGGAAATTTTAGATTTATCATCTATTTCTGATAATATTGTAGATAAACATTCTACAGGCGGTGTTGGAGATAAAATAACATTGATGTTTCTACCGTTAATGGCTGCATCTGATTTATATACTGCAAAATTATCAGGCAGAGGTTTAGGTCATACAGGCGGTACAATTGATAAACTTGAATCTATCCCGGGGTTTAGAACTGATTTATCTATTGATGAATTTAAATCAAAAGTTAAAGAGCATAAAACCGCAATTGCAGCTCAAACATTATCATTGGCACCTGCTGACGGTAAATTGTATGCACTTCGTGATGTAACTTCTACTGTCGATATTATTCCGTTGATTGCTTCATCTGTTGTTTCTAAAAAAATAGCCTCAGGTGCAAATCATATAATATTGGATGTTAAATACGGTTCAGGCGCATTTTTAAAGACTCCGGAAGAAGCTCAAAAACTTTCTGAAGTTATGGTTGAAGTCGGTAAAAGATTAAATAGAAATATTTGTGCTGTAATAAGTTCTATGAATCAGCCTTTAGGTAGAGCTATCGGTAATTCTGTGGAAATTCAGGAAGTTATTGAATTCTTGAAAGGTAATATGGAACCTGATTTGAAAGAAATTACATTCACTTTGGCACAGACTGCATTTGAAAAAACAGGTAAATTTGCTTATAAAGAAGAAGGATTTAAGTACTTGGAAAATCTTATTTCTTCAGGTGCTGCACTTGAAAAATTTAAGGAGATTGTTGCTTCACAAAATGGTGATATTTCAATTTTTGATGATTACACTAAGCTTCCTCAAGCATCTTTTAAGTATGAAGTTAAATCTCTTAAAGACGGTTTTGTAAAAAATATTGATGCGTTGAAGGTGGCTAAAGCTTGTAAAAACTTAGGTGCAGGAAGAGAAAAGAAATCTGATTCTATTGATTATTCTGCAGGTATATATTTGACTCAAAAATATGGTGAACCTGTCTGTAAAGGTGAAACAATTGCTGTTTTATATACTAATAAACAAGATGCAATTAAAGAGGCGGAAGCTTTAGTTATTGATGCGTTTGAAATCTCAGATGAAGAACCTAAAGCTCAATCTTTAATATACAAAATAATTCACTAAATAATATAAATTTAGCTTATTTTTCTGTTGAATTTTTCAATCAAGTTATCGGCAGGAACTCTTTTTAGTGCAATATATTCATAAACAGGTTCAAGATATTTTTCTTCACTTTTTTTATTTTCACTTAAAGAATAATATGAAATATCGAAGAATTCCTTGATTAAATCAATTATGACAATATTCTTTAATTTTGATTGAATACCTTGAATAGGTGAATCTTTTCTTAATTTCATAAAATCTTCATATTCATAATTTGATAAAATCTTATTTATTTCATCCATTGCATCGGAATTATACATAATACCCTTCCAAAAAGCAGGAATAGAAAGAGTCATAAGCGTATTTTGCGCATCATGATTTCTTATTTCAACGTAACTTTTTAATCTTACATCGGGGAAATATAAACTTATATGATTTTGCCAATCTTGGATTTTTGCATTAAGTCCTTTGTATCCGTTTAACATAAAATCCCTAAATGTTTGCTGTGTTGCGAAACAATTATTTCCTCTTTGGATAAATATCATAGGAACATCAAGAAGAACTTCTGTATAATCAGCAAAAGAAAAATCCGTCTTTTTATCAAATAATTTAGCGCTTATATAACCGCATCTGTCTTCATCAACATTCAGCCAAGAGTTTGCTCTGAAAGACTTATATCCTGTAAGTTTTGATTTTCTTATTGGCGAATTAGCGTATATGCTGCTGATTATAGGACTCATTTTTAGTGCAAGAGAAAGCTTTTTTATAGCGTCTTCTTCACTATTATAGTCAAAATTTGCTTGTACTCCGGCAGTTTCTCTCATCATAACAAATGGAGTTAAACCTTTTGTCGGAAGATATTTAGTCATATGTTCATACCTTTTTTTAGGGATGATTGTTATATCTTCATATGTTGAAACAGGTTGAATTCCGCTGTCTAAAACGCAGGCTCCTATTTTATCTGCATAAATTGCGAGATTTGTATAGAAATCTGTTAACTTTAAACTTATTTCATCTAAAGTGTAATAAGGAATAAGGCTTAATTCAATTTGGCTTCCGGGTTCAAGTGAAATTGTCCCAATATCACTTTTTAAGCCAAGTAAGTTATCATTTTCGTATATCCTTTGCCATTTATTTTCATCAAAAAGTTCTAAAACTTTAACTATATCTTTATACTTAACAGCTTGAAAATTATTTTTATATACTAGTAGTTTTTCCGATTCTACTCCTATTGTTTTCGTTGTTTTACATCCCGAGAAAAATGTTTCAATCAGCTGATTTTTGTTCAAGATTATATTTGTCGAGTTATTTGTTAATAGCATAGAGCCTTTCTTTTGAAAAATGCTTTTCAATTAATTCTTCTATACAAGTCATTATTTTATCTTCAAAGTGAATATTATAATGTTGATTTATTTCTCTGATAAAATAACAAGGGCTGGTTACATTTATTTCTATTACTTTCTCATTTATAACATCGAGCCCTACTAAATATAATCCTCTTTCGGATAATTTTTTTGCTATTGTCTGTGCTAATTTTATTTCCTTTGGAGATAATAAAGCATCTTTGAAATATCTGTCTGAATGTATTGAAAATTTAAAATTATGGTCTCCGGGTAGTTTTTGTATACATTCTTCTAATACAGTTTCGCCTATTATTAATACTCTTTTATCTCCTGATTTTGCTTCTGGAAGATATTCTTGAAGCATAACCGGAGTTTTTCCGTTTTCAGTCATATTATTGATAATTGTAAGAAGATTTTTATCATCTTTGTTTAAATAATAGACACCATTTCCAAAACATCTGTTTAATGGTTTTAAGATGGCTTCTTTGTTCTTTTCTACAAAATCTATACTTAATTCTGCCGAGCTTGTAACTATATTCTTGGGTACAAATTCATTGAAATAATTAATATGTAATTTTTCATTAAAGTTTTTTATTTCAGTCGGGTCATTTATTAAAAGCGTTTTTTCTTTATCTACATAGTCAAAAACATAACAAGCATTTATATAATTGATATCAACAGGAGGATCAGGACGGAAAAATACAACATCAAAATCATTTATCAGTTGTTTTTGCTGCTCTTTGTTGTAGAAAATATTTTCTTCTTTTAAGTATGATTCTCTATTAAGTACATATGCTTGTGCATTTTCTATAAATAAATCACTTTTTATAGCTATTGATACTTTGTAATTTCTTTTTAAGAACTCTTTTATAAACCAAAAGTTTGTTACTAAATCATTAAACTCAAAGTATTTTAATTCAACTTCATCTATAATAAAAAGAATTTTTTTTGACATAATATGCCTCTTTCTCTATTTAAGGGTAGCACTTAAATTGTTTTTTTCAAATACAAAAGAGTTAATTAAGTTGTTTATTGTTAATAAAAAAGGAAGCTTTAGCTTCCTTTTTTAGAATAAAATTTTAGTAGATTTATTTAACTTCTTTTGATATAGCATCAGTAATATCAGTACCGCCTGATAATACAACACCTTTAGCAAGAACTAAGTTATATCCGTTTGCTTGTGCATTCTTATCAATTACGCTTGATATATTTTTATCAATAGCAAGTAATTTTGTTTCGTAGTTTTTCGCAATAGCATCTCTTTTTGCTTGGAATTCTTTATTATATTTTTCTTCTAGAGCTTTCTTCTTTTTAGCATCTTTTTCTTTATCAAGATTTGCTTTAGCTGTTTCAATAAATTTAGCTAATTCTTGACCTTTTTTCTTTTGTTCATCTTTCAAAGCCTTAACTTGAGAAGAAGAGGCTACGACTTTTTGAACATCGACAACTGCTACTTTAAAATTTGAAGGCACGTCTGATATTGCATAATTACCTGCAGCAAGACCAATCGCAAATGCTACTAAAGATACTGTTAAAAATTTTAAACTGTTTTTCATTTTATACTCCTTTTAATGTGTAGATTATAGCATTTTAGGTTGATTTTTTCAAATTATCCTTATGACTAGCTCTTAAAGGCATTGTTTATAGATGTTTTAAAATCAGGTTTTAGAATTCCTTTTTCTGTAATAATACCTGTAATAAGTTCATTAGGTGTTACATCAAACCCGGGGTTTATTATATTGACGTCTTTTGCGCAAATCCAGTCGCCGTTTATATGTGTTACTTCTTCGTGTGAACGTTCTTCGATGGGTATTTCTTTGCCTGATTTTATAGATATATCTATTGTTGATAATGGAGCTGCAATATAGAAAGGAATATTATGGTATTTCGCTGCAATCGCAACTGTATATGTACCTATTTTATTAGCTGTATCGCCATTTGCTGCAATTCTGTCGGCTCCTACTACAACCATATCAATCATGCCTTTTGACATAAAATATGAACACATGCCATCAGTTATTAGTGTTGTTGGTATTCCGTCACTGGTAAGTTCCCATGTAGTTAATCTTGCACCTTGTTGTCTTGGTCTTGTTTCATCAGCAAAAACTTTAATTGTAGGATCTTTTGCAAATGCACTTCTAATAACGCCTAAAGCAGTCCCATAACCTACGGTTGCTAAAGCACCTGCATTACAGTGAGTTAATATTGTTGCACCTTTTGGTACTACTTGTGCTCCATAATCTCCCATTTTTTTATTTATTTCTATATCTTCATTTTCAAGCTTAATACCGTTTTCAATTAAAGCTTTTGTTATTTCATTTATATTTCCTTGCATTTTTGAGGCAAGCTCTATTTGCTGATTAACTCCCCACATTAGATTTACTGCTGTTGGTCTTGATGATTTTAAGTATTCGCCTCTTTCTTTTAATTTTTCAAGAAATTCTGATTTATTACTTATTGATTTAGATAGCTCTATAGCGGCTAGTGAAACACCATGTACACCTGCTATTCCTATTGCAGGGGCACCTCGAACTATCATATCTTTAATTGCAAAGAACATTTCTTCATCTGTTTTTATGTCTACTGTTTTATATTCTTTAGGTAAAACAGTTTGGTCAATCATTCTTGATACATTATCAACCCACTCGATAGTTTTAATTTTTGATTCAAAAGCCATATTATCCTCTATTTCTCGGTTTAAAATATTCATATAAGTATGCGGTTAAAAATCCTGAAAATGTATTCATTAATCCGCATAAAAGTGCAATTAGAATAATCATTGGTATTAAAAATCCAATATTCATAAAAATAACTTTTATCCATAGGAAAGATTGGATTTTAAATATCAAATTCAAAATGAAAGCAATTGGGAAATATATTGTAGCAAAGCCTAAAAAAGCACTCGCACCAGATATTGCACCTATAAACATGCATCTTTCTGTTTCAACGTTGCTTATTAAATTTAATTTTTTTAAGTATATTATGATAAATGGTGCTACCAAAAACATTACAGCCAAAAATGCAATCCAAATAAAAGCGGGGATAAGTGGTATTAAACCAAGAATCCCTCCTATTATAAAAGAACATATGAAAATAATTTTTAGTAAAGCCTTGTTTATCATTATAGTTTCCCTTAATTTATGTTATTACGAGCAAGACAAAGTGCAATAGCTATAGAGTCTAAAGTATCATCCAATTTAGGTAATTTTTTGTATTCAATACTCATTTGGACTATTTTTGCTACTTCATCTTTTGTTGCTCTTCCATATCCTGTTATTATTTGTTTTACTTCAATGGGTGTGAATTCTTGTATTTTGATTTGATTTTTTTGTAAAACAGAAAGGATAACACCTCTTGCTTCAGCTACAGGGATTATTGTTTTTTGATTTTTAAAATAAAACAATTTTTCTATGCTGGCAAAATCCGGTTGGAATTTCTCAATAATTGTTTGCATATCATTTTCTATTTCTAAAAGACGCTCAGCATCAGTTTTATCTTTGTCTGTTTGTATAGAACCTGATGAAACTAAAATATTTTTGTCTTTTATAATATCTATTACCGAATAACCTACAATAGCAAGTCCCGGGTCAATTCCTAATATCCTCATTCTTTAATTATATTTTAGATTATTCCAAAAGCCAGTTTTTAAGATATGTAACGCGTGATAACATTATAAAAAAAGAGGGAATATTCCCTCTTTTTTTATGGTCTAATTCTATCCATTAATCTTGGGAAAGGAATAGTTTCACGGACATGATGCAAACCGCAAATCCAAGCTACGGTTCTTTCTATTCCCAAACCGAAACCTGCGTGAGGAACGCTTCCGTATTTTCTTAAATCCAAATACCAATCGAAAGTTTCAGGATTTAGATTTTGTTCCTTTATTTTAGCCAATAATTTATCGATGTCTTCTTCTCTTTGACCGCCGCCAATAATCTCGCCGTAACCTTCAGGAGCAATCATATCTACACAGGCTGCTTTGTCATTTTCTGCTTGTTTAAAGTAAAAAGCTTTAACGCTCATTGGATAGTGGTGAATCATAACAGGTTTATCAAATTCTTCAGAAATAAGAGTTTCTTCATCACCGCCAAAATCTTCTCCATATGGTGTGTCATTACCTTTTTTGTGAAGTATTTCAATGGCTTCATCATATGATATGCGAGGAAATGGGCGTTTAATTCTTTCAAGTTTCGAAATATCTCGTTCAAGGGTTTCTAAATCTTGACGGTTATTTTCAAGTACTTTTGCGACAATATATTCAACAAATTCTTCAGCTAAATCCATATCATCCCAAATATCAGCAAAAGCCATTTCCGGTTCTACCATCCAAAATTCGGTTAAGTGACGTCTGGTTTTTGATTTTTCAGCTCTGAAAGTAGGCCCAAAACAATAAGCTTTACCGACAGCCATAGCAGCAGCTTCCATATATAATTGCCCAGATTGGCTTAAATATGCTTTTTGATCAAAATAATCGGTTTCAAATAATGTAGTAGAACCCTCACAAGCATTTGGCGTAAATATTGGAGCATCAACAAGTGTAAATCCATGTGAATCAAAAAAGTCTCTTACAGATTTAATAATTGTATGACGAATGTTTAATATTGCTTTTTGTTTTAAAGAACGAAGCCATAAATGGCGATGTTCCATTAGAAAATGAGGTCCGTGTTCTTTCGGTGTTATAGGGTAATCATTTGCAACGCTTATGACTTTAACGTCTGTAGCATCAATTTCATAACCGATTTTTGAACGCTCATGTTTTTTAACTGTTCCTTTTATTTCAACAACACTTTCTTGAGAGATTTTATCTGCAAGTTCAAAAACTTCATCTGATACATTGCCTTTAAAAACTACTGCTTGAATTTCAGCAGTTCCGTCACGAAGCTGAAGGAAATGAAGTTTGCCGCTTGAGCGTTTATTGTATAACCAAGCTTGTAAAATAACTTCTTTGTTTTCGTAATTTTTAATGTCTTCAATCCAAATTTTTTTCATAAAAAATTAACCCCATAAAATATCATGCGGGTTAATTTTAACATACTTTTCTAAGTATATAAATAACTATAAAACTATAAATTATTTATTATTTTTTGAATTTCAGAATTTGTTTCTTCACATAGTGTACTGTTTAGTATTCTATTGATAGAAGCAGCCGGTTCTTCTTCAATTTGAGTATTTTCAATTATTTGTTTATTGTTGACAGAATTATTTTTAATATACTTTTGAATGGCTTCAATTGTTGCTTTTGTATCACCTAGTATATTTTTGTATATATTGTTGATTTTGTTTACTTCTGCCATCATAACTCTCCTTTTTTATCTCATATGAAATCTAATTCGGCAAAAAAAAAAAGAAACTTTAGCTGTTAGTTAAAAAAATAATTTTTCTTTACAAAAGATGAACTATATTTTTAACTTTTTGAAGCATGTTCTTTAAAAAAAAATGTGTTTATGTAAAGATAAAAATGGCGTGAGCTAAGTGTAATTTAAATTAAGTAGTGATAAATAAAGGAAAAAGAAAATGGCAAGAAAAGTTCCATTGGAAAGAGTAAGAAACTTTGGTATTGCTGCCCATATCGATGCAGGTAAAACAACTACCACTGAACGTATTCTTTTCTACACAGGTAAAACACATAAACTTGGTGAAGTACACGATGGTGCTGCTGTAACTGACTTTATGGAACAAGAACGTGAAAGAGGTATTACAATTCAATCTGCAGCAGTAACTGCAATGTGGAAAAATCACCAATTCAATATTATTGATACTCCTGGGCACGTTGACTTCACAATCGAAGTTGAACGTTCTCTTCGTGTATTAGATGGTGTTGTTGCTGTATTCTGTGCAGTTGGTGGCGTTCAATCACAATCAGAAACAGTTTGGAGACAAGCAAACAGATATGAAGTACCAAGAATGGTATTTGTAAATAAAATGGATAGAACAGGTGCCGACTTCTATAGAGTTGTTGACCAATTAAAGAATAGATTAAATGCAAACGCTGTACCTATCCAACTACCAATCGGTGCAGAAGATAAATTTACAGGTTTAGTTGATCTTATGACAATGAAAGCTGAAATTTATACTAATGATCTTGGTACAGATATAAGAGAAGAAGAAATACCTGCGGATCTTCTTGAAAAAGCTCAAGAATACAGAGCAGAAATGATAGAAAAAATTTCAGAAACAGATGATGATTTGATGATGAAATTTATGGAAGGTGAAGAACCTACAATAGATGAATTAAAAGCAGCTTTAAGAAAAGCAGTTTGTACAAACCAAATCGTTCCTGTATGCTGCGGTACGGCATTCAAAAATAAAGGTGTTCAATTATTATTGGATAACGTTGTTTACTATATGCCATCTCCATTAGATGTAAAAGCTATCGAAGGTGAACTTGAAGATGGAACAAAGGTTGAAAGACATTCTTCAGAAAATGAACCATTCTCAGCTTTAGCATTCAAGATTATGACAGACCCATATGTAGGTCGTTTAACATTCTTAAGAGTTTATTCCGGTAAATTGACATCAGGTTCATATGCATTGAATGCAACAAACGGTAAGAAAGAACGTATTTCAAGATTGGTTCAAATGTATGCTGACCAAAGAAATGAAATTACAGAAGTATACGCTGGTGATATCTGTGCAGCTGTTGGTTTGAAAGATACAACAACAGGTGACACATTGTGTGATGAAAATGCACCAATCATATTAGAAAAAATGGAATTCCCGGATCCTGTTATTTCTGTTGCTATTGAACCAAAAACAAAAGCAGACCAAGATAAAATGGGTATTGCACTTCAAAAGCTTGCTGAAGAAGATCCATCATTCAGAGTTAAATCAGATTCTGAAACAGGTCAAACAATTATTTCAGGTATGGGCGAACTTCACTTAGATATTATTGTTGACCGTCTTTTAAGAGAATTCAAAGTTGATGCTAATGTTGGTAAGCCACAAGTTGCATACAGAGAAACTATCTTAGGAAATGCTGATCAAGATTCTAAATTTATCAGACAATCAGGTGGTAAAGGTCAATACGGTCACGTTAAAATCAGAATTTCTCCAGCCGGTGAAAATGAAGGTTTTGTATTTGAAAACAAAATCGTTGGTGGTGCTATTCCGAAAGAATACATTGAACCGGCAAGAAAAGGTATGGAAGAAGCTCTTGAAGGCGGTATCTTAGCCGGATATCCTATGATTGACGTTAAAGTTGAACTTTATGACGGTTCATACCACGATGTTGACTCTTCAGAAATGGCATTTAAAATTGCCGGTTCTATGGCTATCAAAGATGGTTGTAAGAAAGCAAGACCTTGTATTCTTGAACCTATGATGAAAGTTGAAATTGAAATTCCAGATGAATATACCGGTACAATTATCGGTGATATTTCAAGACGTCGTGGTCGTATTGAAGGTCAAGAACCAATTGGTAATACAGGTAATGTAATCGTTAGAGCAACTGTTCCATTAGGTAACATGTTCGGTTACGCTACAGACTTACGTTCAAATACTCAAGGTAGAGGTACATTCTCTATGGAATTCTTGAAGTATGAACAAGTTCCAACCAACGTTCAAGAAGAAATTATTTCAAAATCAGGCGCTCGTGCTTAATTGAAGTAAAAAGATAAAAAGAGGCATTTATATAATGCCTCTTTTTTATTGTGATGGTTAAGTATTTTTTGTTTAATTTGGCAGCTTATTTTCTTTTAAGTACCAGCTTTTTGTCCCTTCTCTTACAACGTGAGTGAATCCTAAA
>DVJT01000205.1 GCA_018716565.1 Candidatus Avigastranaerophilus faecigallinarum | reverse complement strand
AAAAAGAAGAAAGTTTAATAACTAATAATAATTCTTTTAGAAGTAATTCTATAAATGAGGTAGCTCAATATAAAATTACTCCTACTATAAAAAATTTAAAACAACCTTTTGCACTTCGAGTATTAGTTAGTTATAATTACACTCCAGTTGGTTATATAACAAAATTTATAAATTCAGTAGGCAATGTTGATTCTTATTCAACAGTAGTAGCAATTGCAGATTGGACTCAAAGAGGTTCAACAGTAAATATTAATGCTGCAAAAAGTCATGCAAATATTAGTGTTTATGGAACATGGGAATATAATGCAGAGGTAGGAAGTGGGCTATTTACAATACCAATTGGTTTTAGAGTAAGTGATAGTTATAATCTAGTTTTATAAGATATTTAAAAACTGCTCAAGACTTTTAATGAAATTTGAAAGTCTTGGGCAGTTTTATTTTATAATTTATTTGGGTCAAAATATTGTAACGGTACGCTAAGATATACTGCAATTAGAAAGAAAAGGGAGATAAGAATAGCAATAATCATAAATATAAGAAGTATTTTCTTTAATTTATGTTCTGAGCATAATTTGATTAAAAAATAAAACATTACAACGATAAAAAAAGTATTTTTAAAGAAACTTTCTATGAAATTAGATATTATAACTATATATATATAATCAGCTATTTCAGTCATTTTATTTCTCCTATATTTATTTTTATAAAATGGAATATATAATATGAATAGAAAGGTTGTAAAGAAAAGAGCATTTTATTATTTCATAGTTTGTCTGAATTTAGATAAGTTAAAAGATGAGTTGAGCAAAAAAGAAACGGAGCAGGGGCAGATTTTTGTCTGTTGCTCTATTTTTTTACATAAATCTGCTATTTTTGTGCCATTTTTCTTTTTTAAGATAGTATTTGTAAAGGCAATCAAGAAAAAATATAAAATGAAATGAGGAATATATTATGACAAATCAATCTACATTACCAACAGTTAAAAAATTTATTTTACCAGCTATGTTATTAGCAGCTGTGCTAGCATTACCAGTGATGTCAGCATCTGCAAGTACAGATAAAGGTACTGAAAAAGTAACGGATGTAAATATGGAAAATGTTCAATATGAAATTGATATGAAAGAATTGGGTATTAATCTAGATGAAGGATTTACATTTGAGTTTGGCGGATTTGACGAAGATACTAAATCTGTAAAATAACTATAATGTTTAACAAAAAAAGCGATAGAAATTACTATCGTTTCAGAGTGTCGACAAAGTACCCCGAGAGTTTCGTCTCTCGAGGTATTTTATCATTTTTGAAGGTATTTGAGTTTAAATTTCCCCTGAATTTTATGAGTGAAATGTCTCTACGAGACGTTTTCATCTCACATTAGGTAGCTTGTCATGTCCAAGTGGAAATTCCTTCAGAAGTGTTGTTTATGCTTTAAATGTTACAAATATATTAAAACGCTCATATGAGCGTTTTTTGTTGTTTTTTTGGGTGTGATGAATTATAATGAAAATATCAAATAAGACTTAAACGATACAAAAAGGAGTTGGGCAAAATGAACGTCACTGCATGATTACTGATGCTGACGGTGAAAGTCTTATGTTGGATTTGATATTTCAGCCAAAGCGTCATTTCTATCATGGTTATCCAAATGCTATGGATATACAAGTGCGAGCAACAACTTTTACAGAAAAAGAGTTGTATACGATTTATCTTGGAACGGTAGATGAATTTGGGGAAATCCATAATTTTTTTGAAGCAGAAGGGGAATATATTTGATTTATATAAGACTTAAACAGTTCAATTATGGGGTGGGAATATGGCAAACATAACAGACAAAAAACTGTATGCACCAATTCAAAATGTGCAGTTTTCAAATCGGGACTATATCGAAAAGGCAAAACAGATTGCCAAAAAAATTGTTGAGTATGACCCCGAAGGAACAATGAGTGAGTATCATATTAAAAAAGGAACTCAAACCGCTGAAGATGTTGCTTATGTGCGAGATAAAGCGAGCGAGGATAGAGATATTTTGAAAGGTGATTTTGTGATTCTTGCCTATGTGGATATGTTTCGGGAACAAAAGAAATCTGTTGCTCCAATCGAGGGTAAAGGAAAATTCTTGAAAATGTCTGATAAGCTAATTCGTGCTATTTTTGAAAATGATAGAGATGGTGGTAAAGTAAATGATTTTTGCACCAAAAACCGCATAACACGAACAAAGTATTATCGTGTCTTAAAAATGGACTTAAAACAGCCAAGAGATATTGAACGTATCGAGAGAATAAGAAAAGAAGTAGAAAAATAAGAAAAAGAATTCCCTTTGTTTTCGGTAGGGAGGTGTTGAGCAAAAAAGAAATGGGGCAGGGTCAAATTTTTTGGCTATTGCTCCGTTTTTTTTACATAAAATTGAGCGATGAAATTCACTTAAATGAAAACTTCGTTTTCGTTTAGGTGGGTTTCGCATAAGCGAAATGTTGTAAAAAAAATTTTGTGACAAGGGGGAAAGAGTGGAGATTTTTTATTT
Organism: Candidatus Avigastranaerophilus faecigallinarum; assembly: GCA_018716565.1. Taxonomy (GTDB): domain Bacteria; phylum Cyanobacteriota; class Vampirovibrionia; order Gastranaerophilales; family Gastranaerophilaceae; genus Avigastranaerophilus; species Avigastranaerophilus faecigallinarum. The sequence continues at coordinate 3,746 of DVJT01000205.1, read as the reverse complement.
TTGATTCCGCGTAAGCGGGTCAATCAAAAATAAAAAATACTACTCGTACCTTTTCACAAAAAAGGGATTTTTGGGGTGTTAGGTTTTTGGTTTTAAGCTAGCGAGAGCGTAGAGAGATTTTAAGGTTTTTTAGTCTCGCAGAGCGTTTTCATTTTGATGCGAAGTGTCGAAATACAGAAAACGTTACTTTTACAAAAAGTAACAAAAGTTTGCTATACTTTTAGTATTGAGGTGGTTTTAGTGAGTATGTCGGTATCGTTAAAAAAAGCGACGAAAAAAACAAACATAAGACACAACAATCGGACAATGAATGAAAAAGAAAAAGAGAAAAATTCACATATTGATTATTCTCGTTCTCATGAAAATAAATATCTTGTTCAAAAAGATTTAAAAGAGATTTATCGTGATGAATTTTCTCAAGCACTAAAAAATTACAATGAGAAACAAAAAAGAGCTGATAGAAAAATTGATGATTATTATAAGCACATTCAATCAAGTAAAAAAACAGCGCTTCAACAAGAAATGATTGTTCAAATTGGAGATAAAGATGATTTTTCTAGTAAAGAAAAAAAGGATATGGCTAATGAGATATTACAAGAATGGTTTTTAGGATTTGAAAAAAGAAATCCTAATCTAAAAATCTATAATGCTGTGATTCACAATGATGAAGCTACTCCGCATATGCATTTGAATTTTGTGCCTGTTGCAACTGGTTATAAGCGAGGATTAGAAAAACAAGTTGCTTTTGATAAAGCAATTACGCAACAAGATGAGACATTGAACAAAGAAAGACCATTTGACGACTGGCGAGAAAAAGAAGTGCGGTTGTTAGAAAAAATGTTGTTGGAACGTGGAATTGAACGGAAATTTGTTGGTACAAACGAATACCAAGATGTAACTGAGTTTAAAAAAAAGATGAGAGAACTTGAATTGATTGAAAAAGATTTGAAAGCTAAAAAAGATGAACTGTTGAAGTTAAACGAGGAATTACCAGTTGATTTGAAAATCGTTGCTAAAAAAGAATTTAAGAAAGTTGAGGTAAAAAGCAAAGAAAAAAATATGTTTGGTATGGCAAAAACAGAATTTGTTAGAAAAGAAACTGGGAATGTAGTTATATCAGTCGACGATTATAAAAAGCTTTTGAGGCTTTCTAAACGCAATGAGGAAATGAAAAATAAAGTTAAAAAGATTTTAAGTACAGATTTTGCGAAGGAAAATAGAAAATTACAGACAGATAACGCAGTTCTTTTTGCAGACCTTAAAAGTAAAGCAATAGAGAATATAAGATTAAAAGAAGACAATTTAACCTTAAAAAATGAGAATAGGCTTCTAACATCCAAAATGGCATCTATAAGGCTCGGAATTAATTTGGCATATAAAACCATTAAAGATTTTTTTAAAAGCCATACAGATAGCATTATGGCGTCGAGAGAGCTATTTAATAATTTTATATATATGGTAAAAGGAAATGACCCAAAAAATGAGTTTGTTAAGATTTATCAGCAAGAACAAGATGAAGAAAAGAAAAAGGCGTCCTCGATGTTTAGCATGAAAGGCGTTAAACAGATTGATAGTCAGCAAAGAGATATGCAGCAGTCAGTTAAGAAAAAAAATAGAGATAGGGGCATGGATAGGTAGGTATATGAAATACAAAAGAATTTAAAAAAGCTATAATAGGTGTGTTGTCTACCCTACACTGACATCAGTAAGGGGGTGTATTCTGTTGTCTTTTAGCTCATTTATTTTGTCTATTGTGGCAAGTGTTATTGCGTATTATTTTTGCAAATGGTTGGATAGACAGTAATTTAGACAATCAGCCAATCAAATTGTTCCTAGAACAACAAAAAAGCGAGAGTTGCAGCTCTCGCTTTTTTGTGTATTCTGTTGCCAGAAGTTCAGCTCATTAGTAAACACATTATATCATATGTGTTTACTGTTTAGTATTGCCAAATCAAATAAAAAAGTATTATTATTAACTTCTGTAATTTTTATGCAAATATTTGTATGTATATACAAAACGAAATACGTGAAATTTGCCAAAATTTTACCCCAAAAACGAGGGGCGAAAACTAGTTTTTTCTTATCTTGATACATATAGAAACAACTCAAGTGTAGAAAAACATGGTTTGAGTCGAGAGCTTCAAGGGTTTGAAGGGGTTTTGTCGGGTGGATAAAAAAAGAGCCTTCTGCTATAATTGGAATTGACGAGATTCACAAAATAGAGAGGGCTTTTTCTCTCACCAAGAAGGCGAGGTTTTTGTATTGATTATACAAAAAGATAATACCATAAAGTATAAAGATATATCAACACAAATAAAGACTACAAAATTTTTAGAAGATAAAGATTCAAAAGGGAAAGTAAGAGATTGGAAAGGTAAGAAAAAGCGTTCATTGTTGATGGCTGATCATTATGGAGAAGTTGAAGGGTTAGAGAAAAAGACTGAACGTATGTATGATTGCGGTGGGGTTTTGACGTTTAAATTGAGAGAGGGACGGTTAAAGTTATATCAAGCTTATTTTTGTAAAGCGAGATTATGCCCTATGTGTAATTGGAGAAGGTCGCTAAAAATTGCTTTTCAAAACAAAAAAATCGTTGAAGAAGTTAATAATCGTGAAAAAGTTAAATGGATTTTTCTTACATTGACAGTTCGAAACGTTGAGAGACAAGAATTGAAAGATATAATGAATCAGATGACAAAAGCATGGAATCGTTTTACTGGTTATGCTCGATTTAAAAAATCAGTTAAAGGATATTTTCGAGCGTTAGAAGTAACACGAAATTGGGATAAAGAAAGTGATTGGTATGGTACGTATCACCCGCATTTTCATGTGTTACTTGCAGTTCCGCAATCTTATTTTAAAAAGAATTATATAAAACAATCTGAATGGACAAGCATGTGGCAACGTGCAATGAAACTGAATTATACGCCGATTGTTCATGTTAAAAGGGTTCAAGCTAAAAAAGAGTCGTTAGATTTTGTTGAAATTGAAGATGAAATGAAAAAAGCTATTGTAGAACAAAATGCGATTTTCGAAGTTTCAAAGTATCCAGTTAAAGATATTGATGTAATTCGTGGTAATGAAGTGACTGTTGAAAATGCTCAGGTTGTTAAGGATTTAGATGGTTCACTTGCGTATAAACGTTTGATTTCATATGGTGGGCTATTAAAGGAAATACATAAGGAATTAAATTTGAGTGATGCGGAAGATGGGGATTTAGTTCATGTTGATGATAATTCAGATGAAATTGCCAATGGGGCTGTTGATGTGATGGCTTATTGGCATGTTGGTATAAATAATTATGTGATTATGACAGAGGGAAAATAGATTGGATAAAAAGTATTTTTTATTTTATGGAAAAATTAGCCTTATTACCTATTTATTATATATGTATTATATGATTTAATCTTTGTAGGAGTAAAATAAAAAATATTTAATAGGGGGATGAAGTTTATGTAAAAATTATTTTCAGCAATTACTTTTACTATTCTTTTTATTTTATTTGGTGCTTATACTTCTGCTAATGCATCTGCGCCAGAGACGTTCGATGACATAAAAAATATTATTAATCAAGAATTTGATAATTATGTTGAAATTTATGAACTAAATGAATCTTTGAATATAGAAACTAGATCATCATACGTATCAAATGAAACATTGAAATTTGATACTAAGGAAGAATTGATAGAATTTATTAGAGAACTTAAAGAAAACGAACCTATAATTGAAAAAGAAGAAAGTTTAAT
>DVJT01000204.1 GCA_018716565.1 Candidatus Avigastranaerophilus faecigallinarum | reverse complement strand
CATATTTATATAATTTGCTTAATAAAGTTCAAAAATTAAACAAAAGTAGTCACGCATATAAGATTATTGATGTGGATAAGACAAAGAAGTTAAGCAATTTTATTAGAGTTTTGCATCCAATATTAAATCATAAAAAATACATATCATTTCCTCTTGCAAAAGAAACTATAAACAAGTTTTATGACGAGGGATATGAGATACACTTGATTTCAAATCGTCCAGGGTTCAGCATTATGGCCCAAGCGACATTGCAACTTTTGCAAGAAAATGATATTCATTTTAATAAATTGATAATGGGATGTAAAAATAAAAGTTCATATTGTAATGAAAATGAGATTGATGTTTTAATAGATGATATGCCAGTAAACTTGAAATATATTGATGATAATATTACAACGGGAATACTTTTTAAAGGGAAACTTAAGAGTAAACATCCAGCAAAATGGAAAAGAAGCGAATATAATAAAGTGGAATTTTCTTCATGGAAATTTATTGATGAATTTCTTTCGGGGAAGTTTTTTCAAAGAAAATCATTTAAAGGAAAGGACTTGGATGGAAAAGATTTTGAATGTGAAATAAAACAATATAGAGATTATTATGACTGCGAGGCAAAAGTTTAAAATATATTCAAGGTTTTAAGATTATTTGAGAATTATTTCTAAAAAAAATCAACCAGAAGAAATTAAAGTTAAAAACAAAGACTGCAAACTATGAAGTGAACCCCAAAAGTTAGACAACTTAAGGAGGTTCACTTTTTTATGAGAAAAAACAGAAAATATAGTCCAGAATTTAAAATTTCGTGTATAATAGATATGCGGGAACATCATTTATCTTACAATGAAACTGCTAGAAAATATCTTTGTGAAAAAGGTCAAGAAAGCATTTTTAAAGGTAGGTTAAAGCTTTGGGAACGCATATTCTTAGAAGAAGGAGAAGCTGGTCTTTACAAAGAACGGCGTGGTAGAACTACGAAAATGGATAACCCAAATAAAGGTAAAAAGAAAAAATTAGATATGCAAGTTAAAGAGGATTTAATTGCAGAAAATCAACGACTAAAGGAAGAAAATCAATATTACAAAGCTGAGATTGAATACTTAAAAAAATTAGATGCCTTGGTTCGTGCGGAAGAGCAAAAGAAAAACAAAAAGCATTAGTTGTTTCTGAATTAAGGCAAAATTATCCGCTAAATATGCTTTTAGATATTTCGAAATTATCAAGAAGCACTTTCTACTATCATTTAAAACAGTTTAGTAATGTAGATAAGTATGAAATTGAAAAGAAAGAAATTTTAAAGATATTTGAATATAATAAAGGTAGGTATGGTTATCGTAGAATACTAATAGAATTAAGAAATTTAGGTTACAAAATCAATCACAAAACCGTGATAAAACTAATGAAATCTCTAAATATTCAAGGTAAACAAAGAAAAAGTAAATACAAGTCCTACAAAGGCGAAGTTGGTAAAATTGCTCCGAACATAATAAACAGAGATTTTGTAGCAAATGCTCCATTTCAAAAGTTAACAACAGATGTAACAGAATTTGCTGTATGTGATGAAAAAGTTTACCTTTCTCCAATACTAGATATGTATAACAACGAGATAATTTCTTACTCAATTTCAACTAGTCCAAATTTTTACCAAACTAAAGAAATGTTAAATGGATTAATACATAAACTACCAAATAATACAACACCAATATTGCATTCAGATCAAGGCTGGCAATACCAAATGAAAGAATATCAAAGGATATTAAAAGAGAATAATATAACTCAAAGTATGTCCCGAAAAGGTAACTGCTTAGATAATAGCGTAATGGAAAATTTCTTTGGAAGACTTAAAACAGAAATGTTTTATGGAGAAAAATTTGAAAGTGTTAACACTTTCATTGACAAACTAAAAGAATATATATATTATTACAATAACGAGAGAATAATACTTAAATTAAAAATGAGTCCAGTAAAATACCGAACTCAAAATATAGCAATATAATTATTAAATTTTTGTCCAACTTTTGGGGTGCACCCCATTTGCTAGTGGCTTTTTATATTTAGTTTTTTGTTTATCTTGCGTTTGTTTTCTTTCTTCTGTTATAGTTTTTACTTTATATTTTATCATTTGGCATTATTAATTTTGTCTAATGTTGCAATAACTGGCAAATGATCACTGTAAACCAAATCTGGCATTTCACATTCTTTAATGTTGTGACCGCTTAAACTGCTAAGCAATATGTAATCTATTCGATATTTCCAAAAGTTACGGTTTGATTTTATGTCTGTAACTTGACGCGACCTATAACTTCTCCATGAATATTCTTCTTTTTGTGGATATAGATATCTGAAACAATCAATTAAACCTGCTTCTATAAATTTATCAAACATAGACCGTTCTATTGGCAAAAACACCGATTTATTTTTGCATTCTTTTGGGTTTGTCAAATCTATTTCATTGTGTGCAATATTAAAATCTCCGACACAAATAACAGTATGATTTTGCTTTAAGTTTTTTAGATAATTGAGTAATGCTTCCAAATACTTCATTTTAAATTCTAACCTTGAGTTTCCATTTGGTATGTAAGCATTGACTATTGCTAAATTATCTATAAATATTGTTGTCGTCCTTCCCTCGTTGTCATGCCAAAAATCATTCATATCATATGAAATCTTACTTGGCTTTATCTTTGTTAAAATCATTGTGCCAGCATAACCAGCAATATCTCCACAATTATAAATTTTATAATATCTATCTAAAGGATTTTTGCTTTTTTCACTTTCAAATAAACTTATTTGAACATCTTGACCTTCAATAATTTGTTTTGTTATTGTTTCATTTGCCCTCACTTCTTGGAAACAATATACATCAGCGTCTAGTTCGTCTATAAATTCAAGCAATCCCGCTTTTGTTGCTGACCTGATGCCATTTATGTTATATGAAACTATTTTCATTCATACCTCTTCTATCGATGTTTTTTGTATTGGTTTTAAAAATTATAATCACAATTTGTTTAGGGGTTTATTAAAAATTGCTATTGCAATAAACAATGAAATTACTGCTATATTTTTATTGATTTATCATTTTTTCAAATTTCTTTTAAAAATTTTTGATTTTTATTGTTTTTTAACTATGTTTTTATAATTTTTTAGCACAAAGGCTTTGTTTTTGGCAGATTTTTCCCTCTTGGATATTTTTTATTTGTTGGTCTAATCTTTTTGATTATCAAAACCTCTCTATTACTTTCTTCTTCAGCTAAATAATATTTTTCAACCTTTTCAGTTTCGCCACCTAAAATTTTTATAGCATTTTCTCCAGCTTTCAACTCATCTTGCAATTTGTTTCCCTTATACATGATTGCTTTTCCGCCAACTTTCACATAGGGGAGCATATATTCGGACAATGTTGCCAAGTTTGCAACAGCTCTTGACACTGCATAATCA
>DVJT01000203.1 GCA_018716565.1 Candidatus Avigastranaerophilus faecigallinarum | reverse complement strand
AGAAATTATTCAAGAAGATGACAGAAATAAAGATCCGGAACAAGAACCAGTGACGATAGGAATTATATCTCCATTTAGAGGGCAGGTAGAATTAATAAAAAAAGCACTTTCACAATTGTATCCTGATACATTATTGAGAAAACATAAAATCGAAGTAGGAACAGCGCATACATTCCAAGGGGATGAACGTGATATAATAATGCTTTCTTGGGCTGTTGCAAATAACAGCTTTAATCAGAGTTTGACTTTTTTACAAATACCAAATTTGTTCAATGTTGCAATAACACGTGCAAGAAAGAAACAAATAGTATTTTTGTCAAAAGATTCTAAAACACTTCCTCAAGGTTTATTAAAAGATTACATTGAATATGTTCAAGCATATGTAACACGCAATAAATTAAAAGATGAATTAAAAATAGATGAAAATATCTATAAAAATTCATTTGAAAAAGAAGTTTCTCAAGTATTGAGGGAAGAAGGTTTTGAAGTAACAGCAGGACAGACGGTAGCGGGTTTGAGTGCTGATTTAATGGTTAAAGACCCGACAGGCAAATGTATAATAATAGAATGTGACGGTTTGGAAGATAATATAAAAACAAATAAAACTCAAATTAAGAAACAAACATTAATGGAACGCTCAGGCATGATAGTTGAAAGAATATCATATAGAGAATGGTATACAAGCAAGCAAGGATGCATTGAAAGAGTAAAAAATATATTTACTGAGGTTTTATAATGTCAGAAAACGAAGAAAATAAGTATATTTTTAATAGTAAAAAATGGACAAAAGTTATTTATGTATTAATGTTTATACTTTCCTTTTTATGTTCAGCGTTGAATGTTATTTTATTCCTGGGATTTTGGTCAACAGAACAATTTTATAATGTATTCTTAATCATTTTATTCTTTATAATGTTATGTTATGAAATACTTATTTTTAGTTCAAATTATTTATTCTTAGATAAATACTTTTATAATAACAATAAAATAAAGTGTACATTAATTGCTTCAATGGCAACATTCTTTCCTGTTGTTTTAGCATTGTTGCTTATAATTGTATTAACCATTATAGATTTATTTTTTTAAGATGTATTTCACTTTGTAATTGTTTACGATAGCATATTGTATGGTATGAAAAGATTAATTATATTTTTGTTATTTATAATGCTGGTTGTTTCAAGTGCTAATGCAATTGAAGAAGCAGATTTTGTCGATTCTCAAAGTGATTTGCATAAAATTTCACTTGAAGAAGCTATAAATATGGCTCTTGAAGGAAATATTGAGTTGCAAGAACAAAGAAAAAATTTAGGCATTTCAAAATATACGGTTGAAAAAGCAAATGCATTAAAAAACCCGCAATTTCAATCTAATATTTTAATGGGTCCAATAGCAAGGGGTAATTCAAGCCAAATAGGCTTAATGCTTCCTATAGAAATAAATAAAAGAGGCGAAAGAAAGCAAGCTGCCTTGGCACAACTTGATTATACCGATAATAAAATTAAAGATTATGAATTCAAACTTAAATTAAGAGTAAGAACAGCTTATTTTGATTTATTAGTTGCAAAATCAGAATTGAGAATTCTGCAAGAAAGAAAAGAATTGCTGGAAGAATTATTGGAAATAACAAAGCAAAAACACAGCTCTGATACAAATTATGAAATTGATGTTCTTCAAGCAGATATGAGACTAAAGAAAATTTTGGTTCAAATAAACAGAATAAAAGCAAATATAAGGACTGCACAATATAATTTTAATAAAACATTAAATTTAGAAAATAACCCGTCTTTATATGATTCAAAAGAAGATTCTGTTTTTGGTCAGGAATTTTTTACAAAATTAGAACTGCCTCCATATGAAGACTTGGAAAAGGTTGCATTTAATAACCGATATGACATTAAAATGTCAGAATCTAAAATAAAGAAAGCTAAGAGAGAATTATCAGTAGCAACAAAACAAAGAATCCCCGATGTATATTTGGCTGGTGGATATGCCTTTGCACAAGATGGTACGTCAGGTGCATATGTTGGAGCGGGAATTGATATTCCTTCATTATATCTTTATACACCTGAAATAGAGAGTGCCAAACTTGAATTGGATAAGACTCAATTAGAATATAATTCAATAATAAATATTACAAAAAATATTATTCATACAAATTACGATAAATTTGTAATGGCACAAGAAAATGTTGAACATTATAAAGACATACTTGAAGAATCCAATAAAATATTGAATTTATCAAAATTACAATACAAAAAAGGTCAAACATCATTAACAAATTTAATTATAGTTGAACATTCGCATCAGGAATTACTAAAGGAATTTCTAGATGCAATGAAAGAATATTATAGTGCATATATGTCACTAATTAAAGAACTTGGTTTGGATAATTTAACAATAGATATTGATCTTTAATTTTTAAATTTAATATAAAATTAGAGTTAACTTATATTATAAGTTAACTCTATAAATTTAATGAAAAAAGTATTCTTAATTCTAATCTATTTTCTTTTTATAAAAATAATAGAAGAATTCTTTATAAAGTTTATGAAATGTTGGATATTTATCGTTATACCCATTAAAATTTCCACCTTTTTCATAATATAGTTTATATGCTTTATCTGAATTGACAAATTTAATCTGAGGTAAGTTATATGCTAATTTGTTTTGTCTATATACACCAGAAAAGTACTCGAAATAGAAAAACTTATCTTCTTCTGTGAATATATTTGATGGTTCTCCTTCAATATAAGGAGGATCAATATATGTATATTTAAACCAATTTATTCCACTATCCTTACAATAATAGAATTCATATGGAAGTATTGCCATTTCTCCTCTTTTTATATAGAACATAACCATTGAATCCATTTTATAATAAACTTGTTTGATTTTTTGTCTTATTTTTACAAAATCACAATATTCATTTATATAGTTGTTAATATTTGGTATGTATAATATCGAAATTATTATAATTAATATAGTTATTATTTGTTGTTTTTTTAGATAATTCACAATGAATCCAAAAATGGAAAGAAAAATAAAAAGAATTATAAGCTTTTCCATTGCGTTGAAACCTAAATGCGCGATATATGTAGATTCTCCTAAAATTTTCGGTGCTCCAAGAAAAATTAGAGAGTTCATAAAAAGTAGAAGACCTGTAAGCTGAGAACATATTATTATATACATTTTATTCCATTTATCATCATTTTGTTTTTCTTTGAAGTATATTAATAGAGCACATAAAAATATGATTAATGTCATTAAAACGAAAGAAACTGGCATTATCTGTATATTGTTCATATATTCTTTCGCGAATATACTAATAGTCGATTTTGTAAGAAAATTATAACTTATACCCTGTTCAATTTGGGCTTCTTGTTTAAGAAAAATAGGATTCATATAAGTAAAAATACAAAGTGTAAATAGGAATGATATTAAAAGAAGAATTTTTTTATTTATAATTGGGACAGTATATTTTTTTGTAAATAAATTAATAGATTTTTTAGAAATAAAGTATATAAAAATTATTGCAAAATATAAAAATGCAAAAAAGGGAACATATACACATAGCAACATATAAAAAAGATTTCTAATAAAAAATATTTGAATTTCTTTTTCTTCAGAAGTATTTTTTATATTGTTTAAGAGATAAGCAAAGATAATTGACAATATCGAAGATAACAAAGTAACGTCATTTGAAAGTCCTAAACAAAATACCAATAATATATATAAAATTAAATTTTTATTCTTTATATCTGTATTAAATACATAATTTTTTATACAAAGATTCCAAAATAGAATGTAAAATAAAATATTCATTGTATATTCGAAAAACAAAGAATTTTCGTTTGTATTTAAGAATGGATAAGAATAAATAAAAGAAAAGGAATGATTAAAATATAAAGTAATAAACATTAATATAAAAGCTATTATACTAATGCAATTTCTGTATGTTGATTTCTTATATTCATCAAATCCATTGAAAAGTGTTTTGACATAAGAATTAACAATGAGAACAGTAATTGCAGATTTAAAAAATGCAGTAAATGTTGATTGAAAATCGTTAGTACAAATATTAAGAAAATCTGGGATTACTCCGCCAAACCACCATTCAAATGAAGCACCTAGTATTCTTGCTTTTTTTATTATAAATCCTAAGAAACGATACTGTATAGCATCGTAACAATATGCATATGGGACATCGTGATATAATAAGACGCTATATGTTAAAGGGAAAAGAACAATTAAAAAACAAATTAATATAACTGAAAGTTTTATTATATTTATAATATTTGTGTTTGTGGTATCTATTTTCATAATTATCTTATCCTTCAAAAGTAATTTTATAGTATATTCTTGTTTCCATTATTATTTCCGGGTCCTTTGTTAGGGTTGTCATTACCATTCCCGTTGCCATTATTATTCCCGGGTCCTTTGTTAGGGTTGTCATTACCATTCCCGTTGCCATTATTGTTGCCTGGTCCTTTATTCGGATTATCGTTTCCGTTGTTACCATTTCCGGGGTCTGTATTTCCGTTGCCGCTATTATTTCCCGGACCTTTATTGGGGTTATCGCCACCATTATTACCAGATTCTGAATTATCATTGTCATCAGGTTCTGTATTGTTATCTTCTGGAGGTAAAATCTTTGTATCAAGTAAGAATCCTTGGGTTACATCTCCATATGGAATAACCTTCTGGGAATATATTTGTGCTTGATATATATCTTTGGGTCTTACTATAAGTTCTGTTAGTCTGTTTGGTTTTTTGACACCATTAACATCAATCCAAACATTTGCTCCATTATTAACAATACAAGGGGTAGTATTTTGTATATTGCAAGGTAGTGTTGCAGAATCTGAATTTCCTGAAGAATAGTTATCAACGCAAAAAATTACACCATCTCCTGTTGTAAAAACACTTCCTCCACATACATCTGAAGTAAAATCGGTTCTTCCATCAATTACATTCATCCTTCTTTTAAATACATTTTCTACAAGTTGTTGAGCCGAAGAATAATCTTGAGCAGTATAACCTTCTAAAGCAAACTCAAGTGCTAATGCTTGATTTAAGCCGGATATTGATTTTTTTAAAGCACTTCTGAACGCTTCATCTTGTGAATTCGTTATAGAAACAGGTATTGTAATTGCTGCAATTACTCCAATGATAGTGAGTGTAATTAAAACTTCAGCAAGTGTGAATGCATATTTCATATTTTTTGTATCCCTTCTTATAAAATTAATCATAACATTTTTTGTAATAAGTACAAGTTTATAAAATTTTCTTAGCCCAAGAAAGTTTCATATAAGATATAATAGTAATATATTTAGAACTATTTTGTATTTGTGCGTAGGGTAAGAACTTTGTCGTGTTTTATATTTTGTGTATAATAAATGCATATATGCTTTATTGAAAGGTTAAAGATGAAAAAAATGAATTTAGTATCAGGCATGCGTTCAACCGGTAAACTTCATTTGGGACATTATATGGGCGTTCTGACAAATTGGATTAAACTGCAAGAAGAATATAATTGTTTTTATTTTGTTGCAGACTGGCATGCATTAACAACTAAATTTGATAAAACAGAAAACCTTAAAAAGGATAAATTAGATGTTGTTTTAGATTGGCTAGCTTGCGGGCTTGATCCAAATAAATCAACAATATATTTTCAATCAAAAGTATTACAAATAGCAGAACTTCATATATTATTAAGTATGATTACTCCAAATAACTGGGTAGAACGTGATCCTACGTTAAAAGACATGGTAAAAGCATTGAAAAATAAAGATGGGGATAACAGTGAAAATACTCCTCAACTAAGCTATGGTTTATTGGGATATCCCGTATTAATGTCAGCGGATATAATGGCATTAAATGGGGCGATAGTACCTGTTGGGGTTGATCAATTGGCACATTTGGAAATTACAAGAGATATTGCGAGAAGATTTAATAATATATATAAGACAGATTTATTTAATGAGCCACAACCCAAGTTGACACAAATTCCATTACTCTTAGGAGTTGATGGTCAAAAAATGGGTAAATCTTTTAATAATGATATAAAAATATCAGATGATGAAATAACGACTTCCAAGAAAATAATGCAGTGTATAACAGATAGAAGCCGTGTAAGAAAAGATGATTTGGGTCATCCTGATAAATGTGAGGTTGCATTCAAATATTATCAGACATTCGCATCAGAAGAGATTGTTTCTCAGGTTGAATGTGAATGTAAATTGGGGCAAAGAGGTTGTGCTGATTGTAAAAGACAATTAGGCTCAATTATTAATGAAAAATTTGCTCCTATAAGAGAAAAAAGAGCAGAATATCAAAAAGACACAAATAAAGTATATGATATTATCAATGAAGGTAATAAAAAAGCTGCATTGGAAGCAGAGAAAACAATGCAAAAAGTTAGAGAAGCCATAAATATATAAGGTATAAAAAGTGAGTAAAATAAAGGTTTTAACGATATTTGGTACACGTCCTGAAGCGATAAAGATGGCTCCATTGGTGAAAGAAATAGAAAAAAATTCTGACACATTGGAAAGCGTAGTATGTGTGACAGCACAGCACAGGCAAATTTTGGATCAGGTACTTGAATTGTTTGAAATCAAACCTGATTATGATTTGGATATTATGAAGGATAATCAGAATTTATGGTCTTTAACCAGCGATGTTTTATTAAAAACGAAAGAAGTAATAGAAAAAGTCAAACCTGATGTTGTATTGGTGCATGGTGATACAACAACATCAATGGCCGCAGCACTATCCGCTTTTTATGCAAAAGTTCCGGTTGGACATGTAGAAGCAGGTTTGAGGACATTTAATAAATATTATCCGTTTCCTGAAGAAATAAACAGAGTATTTGCTGATGCTGTATGCACATATCATTTTGCGCCTACAGATGAGTCTTGTGAAAATTTGAAAAAGTCTCAAATACCATCGGAACATATATATAAAACAGGAAATACAGTAATAGATGCACTTATTTATACTGTTGAAAATCATAAAGAAGAAGTGAAAGGACTAAAATTAAACCCTAATTTAAAGACGATTTTATTAACATCTCATCGTCGAGAAAATTTTGGAGAACCAATTCGAGAAATTTGTAATGCTATTATAGAACTAGTAAAGAATAACAAAGATATAGAGGTTGTTTATCCTGTTCATCCAAACCCAAATGTCAGAAAACCTGTATATGAATTATTAGGTGAAAAAGAAAGAATTCACTTGATAGAACCATTGGAATATGCGCAATTTTGTAATTTGATGAAGAAAGCACATATAATTTTAACGGATTCAGGTGGAGTACAAGAGGAAGCTCCTTCATTAGGAAAGCCGGTATTAGTACTAAGAGATACAACGGAACGTCCCGAAGCAGTAAAATATGGAACTGTTAAGCTCGTAGGCGCGAATAAGGATAAAATAATATCAATGGTAGAAAAACTATTGACAGATGATAGTGAGTATAAAAAAATGTCTGAATCTATAAACCCATATGGAGATGGACATGCTTGTAAGAGAATTGTAGACGTTTTAAAAACAATAAAATAAACAAAAATATAAATTGATAGATAAAAAACGAGATAAAATAGTCTCGTTTTTTATTGCTATTGACAGGGAAATGCTTGTAACTGTAAGAAAACAAACAAATAAAAAATTCGCCTTTACAAAGCTTAACATTTTAAAAAATACATGTTGAAAAGAAAATATGTTTAAATTACATTATTAAACGTGGTCGATACCACGAACACAAAAGCTGATACATTATATAACAAATAATAACAAGCTAAAGTGTGGTCACCTAATGGTTTTGAACGGTGATTTTAAAAATTCCAAAAACCCTCAAAGAAAAATAAAAAAATAAGTTGACAAAGAAAATTGAGGTGATAGGATGGAAGATGTCGCTGAGAGGCGATGAGTGAAAGAGAAGGGAACGGAAGAGAAGAATTTTGGTGACTTTCTTTTGAGCGAGAAGATAAATAGAACATTGACAATA
>DVJT01000012.1 GCA_018716565.1 Candidatus Avigastranaerophilus faecigallinarum | reverse complement strand
TGCAGATTTTAGATATCTCTTTAACTATATTTTTATCGGAGTATAAAAAATCATCAAAAAATTTTTTGGAATTTCTTATATCAAAAATTTTATATATTTCATCAGATAAATTTATAAAATTACTTTTATTTTTAGCAGTAATAAGACATGGCGTAGATATTGATTTCCTTATTAATCAAAAACTCTCTTCTGTAGAAGATTTAGATTTTTTACTTCAAAAACATGTTATTTCTGAAAAATTCGGTAAGTACTATTTAAAAGACTATGTAAAAGCGGAATTTATAAAAACTATAAATACCAGAACAAAAATAAAGGTTCATAAATATCTTCTTGATATATATGAAGCTGAATTACCTTTAAAACCTTTTGAACGTGAATTATTTTTGTCTCGTATAACAATGAGACAGGAAATTGCATTTCATACCAAAAGAATAGAAAATCTAGAAGAAGAATTGGAAAAATCCGGAAAGCCAAGGTTAGCTGAAACGCAAGGTCTTACTTATTTGAGTTATGTCCGCACAAGTGGATATGAAGCAGGTATGGAAAATAAACCATCTTCTGCAAAACGCTATATAAAAAATATAAAACCAAGAAAAGATAAGAATAGAAGATTTGAACTTTCTAATGAAGATTCATTGCTTTTAAATGCCTCAAAACCTGTTGATATAATAGAAAAAAATTTGGAAGATATTTCAAATATTCAACTTAATAAAAATGAAGAAAATATAAAATTAACCGAATTCAATGATGTTCCTGATAGTTTGGATGATTATATCGGCATTGCCCAAACATATGAGGAAGCATATAATTTTTCGTCTGCAATTATGTATTACAAAAAAGCTCTTACTTATACAGATGATGAAATGTTTTCTGTAAAAGAACCTATTATTTATACTAAATTGGCAATATGTTATAAAAGAATTCAAGATATAGATGAAGCAATAAAACTTTATGAAAAAGTTTATCAGTTGTATATTGAAAATTCACCAGATAAGGCAAATGAAATTCTTTTAAGTATTGCTCAGATTTATTCTGAAGTTTATAAATTTGATAAAGCAAAGGAAGTATATAAAAGAATTTTATATTCTCCAGCTGGTGTTTCAAATTCAATGATTGTAAGAGTATACTTGGATTTGTCTGAACTGGAAGATAATAATTCGGATATTGAGTCTTCAGTAAAATATGCACAAAAGGCATTATCTATTTCAGAAAAGATGAATGATATTTCATTATTGTGTGAATGTTACTTTAAGTATGCATTATTACTTGATGATACAAATAATACTGATTTAGCATTGAAATATTATTTAAGATGTGTACAAACATCAGCAGATGTTGATGTTAATTTGTATTTGGCATCTGCATATTCTAATTTGGCTGAAATATCAACAGATAGTAAAAATTTATCTGCTGCAAAAATGTATTATGAATTGTCAATTAATGCTGATAAAAAACAAAATAATTATGAAGGTCTTTATTATTCATATTCAAAATTGGCAGGAATATACAAAAATGAAAATACTGAAAAGAATTATGAATATCTTGTTAATGCATTATCTGCAGCTAAGAAACTTGATGATATAACATATTCTGTATCTGTATATATTGAAATTGGTGATTATTATTTTGATAAGGATGATTATAAACAGTCTTTAAAATCTTATGTCTTGGCTCAATCTTTACTTCCACAGCATGGGGCTGAAGATATATATTCAAAAATAAATGCTAAAATAAATAAAATAAAGCTTAGAATTGGTGAATCAGAATTTTATATATTAGTAGATGAAATAAAAAAGAAAAAATAATGTACGATAAACTTCAACAAATAGGAATAAATATTGATGAAAAACAGAAAATATTATTTTCTTCTTTTTCTGATTTGTTTATTGAATATAATTCAAAGGTTAATTTGATAAGTAAGAATGATATCAATTTTTTATTTCAAAAACATATATATGATAGTCTTGCGTTTAATTTATTTTATAAAAAATATATTGGTAAAAAATTCATAAAAGTAATGGATATAGGAACAGGAGGCGGATTTCCTGCTATTCCTATTTCATTGTTGTATGAAAATATTGAAGTAACAGCATTAGATTCAATAAATAAAAAAATTAATTTTATAAAAACAGCTGCAGATAAATTAAATATAAAAAATATAAATCCTATATGTTCAAGAGCTGAAGATTTACCTGTATCTATGAAAAATTCTTTTGATGTAATTGTTTCAAGAGCAATGGCTGATTTGAGAATTATTTTAGAATATGCTATTCCATACTTGAAAACAGGCGGTTTCTTTGTCGCTTATAAGTCTCAAAAAGCAGAAGAAGAGATTTGTAATGCGAAAAATGCTTTGTTAAAACTTAATTCTGTTGTTATTGATAGGATAGAATATTCTCTTCCGATTGACGAGGAAAATAAACGAGTTCTGCTTGTTATAAAAAAAGAAAAAGATATTTCTTCTATCTATCCAAGAAAAAATGGACAGGTTAAAAAGACTCCGTTATAGGTTTAAATGCTTCTAAAATATTCTTATTATCTATTTCTTTTATAGTACCAATTATATTTATATCTGTATATCTTTGTAGTTCATCAATGAAATTTTTTGTTGCTAAATCTTCAGTTTCATTTGGAATTTTATTTACAATAATACCTTTTATAGGTATGTTATTAGTTTTTGCGTAATGTATAGTTAATAGAGTATGATTTAGCCTGCCTAAAAATGGTACTGTGACTATAATAATCGGTATGTTTAATTCTTTTATTAAATCTGCGCAAAGAAAATCATCCGTAGCTGGAGCCAATAATCCACCTGCACCTTCAACAAAAGTTATATCATTCTCTTTTGAAAAAGATTTAAAATCTTCTTTTATTTTATTTATATCAATTTTGACACCTGATAATCTTGCCGCTAAAGCTGGTGATACTTCTCCTTTCAACAGATAGGAACATTTTGTTTTTATATTCTGTGAAAGTTCTTTTATCGCTTCTAAATCAGGAGCTAATAATCCTTTATCAGATTCTAATGCACCTGATTGTAAAGGCTTGAAAACTCCGACTTTTTTACCGCAGTTTTCAAAGGCTAATGCTAATCCTTTAGTAATAAAAGTTTTTCCTATATCTGTGTCAATTCCGGTTATAAAATATTCCATTTTTACTCCTTATAAGGTAGAACCTTGTTTAAAGCTTCGTAGGCAATATCTGTTAGCTTCTCTATTTCTTTTTCAGTAATAATATAAGGTGTTATAAAGTAAATACAGTTCCACATCGGTCTTAGGATTGCACCAAGTTTTAATCCTTCATTATAAATCTTTTTACCAATGCCTTCTTCATATTTAAAAGGTTCCTTTGTCTCTTTGTTTTTAACCAGTTCAACTGCACAGATCATGCCGGTTTGTCTTATATCCCCAACATTTGGATGATTTCTAAACTTTTCAAGTTCTTTTGAAAATTTTTCAATTTTAGGTTTTAAATATTCTTCGATATTCATTTCTTCAAGAATTTTAAGGTTTTCAAGAGCAACAGCAAGTGCTAAAGGATAGGCCGTATAACTGTGACCGTGATAGAAAGTTTTATAACCGTCTAAATCATCATCATAAAAGGCATTATATATCTCATCTGTTGTTACAGTTACTGATAAAGGCATATAGCCTGCTGTTATACCTTTTGCAGCACATATGATATCCGGTACAATGCCGGCATGTTCATATGCAAATAATTTACCTGTTCTGTAAAAGCCCATTGCTACTTCGTCATCAATTAAAAGAATGTTATATTTATTGCATATATCTCTTAGTTTTGTAATGTATTTTGGCGGATACATAATCATTCCGCCTGCAGCTTGAACTAAAGGTTCAATTATAATACCTGCAATTTTATCTGCTTCTTCTTTTAGTATATTCTCGACAGAACTTAAACATTCACAACTGCAAGTTTCTTTATTGCAATTCATAGGGCATCTGTAACAGTATGGGCTTTCAGCTTGTCTTATTTCAAAAAGCAGTGGTTTATATAATTTATGATACATGTCAATACCACCAACAGAAATAGCTCCAAGAGTGTCACCGTGGTATGAATTTTTTAATGCGATGAATTTTTTCTTCTCAGGATGCCCTTTTAAAACTTGGTATTGATATGCCATTTTTAAGGCTACTTCAACTGCTGTTGAACCATTATCCGAGTAAAAAACGTGTTTCAATTTATTATTTAGCATTGAAATTAATTTTTTAGAAAATTTTATTACAGGTTCATGCGAAAATCCCCCAAAGATAACGTGTTCTATCTTTTTAGATTGTTTGTATATTGTTTTATTTATTCTTTTATTTGAGTGTCCAAGTGTATTTACCCACCAAGAAGAAACAGCATCAATGTATTTATTTCCGTCAATATCTTCTAAATATATACCTTTACCCCTTTTTATGATAATCGGCTTATTATTAACATCTTCTAATGATTTCATTTGTGTAAAAGGACGCCATATATATTTGAAATCATCTTCTAAGAGTTGCTGTTTATTCATTTTCGTACACCCTTTCTTCATACCATTTTAATTATAGTACGAAGAAAAAAGTTCAAATAAATTAATTTATTATATTTATATTCCTAGACCGGCTCTATTACTTTTTGAAAGTAAATCCATTGCACTTAGTATAGAAGATTCGCCTGAAGTCATATTTTTAAATTCATTTTCTAATATTTCAAGTTCTGACCTTAAAACATTAATATTTGAATTATTATTATTTTCTTCTAATGCTTTCAGTTTTTCATCTATTTTAGTAAATATAGCTTCTATATTCTCGTTTTTACTTACATCTATTCCAATTTTTCTGGCAAGATTCTTTATTCGATTATAAAGTTTTTCTTCTTGGCTACCTGCTTCTGCTTGTTTTGTATCTGTTTTTTCTGATTTTTTTGCTTCCTCTTCTGCAATTATTCGTTTAGCTTCAGTTTCGGATGTTACACTTGATATATCTATATTTAGTGCTTTTAGCTTCTTTTTTGTAGCTTCAGAAAGTTCTTCTTTTTTATTTATTGAACTGCTGTTTGAGTTTAACGATGATACTGAATAAACAAAAGACATATTATTTCCTCGCGCATGAGTATATATAATGTATATATCGGTAAAATCTTTTTAAACTTTAATTTTTTTAATAAATGTTTACAATTTTCTTTTTTTATCAATTTTATAGTTTTGTTATATTTTATTAATAATAGGTAGGGGAATTTTATGAATATAAATGGTATTAAATCTACGATAGACAATATTAATTTAAAAGGTAATTGTTTCTTTCACAAAAAAAACAATGCAAATATAGATAATCATTATTCTAATAGCAAAAATCATAGAGTATATAGTTCAGAAAATATAAGAGCTAATTATGCCCCTGTTTCGTTTAAAGGGAATGCCCCAAGAATTAAAAATGCATATATTATTACAGGTGAACAAGAAGATCTTCCTTTACTTGTAACAAAGAAAAATGAATCTTATGTTATAGATTTTGACTCGCAAACAGAAATTATATATGGTATAGACGCTGTAAAATATCTTGATGGAGCAAATTATTTTCATTATGATACACAAGTGATTTTCCCCAAAAAAGCAGAAGGGGTATTACATATAAAAGGACAAGATATCCCATTAGCTGAAAATTCGGCAGTAATGATTAATGCTGATACAAATGCAAATGTTGAAGTAAAAAAAGGCTTTCCAATGATGATTATATCCAAAAAAGACTATGATTGGTATGAACGTTATGGAAAAAATGCTCAAGACATAAATATAAGAAATAAGTTTTTGGAACTTATGTATTATAATTCACATTTATATAATGGTGAATTTACACCGAATGTATTATTGCCTGAGAAACTTAGAGATGAGGCATTCTTAAAGTCCATATCAATTGATAAGTGGGCTGTAAGAAATAATCTTGTAAATGAATTATATTCTAGGAAGGAAGTTCTTAGTCAAGAAGATAGAGATGTAGTAGAACAAACAAAAAAATTATTGGATAAATTATTCGAAAAGCAAATTATAACTCAAAAAGATGATGGATATGTCAGATTTTCTGTTATGTATAATAAAGACTATATGAGGAAATATCTACAAGATAATGGTTTTAGTGAAGAAGAAATAAACTTATTATTGCCAATATATGATCAGGCAAGGCAGGTTCATATGGATGCAAAGTTCTCACATAGAAATCCTGTTAAAGATTATAGTTCTGAACTTGTTGAAAAAATGAAAGAGAAAGGAATCTTATATTCAAACAAAAAAGATTCTGATAAATGGATATATTGGCGTGAATGTTTCGGAAATGAAGAATCATTGAGAAAAAGACTTTCTCAAGATGGCTTCACTGCTGAGGAACAAGAGCAAGTTGTCAGAAATTGGCATTCGGCAAATAATACAGGTTTTGATATAAGTGGACTTAAATTTATAGATGAAAATGTTGCTGTATATAATCTTAATGATAAATTAAATAATTGGACTCACGAAAAAACAAATTGGGTTACTAATTCAACAGCAATAGCATCAACTGAGGGAAAGACTCCTTTTATAGGTGTTTCTATGGTTCAGACTGATGAGAATAGACCAATTAAAATGTCTGAATTACGTAGGGAAGAAAAATTACACGCGCATCCAAATCTAGAAGAAAAACGACAGACAGAAATATATGTTATTACCAGTGGTGCTGCAGCTTTAAATGTTGTAAAGGAAGGTAAAAGCTGTGTAAAAATTTTAAAAGAAGGAGAACTGGCTGTTGTTGGTCCAGGCGTTGCTCATTGTGTGAATTCAATATTAGGGGAATATGAACATATCGTGGCACAAGTCCCTTCAGCTTTTCAATATGGTTTTAGTTTTAAATCTATCGTTGATACGCCGGAAGATTATAATGAAGAAATACTACAGAAAAAAGCATTTGAAGAATTAATGAAAATTTCAAATAACGGATAATAGTATTAGGTATATAGTTTATTGTAAAATTCTTGTTTTTATCAGATAATTATATAATTGGTAAATATTGTTATATAAGAATTTGCAGAAAATACAGAAGATTTATATTGTATGCGAAATCAGTTTCCATTATTAGAAAAAATTGAAGAATTAAAATACATAGCTAAAGTAGATAAACCTAAGGTCTCTGTCATAGTCCCTGTGTATAATGCTGAAAATTATATCGAAAGGTGTTTGTATTATCTAATATCACAAACAATAAAAGAAATAGAAATAATTATCGTAAATGATGGTTCTACAGATAATACAATGGAAATTGTAAAAAAAGTTGCAGATATAGACAAACGTATAATTATCGTTAATCAAGAAAATAAACTTCAAGGTGCTGCAAGAAATAAAGGTATAGCTTTTGCAAGTGGAGAATATATTGGTTTTTGTGATGCCGATGATTATATTGATTATGAATATTATGAAAAATTATATTATGCAGCAAAAAAATATGATGCAGATATAGCACTTGCAGAAAATGTAAGAGTTAGTGAAATAAAATATAAACCTCGTTTAAATATAAAAAATGAAGAGGTATTTATTGATATTATAGATAAATTTAATGCTTGTAATCAAAAAAAGAATGAATGTCCAACTAATAAAATATATAGAACATCATATTTACTAGAAAATAATATTTTATTTCCTGAGGGGGTTTATTGTGAGGATAAACTTTTTTCTGTTCAATCAGTATATTATGCAAATAAGATAATAACTGTACCTAATGTACATTATTACTACTGGGAAAATCCAAATTCCACAGTTAATTCTAAAAAGACCAAAAAACATATAAAAGACAGATGTATTGCAAAAAAGGCAGTACTCGATTTTGTTAAAGAGAAGAAAATTCCTGTTGAAAATTGGTATTTTAAAGCAGAAAAGAAAAGAATTGGTTCTTATCATTTCCCTCTTTTTGTAATACAAGAAAGCACAGAGTCAGAAAAAGGTTTTTTATTCGGCTTATTTTGTATATATGAAAAAAAGTTCGTCAAATAAAAAATATAATTTTTATTATATCATTTAATAAAGTAATAGAGGAATCTTATGGATGAGTCTTTATATAATGATGGTAATGTTGTAGTGGGCTGTGGTATTTCAGGTGCAGTTGTTGCAAATCTGCTTGCTGCAAAGTTCAACGAAAAAGTCATAATAATTGAAAAGAAAAACCATATAGCCGGTAGTTGTTTTGATTACAGAGATAGTAACGGTATTTGTATTCATAAGTATGGTTCTCATATTTTTCATACAAATAATGATATTGTATGGAATTACTTATTGCAATTCTCTGAGTTTAATGACTATAAACATAAAGTTATCGCTTTAATCGATGGAGTTGAAACAAATATTCCGTTTAATTTTAATTCTTTATATCAGGTTTTTCCTGAAAATCTTGCATTTAAACTAAAAAATAAATTAATAGAATATTATGGAAAAAATTCCAAAGTTCCGATTTTGGAGTTGAAGAAAGTAAAAGATAATGATTTAAATTTCCTTGCTGATTTTATATATAAAAAAGTATTTTTGGAATATACAAAAAAACAATGGGGTATACCGCCTGAAAAAATTGATTCATCAGTTACAGCAAGAGTCCCTATATATATTGGCGAAGATAACAGATATTTTCACGATAAATATCAAGGAATACCAATATATGGGTATACTGAATTAATAAAGAAAATGATTACTCATCCTAATATAACAGTAATGTTAAATACAGATTATAAGAATATAAAATTAAAATATAAAAGATTATTTTATACAGGTTCAATTGACGAATTTTTTGATTATAAGTATGGGAAATTGCCATATAGAAGTTTAAGATTTGAATTAGAAGAGTATAATAAAGAGTACTATCAAAAATCAGCAGTTGTTAATTATACAACGAGTGAAGATTATACAAGAATTCATGAATATAAACATTATTTGAATGATAAGTCTCAAAGGACTGTAATTGTTAAAGAATATTCAGAAGCATATGAAGAAGGTAAGAACGAAAGATATTACCCTATAGTTAATGAAAAAAATATCTTGTTATACAACAAGTATTTAGAAGATGCACAAAATATAAGAAATCTTTGGTTTTTAGGTCGTTTAGGCGACTATAAATATTATGATATAGATAAAGCAATCATTCGAGCAATTGAATTAATTGACTCAATTCAAAAATGATATAAATTCCCCAAAATATAATAATCTTAAAAAGTAAAAGGATGTTTTATCTTATTTATATTTCTGAAAAAATTTTTAACCCAAAGTAACAAAAAATATACTTTGTTGTATAATAAGAACCAAGAAGAGATAAGGAAATTAGTATTTCTTTAATCTTGGGTAGGTTAGGTTATTATAAATATTACGATATAGACAAAGAAATTATTTGAGTAATCAGTCGAATTGAGGAAATTCAGGAAAATGATAAAAATTTCAATAATAGTTCCAATCTATAACGTAGAAAAATATTTAGCAACTTGCATTGAAAGTATTATTAATCAAACAATAAAAGAAATAGAAATCATTTGCATAAATGATGGTTCTACTGATTCTTCTCTAGATATTTTAAATTCCTTTGCTGAAAAAGATAAACGTATAAGAATAATAAATAAATCAAACAGTGGTTATGGTGCAACTATGAATATTGGACTTTCGAAAGCGGAAGGTCAGTACATAGGCATAGTTGAGCCTGATGACTATATTAAAGAAAATATGTTTGAAGAACTATATAATTTGGCTGAAAAAAAATCCGTAGATATAGTGAAATCTGATTTTTATTATTATTTAGGTGAAAGAAATCAGGCTCGTAAAACAGGAAAAATCAGTCGTTATTTTGCTAATAAAGTAACAAATGTAAAAGAGTATCCTGAAGTATTAAAAATACAGCCATCTATATGGAGTGCTATATATAAAAAAGAACTTATAGATAAACATAAAATAAAGTTTTTGGAAACACCTGGAGCAAGTTATCAAGATACTTCTTTTGCTTTTAAATGTTTATCTTTGGCTCAAAGGCTCTATTTTACAACAAATGCTTATTTATATTATCGTTTGGATAACGAAAATTCTTCTGTTAATTCAAAATCAAAAGTTTTTGCGATATGCAAAGAATTTGAGGAAATAACTGATTTTTTAAATTCAAATATAGAAATAAAAAATGTTGTAAACGGTATAAAATTAATTAGACAATACCAAACTTACTTTTGGAATTTGAAAAGAATAGATTCTTCTTTAAGAGAAGAGTTTATAGATAAATTTTCAGATACATTTAAAACATATTATGAAAATGGTGAAATAGAAGAAAATTTTTATAAGAAAATAAAAAAAAGTGAGTTTGTCTGTTTAATAAAAGATAAGAAAAATTTTATTTCAAAAATCCAATCAAAATTAGATAAAGAAACTTTAAAGCAAAAGAGAAGAAAATTATTCTCAATAAGAATAAATTCTTCAAGAATAAGTATTGTTCTTTTTGGAAGACAGATTATCGAAATATGATATTTGAAATATTAGTGTTTAGAATTTTGTTTTAAAGAAAGAATTAGAATGTATAAAGTTTCAATAATAATACCTATATATAATGCCCAGAAGTATTTGGAAAAATGTATAAAAAGTGCTGTAAATCAGACATTAAAAGAAATTGAAGTTATATGTATTAATAATGGCTCATCTGATATTGAGCAAAATATATTAAAAGAATATTCAAGAAAAAGTCCGAAAATAAAAATTATCAATTTTGAGATTAATCAAGGTTATGGGAAAGCTGTAAATGAAGGTATAAAATCTGCACAAGGTGAATATATTTCAATATTAGAAAGTGATGATTTTGTTGATTCTAATATGATGGAATTTCTTTATAATAAGGCAAAAGAAAATGATGTAGATATAATAAAATCCGCATATATAGCTTTTAATGAATATTCCGAGAAATTATATCTGAATGACCTAGATATAGACGAAAATAAAGTATTTAAAATCAATGAGTATCCTGAGTTTTTTTCTAAACATCCAAGTATATGGACTTGTTTGTATAAACGCAGTTTTTTAATATCAAATGATATATGCTTTATTGAAGCAGAAGATACAGGGTGGGTCGATAATCATTTCTCTGTAAAGTCTTTGCTTATGGCAAAAAAAATTCAATATGTAAAAGATGCTTTTTATCACTATAGAGTTGATCAGCAAGATTCCAGTTCGACATTACGAGAAGGACTGGTTTTGCCGTATAAAGCATCTTTACAGGTTCATAATTTTTTAAACGAAAAAGGAATTGAAAATAAAGGTATATATACAAATTTAGCAATAAGAGAGTGGGCTTATATAAAAGATATTATTAATAAATGTCCCTATTCTGAAATTAGCTGTGCTCAAGATGTTATTAAAAATCTTTTTGATTTGATAGGGGACTCATTAAATGACAATAAAAAATTTATGAAATTTAAAAAGAAGATATATAAAAAATCGATATATTATTTATTGTTAAAAAGGGATATAAAAAGCTTTATAAAAAAAAGGTTTTATATAAAAATTAGATATAGTAGTCTAACAAGATATTTATTATGTAGTAGATTGTTAGTCGGACGAGGAAGGAAATAATATGAAAGTCTTAATTCTTGCAGGTGGTTTAGGTACAAGACTTGGAGAAGAAACTGTCTCTAAGCCAAAACCAATGGTTGAAATTGGTGGATATCCTATTTTATGGCACATAATGAAAATATATTCTCATTATGGATTTAATGATTTTGTTATATTGACAGGTTATAAATCTCATATGATAAAGGATTATTTTGTTCATTATTATCAAAGATATTCGGATATTACGGTTGATTTGAGAACGAATACTGTTGAACTTCATAAAATGAGGACTGAGCCTTGGAAGGTTACTATGTTATATACAGGGCAAAATACAATGACAGGTGGCAGAATAAAAAAAGCTCAGGATTATGTAGGTAAAGAGTCATTTATGTTAACATATGGAGATGGGGTTAGTGATGTAGATATTGCTAAGTTACTTGATACTCATAATAAGTCAGGTAAGTTGATGACAATGACCGCAGTACAGCCTTCTGGAAGATTTGGAGCATTGAATATTAATGAACATAATATGATTACTTCGTTTAAAGAAAAACCGCAAGGTGATGGAGCTTGGATTAATGGAGGGTTCTTTGTTTGTGAACCGGAAGTATTTGATTTTATTGAGGCTGATAATCCAAATGAAATATTTGAACGTCGACCACTAGAAAGTATAGCTCTTCATGGTCAATTAAATGCTTATAAACATTCCGGTTTTTGGAGACCAATGGATACATTGAGAGACAAACTTGACTTAGAAGATATGTGGGAATCAAATAAAGCACCTTGGAAAGTTTGGGATAAACAAAATGCATATGTAAGTACGGCAGGAAGAGTATAAATGAATAAGAAAGTTTTAATTACTGGTGGTACCGGTTTTATTGGAAAAAATATAGTTAATGAGTTGTTAAAAAGGGGCTACGAAGTACATTCTTTAGTTTATCCTCCTTTTGCACCGGAACAAGAACATTTATTTCAGTATGAAATGAATTTAATGGATTCAAAAGCGGTTTCAGATTTCTTAAAAGAAAATAATTTTGAAAATTTGATTCATCTGGCATGGTATGTAGGACCGAAATGTCATATACATAATCTTAATATGGATTGGACAATAGCTACATTAAATTTAATAAAAGCATTTGCAGAAAATGGTGGAAAGTGTTTTGTCGGAGCTGGGACTATATCAGAATATGAGTATAAATATGGTTATTTGAGGGAGGATGAAACTCCAACAGATCCACAAACCTTATATGGGAACAGTAAAAATGCTTTATTTAATATAGCGAAAGTATACTGTAAGGGTAATAATATAAAGTTTAAATGGCCAAGAATCTTTAATTTATATGGTCCGAATGAAAAACCTCAAAGATTGATGCCTTCTGTAATTAACTCTTGTTTAAAGGGAGAAGATGTAAAAGTAAGTGATTGTTTAAAGTTCCAAGACTATTTACATGTTGAAGATACAGCAAGAGGGATTGTAGATGTATTTGAAAGTGATATAGAAGGTGCAGTAAATATATGCTCCGGAAAGCCTGTGCAATTAAGAGAAATTGTTAATAAAATTGCAGAGTATACTAATTTTAAAGGTAATATATTATGGGGCGCAATTCCTGCTGCATTTGGAGATGAAGTGGTTGTTGGTAATAATGAAAAACTAAAATCAATAGGATGGGAACCCAAATATACATTGGAAGAAGGTCTCAAACAAACAATAAATTGGTGGAAAGAACAAATTAAGGGAGATATATAAATGTCAAATTTTAATAATGTTTACAAGGGAAAAACAGTTTTGGTTACCGGACACACTGGTTTTAAAGGAAGCTGGCTTTCAATATGGTTAACTATGTTAGGTGCGAATGTTGTTGGTTATGCACTTGAACCATATTCACAAAGAGGTAACTATAAAGCCTCTCATTTAGAAAAACACCTATATGCAGATGTAAAAGGTGATATAAGAGATAGCGAAAAATTAGAAGCTACTATAGCAAAATATAAACCTGAAATTATATTCCACTTAGCAGCTCAAGCTTTGGTTAGAACAGCTTATGACAATCCTAAATATACATATGAAACAAATGTAATTGGTTCTTTGAACATATTAGAAGCAGTCAGAAAGTTTGATTTTATAAAAACAGTAGTAATGATAACTTCAGATAAATGTTATGAAAATGTTGAACAAATATGGGGTTATAAAGAAACAGACAGAATGGGCGGATATGATCCTTATTCATCGTCTAAAGGTTGTGCTGAATTAATGATTTCTTCTTACAGAAATTCATATTTTAATCCAAAAGATTATGCAAAACACGGAAAGGCCGTTGCATCTGTAAGAGCAGGAAACGTAATAGGCGGTGGTGATTGGTCTGATAATAGATTGGTTCCTGATTGTATAAGGTTTATTGAAGAAGGAAAAGATATTGAAATTCGCAGTCCAAAAGCAACAAGACCTTGGGAACATGTATTAGAACCATTGAGCGGATATTTAAGAGTAGGTCAGAAACTAATTGAAGAACCTGTAAAATATTCTGAAGGTTTTAATTTCGGACCTCCAATTGAATGTAACAAGACCGTATGGGAAGTAGTAGAATATCTTGTAAAATATTATGGAAAAGGAAATGTTGTTGATGCTTCATCGCCCAATATGGTTCATGAAAATACTCTTTTAAGCTTAGATGTAACAAAAGCATATAGGATGCTTAACTGGAAAGCAATGTTGAATTTCTATGAAGCGATTGAGTTTACAGTAGATTGGTATAAAGAAGCACTTCATAATGATGATATGTTTGAATATTGTGAAAAACAAATTCAAGCACATATGGATAAAGGCTATTTATGGGAACAATAGTTCCTACTTTGTATTAATTAAATAAACAGTAACAATAAAAATTTATAAAAAGAAAAGGTTTTAATGAACACGTTAGATGGTGTAAGAAACAGACTGGAAAATATAGAATTTTTAAGAATAATTTTTATAGTATGTATATTAATACACCATTTTGCGTTGTTCATTAATTCTCATTTTCTTCACACTTTACCTATATTCAATTCACTTGAGTTTGTTAATTTTAGGAAAGTAACAGAGAATGGTCTGCATTATTGTGATTGTTTTTTTATAATCGCCGGTTTCTTTTTGGTTTATACATTAAAAGAAAAAGTCAAATTTTGTGATTTTGTAAAAAATAAAATAATTAGATTATATCCTTTAATACCTTTTGTATTTATAATCTACTATATATATTCAAAATTTGGTTTTGTGAAATTTACATCTTATTATGATCTTACTTCATTGTTTCTAATAAATAATATAGGAATTACAAGAACCCTTGGAAATAATGGTCATTTATGGTTTGTATCTGCATTGTTCTGGGCTTCTTTGCTATATGTATATATAATAAAAAATTACGAGAAAAAGAATACAGATTTATTTGTTTTATCAGCAGTTTTTTTTTGTTATGCCTTTCTTTTTTATGCTGATTTCAAACATCTTGGACATCACGTAAGATCTATATATTTTATTTTTAATCCAGGCTTAATGCGTGCAATTGGGGGAATGGGCATTGGTTATCTGATTGCAAATTGGTATAAAAATTCATCTGGTTCTTTTTTTAATACAAAAAATGATAGTATTTTTTCAAAATTCATATATACTCTCCTTGAGTTTTATTTATTAGTCTCTCTTTTAAAATATACAATGTTTAAATTCAATCCGGAAGTTACTCCATTAACGTTGATTATATATTTTACTTTGTTATTTATTTTATTTGTATTTTCAAAAGGTTATCTTTCCTCGTTTTTAAACAAGATAAAATTTTCTTTTATTTCTAAATATGTTTATAGTGTATATATAGTTCATTTTTGTGTATTCATTATATATTGGCAAATTTCTACAAAAATATATTATGAATTTATAACTGATAATATTATCATATTCGCTATTTTATACATAATAGTATGTTTTATTTTTGGAGTAATTGCTTATTATAAGATAGAAAAACCTATTGGAATATTTATGAGAAACTTTTTATATAATACTGAACGAGAGGTTGAAAGTGCGACAAACAATAGTTCTAGGTAGTGGTATTGCAGGAATATCTGCCGGTTATCATTTGAAGAAAAAAGGAGAAGAAGTTGTAATCTATGAAAAAGATAATGACTGGGGTGGACTTTGCGCCAACTTTACAATAGATGGCTTTAGGTTTGATAAATTTGTTCATTTTACATTTGCAGATAGTGAATATATAAGAAATTTATTTGAAGAATCTTCACCTACATATGCACATCCGAGTGTATCAAGTAATTATTATAAAGGTTATTGGTTAAAGCACCCTGCTCAAAATAATATTGCCCCATTGCCCATAGACGAAAAAGTGGAAATTATAAAAGGATTTATAAATAGAAAAAATAAATCTTTTGAAGAAATAGAAAATTATGAAGAATGGCTAAGAGTTCAATATGGAGATTATTTTGCAGAAAATTTTCCAATGGTTTATACAAAAAAATATTGGGGATTAGAAGCAAAAGACCTTGAAACCAAATGGGTTGGTAATAGAATGCACTCTCCTAATATAGATGAAGTATTGAAGGGTTCATATGAAACCCAAGATAAAAATTTTTATTATACTTCTTATATGAAATATCCTAAAAAAGGCGGTTTTAGAAGTATTTTAAATAAATGTAGAGAAGGATTAGATATAAGATTTAATAAAGAAGTGGTAAAAATTGATACTGTAGCAAAAACAGTTTCTTTTAAAGATGGAACAATTTCAAATTATACAAGATTGATTTCATCGCTTCCTCTTCCTGAAATAGTTAAAATGATTGAAAATTGTCCTGATTATGTTTTAAATTCTGCGAATAATTTGCATAATACTTGCGGATATATGGTATCTTTAGGCTTTAAACGACCTGATGTTGCAAAACATTTATGGTTTTACATATATGATGAAGATATTTTATCGGCAAGAGTATACTCACCAAGTATGAAGTCTTTAGATAATGTGCCAAATGGTTGCAGTTCTTTGCAGGCTGAAATTTTCTTTGATTGTAAAGCTAAAATTCCAAGTAAAGAAGAGGTAATGAAAAATACTATAGAAAAATTGGTATCTATGGGATTATTCAAAGAAGATGAAATTGTAGTAAAAGATATACGTTTTGAAAAATATGCAAATATAACATTTGATAAAGATATTTATAAGAATAGAAAGGTGGTCTTAGACTATTTACAAAGCCAAAATATAGAAACTATTGGCAGATTTGGTAAATGGGAATATTATTGGACACACCAGGCATTTAAAAGTGGTATGGATTGTGTAAAATAAAGAGTCTTTTTATAAAGACTCTTTATTTATTAATAATTAAAGTTTAAAAATTGTTTTTTCAGTTGTTTTGCATCTTTTATTAGTTGTTTTACATTTTTATATTTCCTTTTGTATCTTTCATGTTTTTCTCCAAATGAAAGAGCTTTTTCTATTTTATATTTAAATTTAATCCATTTAAATAAAAACATATGTTCCAAAACATAGTTTAATTTTGTGTTGTATTCATTTGCAATAAATCTATTATTTATATTTGGCAAATGAATTTTTGTTAATTCATTTCTAAGTTGTGTAACTGCATTATTTTGCATATTTTCATTATTTGACTGATATTGAATCATTCGAGTTAAAATTTCCTCATAGAACGGTGTTTTTCTTGCATATTGCCACCAGATATCGGCAAATTCTTCATCAGGGTAAAACCAAGGCTTATATTTCCCGGAATAATGTATAATTGCACAATCTTTTTTTGCCTCTTTATGTATTTTTAAAATATCATCATCCGTAACTTGATAAGTTGGAATAAAACCCCTTTGGACTGTCTCGTAATTCCATTTTTGTTCTATATATTTTATTGAATTTACGAAAAATTTATTTAATGCGCATTGGTCAACATATTCAAAATCATTCTGTTGAACACTTTTAATCAAATGTTCTGTTGCACTTAATTCTTTCCACTTATTTGTATTAATTAAAAGAACGCCGCCTTGAAAATAAGTTTTAACATCAGGTAAACACAATTGGTTGTTAACATAAGCTTTAAGTCTATTACTATAATTATATAAACCAGAAATCAAACAACAATGTGCCGCACATATCGGATAATCTTCCATATCTATTGAATACAATTTATATAAATCGTCTTTGACAATTACATCAGAATCTAAGAAGATACATTTAGAAATGTTTTTTAATAAAAGAGGAATACATAATTTAAAGTATGTTTCAACAGAAACGTGGCTTAATGTATAAAAATTAAAACCATATTTTTTTATCAAATCATCAAAATGATAAAATCTTATTGAAATATTATTTTGGGATAATTTTAAAATTTCTTCCTTATTTTTATCTGAAATATTTTTTTCTAAAATCAATAAATCATAATTATGCTTTAGACTTGAATTATCGATTATTGAAGATAAAGCAGTATATAGATATGGAACATATTCGTTTGATGAAGACAACACAATAAATGCGCTATTTTCTCTAAATACAGGTTCTACCATTCTTAAAAATTCCCTCTATTTCTTGTAATTTCCAAGACATTTTTCTTTTCTAATATATCAGTAATAATATCTTTTTCATTTTTAAAAGTACTGAAAACTCTTTCAATAATTTCTTTTTCATAAGTTTGATATATAACAACCATTGCACACTTATCTATAAAAATTAAATCGCCGGGGTTAATTGTATTTCCATCAATGGTTATTGGTTTATTTATATAATCTAATACCGCTCTTCTTCTTACATCTACTGCATTATAACTTTTTGAGAAAATTGGATAATTAAGAGCAATAGTTTCCCTGTAATCTCTTGTGGCACCATTTACAACAGTTGCACAAGCACCTGCCCTAATTGCCAGCTGCGCATTCAAACTGCCGAAATAGGCGTACTCATTCAAATCGTTCTCAACACAAATTACATCATTTTCTGAAATACCATCATAGGATTTAAGAGCATCGTAAATTTTTCTAAAATCTTCTCCTTCTCTAATAGCACGAAGTTTAAGTGTATTAGCTCTCCCCAGTATTTTTACGTTTTGTAAGTTACATTTCCAATTTGGTATAATTGCGCCGCATTTTTCACCTCTTTCCAAACTCATATCATCTAATAAATCAGATAAAGCAGGTGAAGATATAAAATGTTTAATAAGATTTAATCTTTTATTTTCTTTAGCTCTTTGTCCTTTTGCAAACATTTCGGCATAAGCCAAATCTTCGGGAGTATTAACATCAATAAGCTCATCAAGATTTCCATAAATTAACAACGGATTTTCTCCATAACGCCTGTTTGTTTTTATAGCACTCTCTTTCGTATGAATATATAGTCCCATAGATTCAGTTATTGTCTCTGGCAAATCTTTACTGTTTGGAATATAATTTGCATTGTATGTAGGCTTGTTATTTTGCCAAAAATAATATTTATCTTTTTTCATTAAAATTGCAGAATCAAAATTTCTATTTTCTTTAAGTTGTTTAATTGCATTATCAATTGTTTCAGGTTTTATAAATGGAGACGTACACAACAATTGCACATAAATGTCTGCATCCGGGTATGATTTCACTTCGTTCATAAACAACTTGTGACCATCAGTTTTGTTGTTTGCTAAATTTACATCACGCTTCATAAAAGTAATTGGCAAATAGTCAGCTAGCTGATACATTTCTTCAGATTCAGAATCAAGGAAAACTCTATCGATTTCTTTGCATTTTAACAAAGTTTTAAGTGCTCTAATATATAAACGCTCCCCATCAAGAAAACGCATGTTTTTATTTTCTACCCTTTCGCTGGTTCCTTTTGCCGGAACAAATGCGTATACTTTCATAGTATCTTAACTCCTTTTGTTTTTAGCTCTTTGTGTTCCCTCAGATATTCTTCCGTATAAACATCTTCAAACAGTCCTTTTAATCCGACCGGATTTACTGAAATTATTTTCGTATCAGGATAGTAAATTGAAGCAAATTTTTTCAACTTATTATATCCATCCATTGTTCTTACTCTATGCATTTTAATCCAGGTTTCATCTTGTGATAGCAATGGAGAATTATCAAAATGTTTAGAAAAATCATTATCACAACCAACTAAATACAACTCACTCGGTTGAGTCCATAAAGCAAAAGCAATTGCTTGAAATGAAACAGAAAAGAAGCACGGCAATGGTAAATTAGATAAATCATAGTTATATAGTTCACTCAAATCATTCCAAGAATTATTCACATAATATCTATAAACATTATTTGGACAAGCCATATCAGGGATAAAATAAGGGTGATTTTCCTCTTGCAACATACCATAAAATTTCTTACACTTGTTAGGACGATAATTATTAGCCAAAGGGAATAATTCTTTGCAGTTTGGATAATCTAAAATGAATAAATAATCCAAGGGAACAATATTTTGTTTAAAAGTTTTATTAACACCAATATTAATAGCATTCTTTATTGGTTTATAATAATTTAAAGTAGGTCCGGCTGCTATTATAACAATTTTTTCCCCCCTATTAATTCCTTTGAATTTAGGGAATACTTTTTGATGTTGAGATTGAATTGTTAATGCTCTATTAATTTTTGTTCCAACTAACTTTGTCATGTCATTATGTATTAATTGGTGCATTTCTGTTTTTACAATATGTCGAACCAGCTGAGCAAATTTTTCTTCTTTACATACATAATTAAAGATTTTAATTCCCAACAAATATATTGAAATGTTGTTTTTGTAATAATCTTTTTTGCTTTTTAAAATACCTGCTAAGTATAAAAGTGTTGTTAATCCTTGGGCTTGTATCTTTTTATAAACAGTAATGCCTAATATTTTTGTTGTACTTGAATCTGAATATTTTATTTTTTCATATATTTTGATTTTCCCTAGTGCAATTTTGTTATACTTTTCTGAATAAATATTTTTATAATTCTTTTTTAAGATATTTAAGACAAAAAATTTTAAGGAGCTATTAAAGTATTTATATTCAAAACATAAATCTCTTTTTATATCATTAAAGTATGCTCGACATTGTTCTAGAAAATATACTCGATTTTTATCATTACAACGTTTATACCAACCTTCAAAAACATATGCAGCGTGAAAATTTATTTCTTCTTTAAATTGTTGATAAACATTCTTTTCCATTAATTTCTGTTTGGCTAGAATGTGAGCATCAACAATTTTAGTAATTGTATTATCTGTAACATTGTTTGCAGTTGATGCACTCGGATTGTTTTGTCTATAATTATACAAACATTCTTTTACTGCACATATTTTATATGTGCTAAAAAAATAATCAATAGAGAAAGGCGTATCACAAAATTTACAATTTTCTTCAAATTTTATATTCTTAAGAAAAGTTGCTTTATATAATTTTGTCCAAATAGATGGATTTAAACACAATAAGTAGGGATAATCGTAAATTGAAAATAAATCTTCATCAGAACAATTCTTTATAATTCTATTTTCATCTAATATCTTTTTCCCTGGTAAGTGTCTTTTAAAAGAACATAAGGCTATATCTGCATCAAATTCAACAATTTTGTTGTATAATTTTTCGTACATAGTTCTATCAATCCAGTCATCAGACTCGACGATACCTATATATTCACCTCTTGCCAATTTTATACCTTGATTTAATGCTGTGCCATATGTAGTTCCATTGTTATTATGTATTGTAATAATTCTAGAATCTTTCTTCGCATATTGTTCAATTAGCGCTCCACTTGAATCATTACTACCATTATTTATTAATATTAGTTCAAAATCAGAAAGTGTTTGGTTTAGTATACTATTTATACATTGTTCTAAGTATTTTTCTCTATTGAATACAGAGCAGATTATCGATATTTTGGGATTTGTACTCATCTTGTTCTCACTTATAAATATTTTGAAGCACAACATTTTGTATATTTTGTTGCAAAAAAAGTATACTATAAACTTACCATGCTTACAATTATAAAATAAACTTTTCGCAACAATTCCAAACTTCCTCATCATTTATACCAATATAAGTCATTGTGATTCTCGGTGTTGAGTGATTTAAAATTTTCTGCAACATTGCTACATCCTTATATTTCTTGTAAAAGTGATAACCAAAGGTTTTTCTTAGGGTATGTGTGCCTATATTTATTTCTAAATTTATTTTCTTGCAAGCATTGTTTATAATCCTATATGCGGTAATTCTATCCATTCTATTTTTATATTTTGTTAAGAACAATGGTTCGTTTAACGCTCTATTTCTCGTATAAATATCTAAAATATTTTTTAATTTTTTATTTAAAGGGACTATTTTGTACTTACCTGTTTTTTTTTCGCATAATTTTAAGTAATTCTTATTTTTTACATCTGCAACATCTAAACTTAAAATATCAGAAATTCTAAGTCCTGAGTTTACGCCCATACAGAATAAAACATAATCTCTTAATTTTGTTTTTCTCAAAAAATCCTGAATATTTTCTATTATTTTTTTATCTCTAATTGGTTCAACAATTGCCATATTAAAATCCTTTCTATGCAACAAAATATACAAAATGTTGCGTTCCAATTATTTATGAAGATTAATTAGTATTTTCTTTGTAATAATTAAAGGCTTGAAAGTAGATAAAATAAATAAAAATATAAAATTTTTTAAGTGAGGTTTCTTGATTAGGTTATTTAGTCTAATATTAGCAATTTTTTTTAAATTATATGAAAGTAATGATGAAGGGTAATATGTTTTTTAAAAATCATAAAAAAGGCTGTTTAGGACGGATAAGTTGTATTCATAAATATACGATAGAAGAAAAAATGTCAACATTAAATAATTTAATCCAAATTTGTAAAAATGAATTTCAAGAGAGTTGTGGAGTCAAATAATGGATAAAAGTATTAAAGTTTCAATAATATGTTCTGCATACAATAGAGAAAAATATTTGAAAAAATGTGTTGATAGTATATTAAAACAAACATTAGAAGATTTTGAACTTATATTAATAGACAATGGAAGTGATGATTATACAACTAAGTTAGTTGATGAGTATGAAAAAAAAGACTCTAGAGTTATAGCGTTGCATAATGAAAAAGGTTCTACATATGGGAAAGCTTTAAATCAGGGAATAGCTCTTGCGAAAGGTAGATATGTCGGAATCGTTGAGTCTGATGATTTTATTAGTCCAACAATGTATGAAAAATTATATGAACAGATTACTAAGTATAATGCAGATGTTTGTTTTGCCGGTTTTTGGGTTCATATAGGAAATAATGATGATGCGAATAATATACATAATAAACAAATTTTTGCTAATGTAAACGATTGTGATTTGTTCTCTGTCCTAGATTATCCATTTCTTCTTACAGTGCATCAATCTATTTGGGCAAAACTTTATAAGAGTGAATTTATAAAAAATATAAAATTTGATGAGGAAGGAAAATACATAGATTCAAAGTTTATAATAGATGTATTATGTTCTACAAAAAAGTTAATTGGATTAAAAGAACCTGTTTATTATTATCGTTTTGACAATCCGGAAGCGTCAAATTCCAATAATAAAAATGATAGTTCATTAATCCAAATAATAGACGATTGGGAAAAGGCTAGGGCTGCTTTAAAACAATATGGGTTATATGAACAGTTAAAAAATGAATTCTATTTCTTGGTAAGTAAGCCTACGTATAGGTTTTTTAAAAATATTTCTCCTGAATATAAAAAGGAATTTTTCTATAAATGGTGTTCTTTTATAAAAGAATTGAGTAAAGATTCTAATTATTCTTTTAAATATTTAGATTTAGAAAGAGTAAAATTCTTTAAAGCTGGTTTTATGCATAATTATGATATTTTAAATTATGAAAATTATGAAGTAAGGTGTTTATTTAATATTCCGATAAATGAGCAAATAACAAAAAAAGAATTTATAAAAACAAGATATTTATTTGGTTTGTTTAAGACAATAAAGACAAAAAAATATATAAAAATTTATTTTTTAGGTGTAAGGATAAAGAAAAAATATAAAAAAGAAGAAAAAATCAATCCGGCAATACAATCATTAATATCAATTTCAAATCAAAATAAAGTTCAAATAGAAAATTTACGAAAAAGTATTAATTATACTTCAAGAATGGTATATAGTTCAATATCGCATATGCAAGCTATTTCTGTACATAAAGAAGTCTTTACAAAATATCGTAATTGTTTTAAAGGTAAAAATGTAGTTATAGTTGGGTGTGCGCCGTCAATCGATTTTTATACTCCAATTGAAAATGCTGTGCATATTGGTGTAAATAGAGCTTTTAAAAAAAAGCATATAAAATTTGATTATTTATTTGCGCAAGATAATTTTCAAGAAGGAATGCAAGAAATTAATAAGTATCCTTGTGAAAAGTTTTATGGCTATTTGCCTGCAGAGCGAAGTCGTGAAATGAATGGGGTTGTTTCTCGTATTCGTCCAAACGATTATATAGAATCAGGTGCAAAAAAATATATTATTGAAGATAT
>DVJT01000202.1 GCA_018716565.1 Candidatus Avigastranaerophilus faecigallinarum | reverse complement strand
GGATTATTATTCATAATATTCTACGGTGGATTCTGTACAAAAAAACCTGATAACAAAATTACAATACAAGCAATACTATTATCTTCAATTGGGACCATTTTAACAGCAGGTTTTACTGCATTATTTTGTTTCTATATTTTAAAAATACCATTTGCAGAAAGCTTTATAATAGGAGCAATAATTAGTTCTACAGATGCAGCATCAGTCTTTTCTATATTACGTTCTAGGCGTCTAAATTTAAAATATAATACAGCACCACTACTTGAAATGGAAAGCGGAAGTAATGACCCTTTTGCTTATCTTCTCACAATGTTGGGAATTATCATATTAAAAGGAGGATGTTTTTCTTCTCTTACTCCATTGCTTATTAAACAAATATTTTTTGGAGTTACCTTTGGTATAATTATAGCAATTTGTGCCATTTGGATTTTCAAAAATACGAAACTTTTAACTGAAGGTACCGATACCATATTTATTGTTGCAGTAGCTCTTCTTTCATTTTCACTACCTGACTTAATTGGCGGAAACGGATATTTAAGTGTGTATATTACAGGTATAATTCTTGGGAACAGTGACATAAAAAACAAAATTAATCTAATATACTTCTTTGACGGAATTACTGCATTATCACAAGTCGTTATTTTTTTCTTAATAGGTTTTCTTTCTTTTCCGCATAAAATTCCCGAAATACTCTTGCCAGCCGTTCTTATTACACTTTTTCTATCCTTAGTAGCAAGACCTTTGGCCGTTTCTATTGTTATGCTACCATTTAAAGCAACTTTTAACCAAATAAACTTCATCTCTTGGGCGGGTTTAAGAGGTGCTGCTTCTATTGTTTTTGCAATACTAGTAGTTTCAGAAAGTACATCATTAAAATATGACATTTTTCATATTGTATTCGTAGTTTCACTCATATCTGTTACAATACAAGGTTCTTTATTACCTATAATAGCAAAAAGAACTTCTATGATTGACAATTTAGAAGATGTAAGAAAAACATTTAATGATTATCAACAAGAATCCGCTATAACATTAAATAAAATATTAATTAAAAATTCTCATCCTTGGATTAACAATTCAATAAAAGATATTGCATTAAGTGACAACTCACTTATTCTCGTTATAAAAAGAGAAAATGAAAAAATTTTTCCTAAAGGTGACACTATTTTACAAGAAGGAGATGAAATATTAATAGGTACTACAGTAGTAAAATCCAATTACGATATAAGTCTTTCTGAAACATTAATAGATAAAAATAATGAATGGATAAACAAAAAAATAAAAGAAATAGAATTTCCATCAAATTTTCTTATAGCAATTATTAAACGAGATACAGAATCATTTGTACCAAATGGAGATACAAAAATAAAAGAAGGTGATACAATAGTTTTCTATACAAAATAAATAAAGGAAAAAGAAAAAGACCGCTGATATCCAGCGGTCTTTTCTCTTTCTTTTACCGAATTAGTTTGGGCTTGCAACAAATATGTTTCCTTCAGCGAAATCAACATTATATTTTTCACAGAACGTAGCGAATGCATTTCTTGCTTTTTCAGAATCATAAACAATACCTGTTTCTAAATCTGTATTTTTAGCAAAATCTTGCATTAAGAATTCAGGCACACCATAATATTTATTTTCAATTGTATTACCATGAAGTCTAAATTCATTAGCAACATCTTTAATCAATTTTAAATAGGCTTCAGCAGTACCAATATCATCCCAAACTGCTGGTTTTCCTCCTTTTGCTTCTAAAGGCACTGTATATACCTTCATTTGATTACCTTCTTCATCAAGTAGTTGACCTTCGTTCGCTAGTTTGACAATTTCAGGCATAACATGAGCACCGAGTCCAGTTTTAGACGGTTCTAATATACCTTTTGCAGTAAGAACTTTTAGTGCTTGTGGCTTTAAGAAATAGAAGCCGGGATTAGCTAAATATGAGTTTTCATCACTTGGATTTTGAGCTGTTTGAACTTTTCTAAATTCTTCCATTGCCTTGTCATATGAACCAGCATCAACAAAATCAGTAGGAACAGGAGCATCTGAAGTATACTTCGGCTTTTCTAAAAATTCTTTTATTTGAAGATTACCATTTTCATCTTGCTCTATACCTAATAGACCAAAAGATTTTGCTCGTTCAGGATTGACAGGATAATAAGGAATGATTAAAGCAGCATTAGGAAGTGTTTTCAATGCATTATATGTACGGCTAATATCTGCATTTGTAAATATATCAGCATTTAAAATTATAGCTGATTTATCATTTCTTATAATATCTCGTCTTAAACCTTCCGCAATTGCACCTCCATCAGTTTTATATTTTTCAACAAAACGAGTATCACCACCATTAGGAATATCATGTGCTTGGCTTAAATATTTAACAGAATCATCTGCACTACCACTTAAAATACCGGCAGATGCTGCTAAGTTAAGTGCTGTTGCTATAATTCTATAATTATCATTAGTTGGTAATTTTCCTGAAGGTTTATTTTCAAATTCTCTTGTAATATTAAAGAATCTTTCACCAAAGCCACCTGCTGGAATTATAATAGTAGGATCATCTTCTCTTACCATATTGGCATAATCACCTTGTACAGCCTGAGATTGAAGCCCTGACTTCATATAAGAATCAACAGCATTTAAAGTCCTTGGTTCTTTATTTAAAGTTGTAATTACTGTTCTTCCTTTAAAGGAAACAGATTTTTGTGTTCCACCTGGAATTGGCTGATAATCACCAACCATTTTAAAATCGAAACCTTCTCCTTTTACATGACTGCCTGCTAGCATTTTTACAGCTTTTCCGTTTAAAGAAGGATCTTTTACAGTAATTTCAGGCATAAATTTACCTTGTTTATATGTAACTACCGGTAAATTCTCTTTTGAACGATCTACTCGTCCTATAAAAATTGGATTTCCTTTATCATTTGTGATTCTATATACATCTAATCCATCTTCTACAGTCTTCACAACATTTAAACCTGCGGCATTTAAATGTTCTTTGCCTTTTGGCATCTCTTTTAATGGTAAGTCGATATTTTCATCAACATCCAAAAGATTTGGAATCCTGATTTCTTTATCATTAATTATAGATGCTTCTAATGGAGTAAAACCATTAACGCCTGAACCAAAATTAACAGTATGAGCAGTTTTTACGCCATTAATTGCCTGTAGTGCATTTACATATTTAGCACCAGGTAGTTCATTTGCTTTTGAAGAGACCTTACTTTCTTGTTGAACATTTAATCTGACTCTTGGTGTATTTTTAAGAGTAACTTTAGAGTCTACTGAATTAATTTTGTTAATCATTTGAGATTTCCTTTCACTATATACTCTCTATCTAATAACAAATATAAAATATTTAAGGATGCACTAAGACAAAAACCTCTAAAAAAAAAACTTATTACTTTTTTAGAAAAAAAATTTTTTTATTTACAAAAAGTTACATTAAAATATTTTATTAGGATGCAAATATATGCGAAATAATATCATTACTATTTGAATGATACAAGTTTTAAATTTTTGTTTACATTAGAATTATGCAAGATATTCTATTTGTGAATGTTCTTCAGCTTGATTAATTAATGTAGCATATCTTTTTTCAGGAATGTAAAATTCACCAAGTTTTGTTTGCGAAAATTTAGCCCTTTTTAATGCTGGAACAAAATCTTGATTAAATGAAGTATAAACTGTCGAATCAAATCTTTCACCAGCAGATTTCACAATATATGCTAAAAGTGGTTCAGCAGCATTCACATAATTCTGGTTAACATTCATTTCCTCTATTAATGTATTTGAACCGGGATTTTCGAAAGTTATAGATTCAAAACCATTTGAGATTTGAATTGGTCTATAATGATGTGAAGTTTGAGCACAGGAAATTACTTCTTTTGTTTTATCATTTTGCAATAAATAAAAGTCTTTATTTGGATATAGTTTTTCAATTGAAGTTATAAAATCAGGTAGAATACATCTTGTTTGTTTACTATACATAACATCATCAATATCAGATATATTATGAGGATCCATTTTATATAAAGTTGCTTGGATTTTATTCTTTTTGGGTTCTTGTTTTATTTCACAAGTTAATAGTGCTTTTTTCCCGAAAGAATTACAATTATTTAATTTTGAAATAT
The DNA here is from genome assembly GCA_018716565.1 of Candidatus Avigastranaerophilus faecigallinarum. Taxonomy (GTDB): domain Bacteria; phylum Cyanobacteriota; class Vampirovibrionia; order Gastranaerophilales; family Gastranaerophilaceae; genus Avigastranaerophilus; species Avigastranaerophilus faecigallinarum. The sequence goes on along the minus strand of DVJT01000202.1, from coordinate 20,390 downwards.
TCATATTAGCTCTCTTTTTAAGTACTTATTTATTTAAAACTTGTAATTTTTTTCTTTGCTATTAACCTTAAAAATTAATATAATATTTATGTATACAGATAAAATATTTATTTTACAAGGAGTGTTTATGAAATTTAAAAAAGCATTATTATTTTTTATTGCTCTATGTTTTCTATCAGGTTGTTTTATGACACCAGGTTTTACTTTTTTTGATAAAAAGAAAACTGAAATAGAATCAATTCAAAAATATGACGAAGAAAAGAATGATGTTTGGTGCGTTACTTTTCAACTTGTATGGAATGAATTTATGGACAAAATGTTTAATGGGGAACCTATTAACTTTGTTGACGGAAATCCTAAAATTGCAGATGAATTAAATAAAAAATCATATACAAAAGATGATATTTCAGAAAATTCATATTATATTGAAAGCGGAAAAATCTCAAAAAAACTAAAAAAACAAATTGAAAAAGCAATTTACGAAAAGTTTAAAGAAAAAAGCGATATACTTGATTTAGTTGACTGGAGTGCAAAAGATTCATATTTATTCTACTCTATCTTAAAGAAAGATTTTAACTTTTATACTGCATTTGATAAGTTAAAACCTGCACCATTTAATGATTCTAAGGAAAAAGTAAAATACTTTGGTATAGAGAATAAATCAAATCAAGCTTTATATAAAAATTTAGAAGTTCTATTTTATAATTCAGCTGAGGATTATGCAGTAAAATTATTAACAAAAGAAAATGAAGAAGTAATTTTGTATAGAACAATTTTGGATAAATCTTTTGAAGAATATTATACTTACATTACTGAAAATACAAATCCAACAAACTTCACAAAAAAAGATGTATTAATAATACCTGAAATAGCAGTAGATAAAACTATATCATACGATTCATTATGTGGTAAAAAAATTGTTGGAAGTAATTATATAATTTCACAAGCACTACAAACAATTAAATTTAAAATGGATAATAAAGGCGGATCTTTAAAGAGTGAAGCAGCTCTTTCAGTTATGAAAACAGCTTTATTACCGGAAGAAGATTCTCCTAAGTTCTTACTTTTTGATAAACCTTTTGTTATGTTTTTGAAAGAACAAGGAAAAGAAAAACCATACTATGCAATGAAAATAGAAAATACAGATTATCTAGTTAAAGAAAAATAAAAATAATAAAAATTTAAAGCAAAAGACCTCTTAGAAAGAGGTCTTTTTTCTTACAAACAAATATTGGCAAATAATTTAATAATCTATATAATTTATATTAAATAAATGATTTGAGGAATAATGCTAAAAAAAATAATTCTATTATTACTAATACAAATAACTTTTATACCATTTGCAAAATCATATTATGATATGAGTACCCCTGTTGAAGGTGAATCTATTGCAAATGATGCTTTGCAATTCAATGTTATTGAAAAAATTTATACAACATTATCCCCTTATAACCCAACTTGCTCAGATTTTAAAATAAAAAATACTCAAATACTTCATTATCCATATGATGTAAAAAAGAAAAATAATAAATATATCAAAGGCTATTGGAAAGAGTTATGGACACTTGATGTTTGTGGCAAATCAACACAAATTCCAATTACCTTTTACATTGATAAAAAGAAAACAACCTTCAATATAGATGAATATTTCCTAAAAAAATAACTTAAATAAGTTATGTAAATTTTAAAATAAAATAGACAAAAAAAACTATTTTTATTTTTTGAGTGAATTAGGAAGAATGTAAAATGATAAAAAGTGTTCAACAAATTTCATTTCGAAGCTATATACCTATACATTATTATGCAAAAAATCCAAAAACAGATAAATATGTCCCTGTTATAAGAAATGAAAATATAAAAAAATGTCATAGTTTTGTAGTAAGAAACCTAAATGGTACTGCAAAAAACATGAAAAATGATGAATTCGTAGCTTTTTATAGAAACTATGACTACGATTATAGAAGAACTCCCAAAGTACATTCTGTATATGATAGGGATAATCCTATAGTATACTTAATTTCAGGTCAAGATGTAGATACAGTAAGAGAACTTGCAAAGCCAATTGGAAAAGCAAAAAGTGAAGCTGTAAATAAGCTAGGACATTCAAGATCATTTGAAGCACATATGGCTTCAAACGACTTTTTCAGAAATGTAAAACATTTTCTAAGAACAAGCTGTAGGAGATTAAAATCAAAAGATAATAAAAACCTCTCCTTAAATGTATTTTTTGATCCAAAATATAACAAAAAGAATAAACTTGTAGGATTTAATTATGTCGGAGCAAGTTTTACAGAAGATAAAAAATAACCGGATATTTATCTATTAAAATTATCAATTCTTTCTTTTGCATTCTGTCGAAGATTTAAGAAATAGAATTGGAAATCCTGCCCATGAAAAGACCCCTTACCAAATAATGCTGGGAGTTTTATTTCGTATTTTTCAGAATCAACAGTTGAACATATTATCATGCCTGATTTTTTATTAATCTTAGCATCTGCAATTCCTGGCGTTGTAACCTGGAGAGTATGTTCATTTAAGCTGCCAAGATTTTGTGAGGCTTTAGCAATTCTTTCACTTCTGCTCCAATTAATAGGATTTATTACTAATTTATTTTTTGTCTTAAAAATGTCAATTCCGGATTTATTGGGAGCTTCAACGTCATAAGAGATTATAACACCAGTATCATTTGATTTTTTCGCAAATTTTAAATGTGGATTTTGGCTCATATATTCTTTGGTAACAGGATATCCGATTACATATGCAGCAACCATATTCTTATAATATTCGGGATGTTGTTTCATATAATCACTTAACACAATAAGCATTATTCCTGAACCTTGAGAATGACTAACTAAAATAAATGGTCTATTTTGATTATATTTTTTAAAATAAAAATCAAGTGCGTTATATATATCAGAAATTCCTTTTGTATTTTGAGCTAATCGTTTTTGAATTTCATTGTAATCAGAATATGAAAAAGCATTGAAATTATATTGCGAATAAAAAGGAGCATAAATATTTGCAACAGTACTAAAAGCTTCAGCTTGCAATTTAAAAACCTGTTTAGCAGAATTTTGCATTTGCAAATTATCATATTTACAAATATTATCTGCATCACCTTTCATACAAACAGTTGGATAAACATAAAAGACATCAGTCGAATATTCATTTTTTGTAGGAATTGCAAGCCAATTATTAGGGTTTGAATAATCAACATCAGCTATAGCAAAACAAGGAAATTTAAAACTACCAATTAAAAATATAAAAACTAATAAAAGAAACTTTTTCATAAGATTAATTATAAAACAAATATCTTTGAAAATTATAATTGGAATATGAACTGCTATTTTCTATGTTTCTTAATTTCGATTATGAATGAAATTATCACATCTTATTTTATTATTAAAAAGCCATTATAATACTTGGGTCAAACATTCACCTCTCGTTTTAAGACAAAAGCCAAGTGGGGATTGATTATATTTATGATATGATTACTGGAAAAAGAGGTGTTTTATATGAACTGCAATATAAATAATTTATGGAATAGCGATGATTGTAAAGATTGGGAAAAATATTTGAAAAAATATTATGATGCCGTTATGCCAAATCATGTAGAAATTGAAAAAGAAATGGAAACATTGGACGTCAACATCTTAAAAAATATGTCAGAATTTGAATTTTATAAATTTTTATATGATAAATATTTTTATTGGAAATATACGGCACCTAATAGATTAGTAACAACAAGAAAAAATTTGGAAAAATATATAAAAGAAAACAAATTAAACGAATTAAAAAAAATTCATACTGAAATATTTTCTCAAGATTCAGATAATATAATTGCTTGCATAAAAACCGTAAAACAAATAAAAGGATTAGGTGTTGCCGGTGCATCAGGTCTCTTGTCTTTAATGTATCCTGATAAGTTTGGGACTGTTGATCAATTTGCGATTTATGCATTACTTAAAATTAGTAATTTTCAAGATAAAGATAAAATAATAAAAATTAATCCTTTAAATATAAAAATAAAAGATGCTGAACTTTTAATTCAAATATATAGAAAAAAATCTCAAGAATTAAATCAAAATTTTAAAACAAATTTTTGGACTCCACGTAAAATTGACCAAATATTATGGAGTATTGATAGATAGATAAATACATAACATAAGTATCAATATTTTTATTTAATTCAAATCTCATTGATAATTTGGGGTATCTCACATTGCAAATAAAAATAGAACTAGGCTTTTTGCTGTCTCGATATCGAAGAAAACTATAAAGAAACTTTTGTTTAAAGATTAAATGCACAAAAATATGAGATTAATTAAATAATTTAGAACATTTTTCTTGAATATTTAATGCAACATCTTTTGCAAATTTTTCCTTGAGTCCTATATTTTGGGCAACCGCCAATATATCATCTAAAGTTGGATTTTTGCCTTCTCCGTTGATTGTTGTTGCGTGTTCGCCATTAAATGAAAAACTATACGTCAAATCGTAAGCAGGAGATAAGTGCCATTCTTTTTTTATATCATCAAAAAGAAAAGAAAAATTCTTTGAATGGTCATCTCTGTTGTTTGCAAATACATTAAAACACATTAGCCTGAATAATTGTTCAATATCCTGATAATTTCTTGTTAATTCAAGTGTTAATTTCATCAATGTATTGTAATCAAGATTAGGAAGCCTGTGGCTTGTCTCTAATAGTCCACTAACTGATACCATATGAACTTTTTTGCCGTTTTTGCGATCAAATCTTTTTATACCAAAATATCCTGAATAAATTTTAGAAGAGAAAAGCCTTGTCTCGGTCATATTTATTCCGCAATCTTTTGCACATAATGAATATTGATATTCTTTTTCACCAATATTTTTAGGATCAGAGGATGATGGAAACTTAATAATCCAATCCTCGTTGTTAATAGATGTCAAAATCTTTGGTCTTGCACCACCAGATGAGCCACCTAATTTAAAAAGTTCATCCAAATTTTCTGAATTTTGTGATTCTAATATCTTTGAACATTCTTGAGCAAGAATATCATAATCCGAAATATTATTTTCTGATTCAAACTTATGCTCAGGCTTGTAAGTCAAAGCCCCCATGCCACATTCTTGAACAACAGCAAGTCGATTAAGATTATCTATTTCAGCAGGATTAATTTTATTTTTCAAAAATAATCTATCAACAAGTAACCGCCCCCAACCATCAGGCAAACTGTCATTAAAAACTCCAAATAATCCACCAAATGGGTCATATTTTGGAATAAAAACTTTCTTGATGAGCGGTAAACTAAAAGGTGAAATGCTAAACCCATTATTCAACCAATCTAAATCATATTCAAAGGCAACAACTCTATCTGGAGTTTTAGCCAGAGTACCAACTAAAATATCATTATAAAAAACTTTTAAATATTTATATTTATCCATTTATAACTTCCTCAATTGAGTTATAGCTTTTTTGCGTGAATAAATTTTCTAAATCCTGCTCTAAATTAAGAGCTATTAGAATTTTTATAAAAGAATTCAAAGAAATTTCATACTTGGACTCAAACCTTTTAATAGAACCCAGACTAACACCTGATTTTATAGCAAGCTGAGCTTGAGAAATTTTAAGCTTTTTTCGATGCTGCTTAATTCTCTCAACCAATTCTTTTGCAATATCATTAGGAGTTTTAGGATTAAATAAAGAATTATTCATAGATAATATATTATACCAAATTTAATAAAAAGTCAATATTTAGATAATATATTATCTAATATTTTAAAAGATAAATAATGCAACAAAATGAAGTTGTGTTGTATTTTTTTGAATTCGAGAGCCAAATTTTCTAACCTCCGCTTGAACGCCGTTTAAACACAGTTTGAAAAGTGTTTAAATTTTGTGTCATAAGACTTTACTTTTTATAGGGAAGAAGCAATTATTGTCTGTGATTAAGCGAATTTCAAATGAACATAGTACAACCTATAAAAAAGATAGAAGACATCCAAAAGATTAAAAAATATTTGGCAAAAAAGCCAAGAGATGCACTGCTTTTTAGTTTTGGGATAAATACAGGACTCAGAATTTCTGATATACTATCGCTTGATGTTGGGGATGTAAAAGGCAGAGATTATATTGAAATTAGAGAGAAAAAGACGAATAAGTATAAGAAATTCCCGCTTAATAGGTTTTTGAAGAAGGAGATTGATTTATTTGTAGAAGGATTGCCAAATGAGCAACCTCTTTTTTATACTCAAAAACATTGCAGGCTTGATAGAGCACAGGCGTATAGAATTTTGAATAAGGCAGCACAAGCCGTCGGGGTAAAGGAAAGAATTGGAACACATACACTAAGGAAGACATTCGGGTATCATCATTATAAAAAATATAATGATATAGTACTCCTGCAAAAAATCTTTAACCACTCTTCGCCATCAGTAACACTCCGCTACATTGGCATTGAACAAGATACAATCGATGAAAGTTATATGAATTTTTATCTGTAGAAATGTTATAGTGGATAATAGACGTAAAAATAATTATTTATAGCTTCCGATTTTTCTGCCGTATTTGTCGTATTCGGTAATTTTACCAGAGGAGTCTTTTTTGAATGTTCCTACTTTTTGACCGTACTTATCGTATTTTGTAGTTACGCCATTAGAATTTGTTTTGTAACTACCCGTTTTTTGACCATATTTATCATAAGAATTATATCCAGAAGACATCTTTTTATAGCTTCCAGTCTTTTGACCGTACTTGTCATATTTATTATAGCCAGATGATGTTTCTTTATAAGACCCTGTTTTAGAACCGTATCTGTCATAAGAATTATAGCCTGAAGTTGTTTGCCTATAAGAACCAGTCTTTTGACCATAACGGTCGTAATAATTAACTGCAAAAGTTACATTTGCATAGAACAACATTAACAATAAAACTAAAAACTTTTTTATGATCGCACTTATATTATTTTTTATATTCATATGTATTAACCAAATATTTAAATTCCATATTATACTTAACACTATCATGTGGCAATAAAATATACTTCCAAGGTTTTCCACCATTATTAGTTGTGTATTCTGTTGCTGTTTGACAGTATTTTAAAGCTGCTCGAGCTTTTTCTTGAACTTCTTCTGTTGGTATGTCTGTTTCTTTTTTTGTTTCTACTAAATAAATTGTATCTGCTGTTTCTACAACAAAATCCGGTTCATAATTACGTTTATTATTATCATAAGTTATATTAAATTGATTAAAAGCAGGTCTGATCCATTTAATTACAGAATTATCATCTTCTAATATTATAGAAAAATCTTTTTCAGTCTTCGAATCAAATTTATACTTTGGATGGTATGATTTTTTGAACCCTGTGAAAACAAGTGTTTTAATCTTGCTTGCAGGCTCAATTGTTTCTCTAAAATCATAGATAGCATCACCTACAAACTTATAACTATTGTGTTCTAGGATTTGTGAAAATGCTCTAACATCAGGAGCTTCATACTTAGTCACTTCTTTTTTAAAATGAGCCATTAATTGTGGTTTTATAAAGTTTGCAATTTCTTTTTTCTGAAATTGAACAATATTTTTAACCTTATCTTCTGTTTGATATGTTCTAAATTTTTCTATTGCTTGATTTGCAATCTTAAATAGTAACTTGGCACAAGAATTATAATCAACCTCAGGAATATTAATTAATTCATTAACAATAATATTGTCTAATCTATCATTTACATACGTACCTGCACCATATATGGTATCTGTTGATTGCTCTCTTAAGGTCTTACGAATAATTTCCTCAGATAATGGTTGAATATTTAAAAAGCTTGTATCTAGATCAAAATCTTCAAACCAAGTTTTTGTTTCTGCTGGAACGATTATAATTCTTGGGATTTCAATTATGTTTTTCTCAAATTTTTCTTTTTCTTCATCAACAAGTTCCGCAATTTCTTTTTCATATTGTTCTATCTGGGTATTATCAAATAGTCCTAATTGGTCTTTCGTTTTTATTCTATCAATAGCCTGTTTTTTAGCAGTTTCAACGATCTCTGTTTTAGTCATGGTGGCTAAGTTTTTACCTTCTTTGGCTATTTCATAAAATGCAGCATTTATTGATTTTTTTGCTTCTAATTTTATAACCGCTTTTTGCTTTTCTTCCGGATCTTTTATTTGTTCAATTTTGGCTTCTTCCTGAGCCAATTCTTCTTCTAATTTCCCTAGGGTTGTAACTACTTCTTTTCTCTGTAACTGTTCAGAATCATCTATTTCAATGATATTTTCTTTCTTTATAATTGAATCCTCTTTTTGAGCAGCTTCAATTATTTCTTGGAACTTGTCATGAGAAACAATAGTTAATTTATCAACTTTGCTATCACCGGTTCTTTGCCCATAAGGTAGTCTTAGTCCACGTCCGATAGTTTGCTCCCTTAAAGTTGTTGAGGTAGCAGTTCTAAGAGGTATAATTGTGTACAAGTTTGTAACGTCCCATCCCTCTTTTAGCATGTTTACATGGATCACTATTTCAATTTTATTTTTTATATCTTCAAGTGTTAACAGTTTAGCAATATTCTCATCTTTTTCGGCACCTCTTTGCTGAGAGTGTATCTGCATAACTTTATCAGCATAATACCCACCAAAGAAGTTACTGTCCTTGATTTGTTCTTCCAACCAACTTGCATGAGTTGTATCTTTTGCTACAACAAGAACAAATGGTTTAACAAGTTTTACTTTGTTATTCCTTGAATATATATCTAGTGCAACTTTAGTGTCTTCATGAATTCTAACACCATCTTGTAACTTTATGATATCCAGTTCTTCTGGAGAATATTTATCAGGATCAAAATTCTTTCTTGTTGCAACGGCAGGTTCTTTTACAAAACCATCATTCATAGCTTTTGCTAGAGAATACTCATACACAACATTTTTAAACTTGACTGTTCTAGATCCATTTTCAATTTGTGGTGTTGCTGTAAGCTCAAGACCAAGTACAGGGGTTAATTCATTAATTACTCTCATACCTGCATCAGCTCTATAGTGATGAGATTCATCCATTAATAGCACTAAATCAGGAAGATTTACTAAATAGTTAAAATAAGACTCACCTAAATATTCTGACAATCTCTTCATCAAAGGCTCTTTGCCATTTCTTGATTCAGCATTTATTTTAGAAATATTAAAAATATTTATCCTAACTCTTTTGAATAAAGTATTCATTATGTTAGTAACAATATTTTGATGCTTGTTATAAGTTTCCCCTGTAATTATTTGAGGCTGGCTTGCTGCGAATTGAGAAATACCTTTAAACACATATTTCGGATTAGATGGATTTCCAAAATCCTCTTTCAACTTTTCATAAATTGTTAAGTTCGGTGCAAGTATAAAGAAATTGTTAATGCCTTTTGCAATATGCAAATACGCAATAAAGGCGCCCATCAAACGAGTTTTGCCAACGCCGGTTGCTAAAGAGAAACAGATATTTGGAAATTCTCTTTCAAACTCTGAGAACTTTTTGACCTCAGAAAATTTATCACCAAGTGCCATAATCTTAGCTTTTGCTTCCTCAAGATTCATGTCTTTTTTAAGCGTCAATACATCCGCAATTTCAGAAAGAATTTCTAAACTTTCCCATTGCGGTTTTCTAAGACTTAATCTGTTTTTTATCTCATTAGCAGTTCTGTTCATCTCTATCCTCAACTAATTTTATATTATTTAAATAAGCTCTTAATCTTTTTATTATTTCATCATGTTTTGTGTACATTACAGAAGTTCTTTTCCAGCATTCTCGGATTTCTTTATAAATTGCCCTTTTTTCTTCTTCATCATATTCAAATTTGTATATAGGATAATAAATTAGTTGTAAGCGTCCCATTTCTTTTAGTTCATCAAAAAGTAAATAATTTTCTTCTTTAATAAATGGTGCATATTTAAAAAGCATATTTTGATAATTAACTAAACTATTGTTAGCTTTATTAAATCTTTCTTGAAAGATCTTATCTTGTTCTTCTTTGGATTCTGGTAGTCGATCTATGCCCATTGGAAATAATCTGGAATTGTCCAGTAACATTTGAAAACTTGATTCTGAAAGTTCCTGATACATTTTAAACTCGGCATCGAATTGAGTTTTTGTGATGTAGTTCATTTTTTCATTTTTGGCTTTTATGTTTTCTAACTGCTTACTGAATTCTGCTTTTTGCGTTTCAATTTGTTTTTGAAATTCAGCTCTTTGTCCTTCTTTTATACGATTAAAATATATTGCCCACAATGCACTTATTAAAATAGAAAGTAGAGCTGATGCTGCAGTAGAAAGTCCCAATATTTGATTTATTGAAATAGTAAGTTGGTGCATCTATATAATCCTTTTTTATAATTTACTTGTAGATGGATTAATTCTACCATCTATAACTATTGTATCTAAACCTAATCTGTTTTTTATCTTATTAGTAGTTTTATTCATATAAAACCTCTTCAATATCGTCAGTTGTAACTTGACCAAAATAATGCACTGACACCTTACCTTCTTTTTCATTTGAATTTGGATCAAATGCATTCATGTTGCAATTAACAATATTTCCATTACATAGATATGTATTATGTTCATTCAATGTGTTTACAATTAAATTAACATATTCTAAAGCTTCTTGTTGTAAATTGTCTAAATTTATTCGATCTATTTTAAATGGATTTTGAGCATGCAATATATTTGATATTTCATCATAGATTTTAATATATATATCCTTAGTTAAAATATTGGAAACTTTTTTATGCCAATGATATTTTATTTTTTCATTATCTAATTGTTCCCTATAAATAGCTGTTGGAAAGAAATTTTTATTAACTTTTTCTATTGTTTCTATAATTCTTTTTGCATTCCAATCTATCGAAAATTTTTCTCTTATTTTTTGATATTCATCTTTATTTGCAACAAGATTTGCCATTGCAATTAATTCTAAAATTTTTCTAATTTGTAAACAAATAAACTCCAAGTTTGTATATGGATATAGAGTAGTTGTTTGCCTTTTTATAATAGAATGTATTGCATTTATCCTTAACTTTATTTCTTGCATACATGATGTGTATTTATTAACAATTTCTGACATCTCACCCTCTGTATGCATCTATTCATCCTCCAAGGTTTCTTCATCGTCTTCGGTTTCTTGTGGTGGATCGATTATGTTTAGATTGTATTCAAGTTTACCGAATTCACAACGGTTCAATAGCATTTGCGGAATTTTTTTAACTGTTATATTGTCATATCTTCCACCGGTACCTTCTTCAAAATGTGTTGCACATATTAGCAGGCTCTCATCATTTGTAAGTTTTGAATAAATTTTATCTAAAAGTTCTATAGACAAGAACTGCGTTGTTGTAAAAATAAAATCTTTCTCTGTTGAATATCCTTGTTTGTAGATATTTTCTTCATCAGGAGAGAATCGATATCCCTCTTGTTTTGCCATAGCTTCAGCAAGCATTTCTGCATCATATCTAGAATCAATTATCCAATTACCAAACTCATCTTTTTTTAGTAACGATGGAGCTAGTTCATAGAACTTGTAACCGCCACCACCTTGCCAATTTACAGCTTTGGAAATACCGCCTTGGTCAGTTCCGTCAACAACCTTTTGTAATCTAGGCTCACAGTGAGTATAACAATGATCTCCAAGCTCAATTCCTATCCATTTTCTATCCATTTTATGAGCGACAGCAGCAGTTGTTCCTGAACCTAAGAAAGAATCTAAAACTAAATCACCTTCATTTGATCCAAGCGTTAGGACTCTTTCAATCAATCTTTCAGGTTTAGGTGTAGCAAAAACATCCTCAGAATTAAAAGCTTTAACTTCTTTTTTTGCTTCATCATTATGCCCTACATCTGTATGTAACCAGATTGTTAATGAAGTGATGCCTTGTTTTACTTCTGATAAAAATCTCTTAATTGCCGGAACACTATCTCCATTTGGACCGAACCAAATTCGATTATCTTTTACCATTTCATTAAACTTTTCTTTTGAATATCTCCAACTAGTTCCTGCTGGAGGTAAAACTATTCGACCGCTAGGAGTTTTTATTTCATATATATCTTTTGGAGTTATTCTTTTTACCGAAATATCACCTGCTTTCCACACTCCTCTAGGGTCATTATCAGGATTTTTATACCTTGCATTCATCTCTGCAGTACGTGGTAACAAGTTAGGTCGCCAAAGGTCTTTATTTTTAGCATAAACCATTATAAAATCATGATTATCTGATAGCCACTTTGCATCATTTTGTGGTGAATATTTCTTCTGCCATATTACATTATTGATAAAATTATTTCTACCAAAAATTTCATCCATTAAAATCTTACAGTAAGCCTGTTCATTATCATCTAATGACACCCATATTGAACCATCCTCTGCCAACAGATTGTGCAAAATTTCAAGTCTTACTTTCATCAAAGATAGCCATTTAGAGTGTTCTACATTATCGTCATAATGTTCAAAAGCAGAGCCGGTATTGTAAGGAGGATCTATGTATATACATTTGATTTTTCCTGTATAGTTTTGCTCAAGAGCTTTAAGAGCAAGTAGGTTATCACCATGGATAAGCATATTTTCTGTATTGGGGGCACCATAAGATTTTTCAGGATTTTCAACCAAAATTCTCGGCTCAAGATTCATCTCTTGCCCTTTTCCTATCCAAGTCAATTCCAACTTCTGCTTATTCTTCGTCATTTATATTTTCCTCATTCTGTTTACACCAATTTCTCACAAAATCAACCCAAGTTTCATACCAATCCCAAGTCGATTTACCTTCATATGGATAAGTACCGTATTTTGGATTCCCTTTTGCTTTTTCATTTTGCCATAATAGAGTATGTTTTGTTATTGTAAAATTTGTAAATCCTTCTTCAATCATCTTATTAACAATCATTTTAGGCTTATATTTCTTTTTATCCTTTTCTTGAATGTATACCTTATTTATATCTGCCCCCAATTGACTATCAGATTTTACAAATTCTATAACTTCGTCAGCTTGATTTTTATGATTAACTAATTTTTGAGTAAAAATAACTCTATATGAATAATTTGGATGATTAAATATTCTGTCACTTATATTTTGTTCAAATGTATTTATTGCTCCGGTTATATTTTTAGGAAGATTACTATCTGTTAGTAATATGTCTTTTTGCTCCATTGATATTGTCGAAAACTGCAAACTAAATGATAAATACTTATCGATTCCATATTTATCTCCGAATAAATTTTTTACATATCTATTATAATTTAGACAGCACGCTTGGAATTTACCACTTACTTCATTATCTATACGAGTTGTCATTCTATGCTCGATTTCATGTCTTATGCATAGTAAAAATTCTAAATTCTTTTTAGTTTCTTTATCTAGCGGGCACAACTTAGTAGATAAGCATTGCGATAATTCCCAATACTTCACAGCACCTTGTGGTGTCAACTTATATCTTATTCGCCTAGATGTTGATTTTTCTCTATCTATATATTTATAATTTATTTTATTTTTTCTGTAATAAGCATGTAAAAGATAAGTCCAAGCTATAACCATTAATACTATAAATGTTTCTGATTTAAACTGGATCAATGGATTATTAAATATCTGAACAGCAGATAAAGCTGCTTCACGAGATTTTAAAATCAATTCATTTGCAATAGATTTTATAATTCTTCTTCTCAACTATTCTTTATCCTCCAACTCTTTTTGTTTTTGGCGTTCAAGTTTTTTTATGCTATCAGCTGTTGGCAAATCTTCTGGCATTGTACCGCCAAGTTCTTCTATTGTCTGACGGACTTTTTGTCCAACTTCATAATGAGTTTGATTAGCTCTTTGCTTACCTTGTATGTTTTCACGTCTTAATTTTTCTTCTGTTTGTGTTGCTCTGAATAAATTCGCCGCAAGTTCGGTACTGCCCATATGGTCTAAAATATCTTGGCTCTTTTTTAGTCCCTTACGTTTGTGAATATCTTGTCTTGAAAGACCTCCATACAGTCCTCTATAGCCATAATTTTGGAATATTGCATAATCAATAGGCTCTTTTACTCCTGCATCGTTTGCAGCTTCTGCCAGTTGTTTATTATGTTTCCTCATTTGTTCTCTTAAAAGCAACCTCTTAGAATCTTCTTCTGATTGGATAAGTCGTTCTTGTTCTTCCTCTATTAGTTCCTTTTGTCGTGTTTTGATTGCGAAGTATGCTTGTCCTAATGCAACATTAGGCTTTGAAGGATCAGCATTTTGTACGGCAATATAGCAGGCAAATCTAGAAAGTTTAAGACTTTCTAATTCTCTATCAGCACCAGAGCCTATTTTAACCATGTCGAGCATGTCCTCGATATGGTTTTCAATATCTTCATTTAATGAAATCAGGGCTTCTTTTACTTTATCTATTACAGGTAAAAAATGTCTATACTCTGAATATCCAAGCAATTTATATAAGTCTCTTGCTGACCAATATTCATAGCCATCTTCACTAATTCTTTTTATTTTTTCAAACGGTGATTTTAATAAGTCATCAATTGAATATGTCATTATACAATCCTCCAGCGAATTAGAAATAGTTCTTCTTCATTTATTTTTTGTTGCAGGCGAGCTTCCGTTTTTGCAATCAACTCATCCTTTTGTTGTTCAACCAAGTCCTGAGACTCATACAAACTATTTCTCAATTTTTTTCTTTTTGATTCCATTTCTTTAATCTTTTTTTGTGATTTTAGCTTTTCTTCAAGTTTTAATATCTTTCTGGTTTCTGTCTTGAGAGTTTTAATATCTTTATCTAATTGTTTTAGTTCCAATTCCAAGCTATTTTTTCTATCTTCAGCCCACTTATCAAGTTTAGTCATCTCTTCATCAAAAAATTGGTTATTCCTTTCTGATATTAAGTCCATATAACCTATTTTTTGGTCATTTATACTTTGCTCAAGATATTCATTGTTTACAGTTTTGTTAGTCGAAGTTTCATTTATCGCATCTAACATAAACATCTTTTCACACTGTTCTGAATCAAGAATTACTCCATCATCGCTATATCCTGCAAATAGCAAGTAATCTTCATCCTCAAAAGCACTCACTGTAAGATTCTTCAAAACCAACCAGCCTGATTTACCTACAAAATCTTTTAAAATTGATATATTTGTATATTTATCGTTTGTATAATCAAAAGTTACTTCCCTTATCGGCAATTCTAGTGTTTTATAGTGATTGATTATTTTTTGCGCTAAAGGATGCCCAACGCGATAGGTATTTGCATCTTCAACATTTTTACCAAGCTTATATAATCCTTTTTTCATCAAAATATCTAAAATGGTTCTATTCTTTAACTCAAAAGTTAAATTTTTATCATTAAATTTGGCAGTATCTTTGAGATGATATTTTGTTAGTTCCCATAATTTTTTTTGGAATTTATCCAAGAATTTTTCTGTTATTTCTTTGCTAATTTTTAATTTTTCGACAACATCAACATCAAAATTCTCAAATAACTTATTTCTCGCATCAAGCATCTTTTCATCAATATCAGACTCAAGTGATTTTCTTAATTCTGCAAAACCTTTGTTGATTTCTTCTTCGGTTCTGCAAGATTGTAATATTTCTGCAATTCGTTTTTCAAAATCCAAGCCAGATCCTATTGCACCTAAAACTTCATCACTTGCTCCAAAAACACCATTAAATAATTTGAATTTTTCATCTAAAAGCTCAAAGACTCTCACATCTGCAGCGTTTTTGGTATTTAAAAAGTTTACAACAACAACATCATGTTTTTGTCCATATCTATGGCAACGACCAATTCTCTGTTCTATTCTCTGTGGATTCCAAGGTAGGTCATAATTTACAAGCAATGAACAGAATTGCAAGTTAATCCCTTCCGCTGCTGCTTCTGTTGCAATCATTATTTCTGCTTCGTCTTTGAAATATTCAACTAATGCAGCTCTTTTATCTGCAGTTTTAGAGCCTGAAATTTTATCCGTATCTTTATGCTTTTTTAACCAGTTATTATAAATTTCCTTTGATTTTGCATCATTATTAGAACCGTTAAACAAAACAATTTTACCTTTATATTTAGTTTTTTCTAAAATATCAGATAAGTATTGTTGAGTTCTTGTTGATTCAGTAAAAATAAGAGCTTTTTTATTTCCTCCATTTTTTGCATTAGCATCAAAGCCTTTTTGTAATGCGGTCAATAGTTTTTCGCCTTTTGCATTTTTTTCAATAGAGACTGCTAATTTATGGAATTCTTCTAATCTGGCTTTTTCTTGTTTTATTTCTTCTATTTCTACAGGAGTGTAAAACTGTTTTTCTTTTCCTTCTACTTCATCATCGTCTTCTTCATCATCAATCCATTCATCTTTTATTGAGTCATAATCTTCTATATTACTTTGCAAATCAAGTTCCAATTGTTCAGATTCGATTTTATTATCATCAATAATATTTTGTAATTTTTGAGCTAATCCCCCAAGAGTACCAGATATAGCAAAAGTAGAAGACGCCAATAGTCTTCTTAAAATTAATGTCATTAATTTTCTTTGGCTTTGTGGTAGTGCATATAGTTTAGGTCTTTGCAGATATTCTGTAATCCCTAAATATAGTTTATGTTCATCTTCTGATGGGCTGAATTTCTCAGTAATTGCAATTCTATTAGTATATTTTATGTATTCAAGAACATCTTTCCTTAGTGTTCTTTGACATATAGAAGAAATTCTTGATTTTAACTCAGCAAAGTCAATCTGTTGCCCATTTCTACAATATTGTGCTTTAAAACTTGCCAAATTCCCAAAAGTATAATCATCAATTATACTAACTAGTCCATACAATTCTAATAAGGAGTTCTGCAAAGGAGTTGCTGTTAACAAAATTTTATTCTTATCCAAAATAGAATCTTTAATTGCATTGGAAATTTTGTTAGAAGCTTTATACACATTTCTTAATCTGTGAGCCTCATCAATTACAACTAAATCCCAGTTTATATGTTTTACATACGGAGCTTTGTTTCTCGCAAAATGATAGGAGCAAATGATTATTTTGTCATCCTGATCAAATGGATTAAGATTACCTTTTTTTATTTCATCATTAAATGTTTTAGCTTCTAGAATGATAGATGGCAAGAAAAATTTTTCCTCTAACTCTTGCTGCCATTGTTTTCTCAAGGATGAAGGCATTATAATTAGTATTTTTCTTTTTCTTTCAGCCCAATATTGAGAAAGAATAATACCAGCTTCAATTGTTTTTCCTAATCCAACTTCATCTGCCAAAATTGCACCCTTAGAAAGAGGAGATTTGAATGCAAATAAAGCTGCATCAATTTGGTGAGGGTTTAATTGTACTTGGGCATCTGATAATGTTTGCACAAATTTTTCAATTGTGTCAGAAGAACATCTTTTTGTTAAATCATAAGAAAAATATTTTGCGTGATAATCTGTTTTCATTACAATACCCCATTAAATTCTACCATAAAAACAAACATATCTATATCATGGTATAATAGAATGGAGAAAATTTTAGTGATATTCAGAAGTACGAATAAAAGGATATATGGAAAGAAAAATAATTAGACTAAAAGAATTATTAACTATGAATTTAATGAAAGAAATTGACCCTATAGAATGGGTTGATCATTATGAATTTGATAATAATAAAATAATCGAATGGAACAGTGAAATTATGGAAATTTTAGAATCAATTAACCATAATTATGCTACTACTTTTTATAATGTACAAAAACAAGTTAGCATTGATTTTCATTTGGGAGACTTTCAAAAGTCTGAAAATTTAAAAACTTCTAGAAAGTGCTTAGAAAAAATTATTAAAGAATTAGAAGATAAATAAAAATAGTTTGTAACTATTGTTTTATAGCTTTATCGATATCTTCTTGAGTTATTTGAGGTTGTTCTATCACTCCAGATTCAGCTTGCGAAAACCAATAATTAAAATAATTTATTTCGTGCAAAATTTTTTCTTTGATATGTTCATTGTTTTTATTTGATTTTAGCATTTCTAATATTTCAAATTTAAAACTAATATGATCAAAATATGCACTTAATAGAAAAGTATTAAGAAATTTTTTATTATCTTTTAAATCTTGCAGACAGTATTGAGGTAATAAATCAGCAATTTCATTTTGAATAATTATTCTAGGATAAATGGCTTCAGTTTCTTCTATCTTAACTGCTCTCACTAAAGCTTCACCATATACGATATTATCATTATAAAAGAAATCTCCTATAACTATTGCACCACGAACTAAATTCCCATAACGAAACATTTCATTAGAAAAATTTGCTGATAAATTAAAAATTTTTGCAATTTTCTTCTCTTTATCAGGATCATTATCTATAATTTCTACAGCAAATAGAATATTATCTGAAAAAATCTTAGTATAAATCTTATAGTTATTTGCTTCGGAAACCCCATCTTTCATAATCATATTTAAGTAATTTAAGAAAGAATTATCTTTATCGTGGCAAATTTTATTTGCACCCCCCAATACATCCAAATATGCTATACAATAACGAGAAGTTTTATAATCTGTTACAGGGAATCTTGCCATACCAGTTCTAACAGTCATGTTACCTCCTTTAAAATATATTATATCTAAAACTTGACTCAGACTAAACTTTGAGTAATGAATACGACACCTTAAAAAGGAGGTCGTATGAGTAAAAGTAAAAAGTATAGGATTAAGCAAAAAGATTTTAGGAAGTTGGAAAAACTAGCAGAGCGGATTTACAATACAGTTACTGTTATTGATTATTTTTGCAGGACGCAACAAGAGATTGAAGAGCTGTATAATCTTACTCCAATAGTTGAAAATTTAAGGCGAGATACTGATACTATAAACGCATATTTTATAAATTATCCTGACAATAAGAATTTTTAAATGGTATTTAAAAATTGTTTTAATACCGTTCAAAAAGTGTTCCAAAAATGAATTGTGTCTGAATGATAAGTTTTGAGAGAGTTTGCTTGATATTTTACTCATTAAGAGTGATGAATGTCATTGCTATAAATGAATATAAGGGGTAGCAATGATTGAATTAGGCAAAAAATACAGACTTAAAAAGATTAAAGGTTTTAAGAACTCTGATAACGAGTACTACAAAGTAATTGGAATCTATAACTTTGACACTGTAATTTGTGAAAATTCCTACGGGGAAAGATTTGTATTTATGAAAGAGTTTTTAATAGACTCACAAAAGCCTGATGATATCTATTCAGACTTGATGATTGAAAGGAAAGAATAATGACAGAAAAAGACTATGCACTTTATGGAACAAAGGTTTTAAACTTAAAAACACAAGAAATCGGATTGCTGATTTGTATTTGGAAAAACAAATTCGCCGATGCAGAGATAGATTATGCGACTTGCGTTGATAAACAAGGCAAAAAGTACAACATAGAGCTTGATAATATAAGAGGTTTTGAAGATGATTTTGAAAAATAAATATTTTAAATTATTCAGCTATATTTGTGTAAGCGATAGCATCATCTATCTTATCCATTAATAAACTAGCTAGTATTAAACGTTTAATAGCGGAATCTTTGGTTAATGTAAGATTTTCATGAGCTTTAGGATTTCTTATTGCCGTAATTGCACCTGAAAATATTTGTATATAACCCTTTTGAATATTTTCACCACTTTCAGTTGAAATATTTTCAAATTTTAAACGATTTTGTTCTAGTGCAAAGATATATTCTATCAATTTTTTTCCATCAGGTTCTTTTAACTGCGGTGAAGAATAATGTTTTCTGTATATTTTTTTTAACCTGCTATTTATTTCTTTAAATGCTGATTCTACAGCATCCGCATATTGTTTTGAATTATATTTGACAAATACGAGCTCTTTTATAATTGGATGAATATATTGCCAAAAATATTCATTTTTATTTTCTAATAAAATTAATTTAATTTTTTCTAGTTGTTCTAAAATTATATCTGCTTCTTCAACAACCATGTATTGAGATGACTTAATAACAAGATTTTTACTAATAAGTTTCCATTCTGTAGTTTGATTTAAATGATTTTCATAGATAAATTTTGTAAGATTATTCTTAAATTCTAAATAATTTTTGTGTCTAAATGTAATTGGTGTTACTGAATCATATAGAGAACGAAATTGTTCTATTAAATAATCAATATTAATAATTTCTTTTTCTACAATATTCATTTCAAGACCTTTTAGCTAGATTATATAATAAATTTTAATTAAACAAAAGATTTATAAATATTAATAACAATAAAATTTATTAAAGTTTTTGACTAAAGAATTAGATTGCTGAATTTCATAGAACGCTTTATTTACTATAGCTCCTAATGCTTAGTTTAATTATTATTTATATCTTAACTATATGTTATAATATATTCAAATTTTATATAATTATTTTATATTATTCAAGCATAAAAAGGTTTTATAAAAAATGATAAATT
>DVJT01000201.1 GCA_018716565.1 Candidatus Avigastranaerophilus faecigallinarum | reverse complement strand
TAAATTCATTGTCCTTTGGCAAAAAAGAAGAGGGCAAGAGAAGTAAATGCGAAAATCATGATAGATTAATGTATGAAGAGAAAAAAAAGCATCCAATAACAACAAATGTAAAAATACAGGCGGATAAGTTTGTTAACGCATTTACTAAATATCCTCAAAAAGGGCTGAAAGGCAGTAAAAACGCTAATTTTTATGAATTTTTGACAATGGGCACGGTTCCGTATTTAACCGGCAGTGCTATGATGATTGCTGTTTTTAACTTGGCAAGTAAGTTTTTTGATACTCCTGCAGCAGTCAATGCTTCAAAACTCGGTAAAAAAATGGGTTTGGGGGTTTTATTCTACGGTATTGGTAAAACTCTTTCTAAAAAATTTGTTGAAACACCTGTTAATCTTAAATATGATATAGATGTAAATATACCATACGAAAAAGCAATTCATGAACTTCCGGATGGGGATAACACCGATAATTTGCTTACACATGAATATCATAAAGCATATGAAAGTGTTGATTTCCCTCGTTGGGATTTATTCTACAATAATCCTAGTTTTGGTCCTGACAGAAACAGTTACTATAAAAAAGTCGGAAGGAAAATGGGTATAAAAGATGAAGATTTAGATCATGCCGATCAAAAAGTAAAACCGTTAATAAAAGAAAAAGTTATTAAAACTAAATTGTTCTCTACATTGAGTTCATACTTCTGGGCAGCAACAGGTGTTGGAGTTGCAATGCAGAAGCCTTGGGAAAATTTAGTGATTAATCCTGTAAAACGAATTAAAAATTATCAAAATTATAAACAAGTAGCACAAGCTGCAAAGGAAAATGGAATGAATGTTGCAAAGTATAATAATTTTGCAAAGGATTTTGGTAAGAAGTTTATAGAAAGTTGTAAAGAATTTGTTAATAATAGTCATAAAAGCACTAGAATTGCTGGTAGAACATTACTTGGTTTGGCTGTTGGCATGACTTTATTAGGCAATTTTTCAACTCTATTAGACTTTAATAAAGGTAGAGGGGAAAACTCTCAAGCATCATCATCTTTAATTGATGAAAGTAAAGAAAAGGTAGTATGTTAGGATGACAAACGTTTTAAATTCAATACTTGCAAATCAACCTATTAATAAATCTGCATCGCAGAAAAATAACCCTGCCTTTCTTTTTACAAGTGATGGCAGGATAAAACCTATGAAAGACAAAGGGAGATTACTTCCTTCTAAGATTTTTGGGTCTCCGATTGAATATGCAAAAGATTTAAAAAAAGATATTGTAAGCATAGGCAAAGCTGCTAAAGGTAAAGCCAATGACCATGAGCTTGGCAGAATCAATGATTTGGCGATGAAAGCTGGTTCTTTTGCATTGGCATCTTATTTGTTTGTTAAAAATCCATTAAAATTAAGTAAAGCTATGGAATTTGTAGGATTTGGTTCATTCTTTGCATCAATGGCATTGTGGCCAAAGCTTGCTATACAAGCTCCATTAAAAGCAAGAACCGGAGTTGATATTCATCAAAAATATATAGACTCTCAAGGTCGTAAGAAAATGTTATATCAAGATCCTCAATATGTTTTAACTGATTTATATTCAAGAGATGATTTGGATAGAATGGGTAAAAAGTTAGGTGTAAGTGAGAATATACCTGATAGAGATAATTTTATTAAACAAAGAGCGCAAAAGACAGCACTTCAAGGAAATACATTATGGATGATGACAGTTGGTCCTGCTACTCCTTTAATGAGTGCTCTTATGTGTAACAGATTAGAAAAACCAATCGGAAAAGCTATAGAAAAGTATGCACTTGTTTCATCTGAAAATGCTATGATGAACGGTAATTATCAAAGCTTATCCGAAAGAATTAAACAGTCAGCATCCTTGAAAGGGTTTGACTATTATCTTTCAAAAATTTCAGATAGAGTAATGGATGAAAAGACTATATCTGATTTGGCTTCAAAACTAGGTGGTAAGGCAAATTCTGCAACAATACAGAGTGCAATAAAAGAAGAATTGGCTGCATTAAAAAATAACGTAAAAATTGATGAATCATTTGTTCGCAATGCGTTAAAAGGCAGTATAGATGACTCTGTCTTTACATCATTAACAGAGCAACAAAAAGCTTTATTAAACAAAGCAATAACTAATGAATCCTTTAATGTAATAGCAGATGTATTATCTAAAGCAGCTGGTGGTTCTAAAAAGGAACAAATAAAACTATCTAAAGAGTTAACTCAAATATTAAGTAAGGCGAAATCATCTTTAGAAACTCCTACTGTATCTCAGGTGGCAAATCAACTTAGAGCATTATATTCTAACATGGTTGACTTTACTTCTGGTAAAGGTATTCTCGATAGGTATATAAATGCAAGAGTTGGTGATCAAGCAGGAACTTATATTGCAAATCAATGGGGCAGAGTTGGTGATAAACTTATAAAAGCTCTAAAATTAAATGGACAAGAGTTAAGGGCTGTTTCTCAAGGTAATATCGACATAATAACTGAAAAACTTGCAAATCTCGCTTCAAATGATGCTGAGTATGATAAGTTAATTAAGCAATTAACTAAGCTAATTGGTGATTATGAAAAGACAACAAGTTCTGATTTTGTATCGATGGTTAAGGATAAATCAAATTCTGTATGTACTTCTGCAAGCAGCGCTTTAAGAACTAATGGGTTTGTTAAATTAGCAGATAAGATTTCATCAGCAGCTAAGAGAGGAACTGTTGAAAATGTTATTAATGTAAATACTGCAGAGAGAATTTCAGGTGCTCAATCTTCATTTTATAGATTGTTGCAGTCACTTGATGTATTTAAAAGAGCAAAAAATGGCAGTTTAGAAAGACAGTTAGCTTCCATGCTTGGAGAAAAAGGTGTAACTGCTGATAAAGAAACACTTCAAAGATTGGTTAAAGCTTGTCAGGATCTTGTGTTAAATGCAACAACTACTGATTATGTTGAAAAATTGAAGACCGCAGGATTTAATTTATCTGAAGTTGAATATAAAACAGTTATGAAAGTATTATTTGATACTGATGCAGATACGACAATAGCTGAAAGTTTATCAAGAACTTTAGGTGCTGATAAAGTTGACGATGTTTTAAGTGGATTTAATTCTTATAGAAGAGAATTTATGAATAAAGTTGCTAATTGGCAAAATGGTATGACAACCGAATTATCAAGACGTACTGTTGATGGTTTAACTAATGCTGCAAATGCTGTAGAAAGAAATAATTTAGCAGGTAAACCAATCAAAACTTTAATAGAAGATGTTGCAAAACAAACATATAATTCACAAAAATGGTTAAAGATTTTTGGTGGTGCAATGCTTGCTTTAACTGCAGTTACACTATTAGCAGGTTTGGCAATTGGACGAAAAGGTAAGACTGAGAAACAAGTTGAAGAAGAAAGCAAGGTAAATGGCTAATTACTTAGATAAATATCTTAATATAACACCAACAATTACGGTAGCACCTAAAGTGCCTGAGCCTACAGCTGTAATGCTGCCAAATAATAATCAGCCTATAGCACTGCAACCTATGGGTACAAATGTTTTAGAACGTTATTTGCAAAATCAGGGCATAGTTGCTGCAACACAAGTAAATGCTGTAAACAATTCTAAAACTGTTCAAGGTTATAAAAATACTTTAAGAACAAAATTCCAAAATAATGAAGCAACTATAATGGGTGTTATTATTCGTTCATTAGGAGCTAAAAACAATGTTGGTAATGAACTTATAAGAGAAGGCGATGTACGTGGTACTTTCATCAATGCTGTTGACAGGCTTGATGAATTAAAAGAATTGGGTATTAATACATTGCATGTATTACCAATAAACCCTCCGGGTAAAAAGAATGCATTTGGTACAGCAGGTTCTGTATATGCACCCGCAGATTTATTAAAGGTTGATCCAGCTTTAGTTGATCCAAACGATCCAAGAACACCTGATGAACAATTTAAGTATTTCACAGATGAATGTCATAAGCGTGGTATTAGTGTAATGCTTGACCTTCCAAGTTGTGCTTCTTATGATTTATTCTTAGAAAGACCTGACTTGATGGCATTTGAAAAAGATGGTACTCCCAAAACTCCGGGTGGTTGGAATGATATTAGAATGTTTAATCCTTGGAAAGACGAATCTAAACGTGAATTAAATAAAGAGTTATTAGATTATCATGTTAAATTTGTTGATAAATGTGTAAAAAATTGGGGTGTAGATGGTATTAGAAGTGATGTTGCCAGAACAAAACCAACAGAATTCTGGCATATTCTTACAGATTATTCACGTAAGCTTGATCCTGAGTTTGCTTGGCTTGCTGAAAGTTATACTTATGAAGATGCTTCTCCACAATTAAACATGAACTACGATAGACCTCAAGATTCTTTAAGAGCAGGTTTTGACAGTTACTATGGTCAATATCATATTTTTCATGAAATGACAAAAGCTCAAGATTTAATTAATTATGTAAAAGAAAATATAAATATGTCTCAGGAACTTGAACCTGGTAAGTCTTTGATAGGTTCATTCGGAACGCATGATGATATATCTATAATGAACCATGGTGGAGTTACTTTCACTAATTTAGTTTCAGGTTTGCAGGCAACACTTCCTATGTTGAACCCATATTATTTTGATGGATACCAATCAGGCGATTATTATATGTATGATTTTGAAGGTACTACTGATGAACAAACTGAAACTGATTCTAATGAATGTACTGTACATAGAAGTAAACCTGATATATTTAATTATTCAAGACCTTTAATTGGTGATTTTCCTGAATGTGGTGATTTCATGAAAAATACTTTAGATGTAAGAAATGATAAGAAGTATCATGATGTATTAACAAAAGGTTCTTTTATTCCATTAAAGGTTGCTCATAATGATGATGATCAGATTATTGCATATGCTCGTCATTTGAATGGTAAAACTCTTTTAGTTGTTGCAAACAGAGATGTTAATGCTAGACAAGATGGAAGTATTATTATTCCTGGATTAAAAGAAACTCAAAAATTGAATAATTTATTTAAGTCATATGGTGAAAGTTCAACTCTTCAGGCGGCAGACGGAAAATTAAACGTTGATTTGGGTTCAGGACGTATTCATTTATTTGAAATCGATACTCCTAATATTGAAACGTCTGGTGTTGAAGTTTTAAAACAAAATCTAAAGGTTTAAAATGCAAATTGGTTCTAATTATATAAATCCATATTCTAAAAATATTTCATTTATGGCTTTAAGAAAAAGAAATGATGAAAGTGCATATTCCTATATAAAACCAACTAAAGATGAAATAATCACTGCTAGAACAAAAAAAGCAGTTTCGGAATGCAAATATGTTGTATTTGGTTTGGGAATATTATATTTTGCAATGAAAAGAAATATTAAAATTAATAGAATTAAGTCTGCAGAAAAAAAACTTGCTGAGCTGGCAAAACAAAAAGTTCTCACTCCGCAATTAATGAAAGTTAATATTGATGAATTAGGTGGGGTTATAGGAGTTTAACTCCGGAACTGGTTCCAAGTCTTGATGCACCTGCATTTATAAGTGCGATAGCTTGTTCTTTTGTTTTTATTCCTCCGGATGCTTTGATTTTTACATTGCTGTTCTTTAATGTTTCATACATTAATTTTATATCTTCAACTTTTGCACCGATTCCGTTTTTTACAAAACCTGTAGATGTTTTTGCAAAATCAGCTTTTGCTTCTTTTATTATTTCGCAGGCTTTTACTATTTCTTCTTTTGTTAATAAATCGGTTTCAATAATTACTTTTAAAGGAATATTTCCACATGCTTTTTTTACTGTTTCAATATCGTTTTTTGTATATGTGTAATTTTTATCTTTAATTGATTGAACTGAAATAACCATATCTATTTCATCAGCACCACATTCAATTGCCTTTTGTGCTTCAAATGCTTTTACTTCACTTAAACAAGCTCCAAGAGGAAACCCTACTACTGTAACTATTTTTACCTCTGTATCTTTTAAATATTCTTTTGCCTGTTTTACGTTTGCACTATTAACACAAACTCCTTTAAAATGGTGTTCTTTTGCTTCTTCTAATAATTTTATTAATTCTTTTTCTGTTGCATCTTGTTTTAACAATGTATGCTCTATATATTGTTCAAGTCTCATACTATCTTATACTCTCCAATATTTGTGTTGTTTTGAATTTTTTAGGTGAATAATATTCTATATAATTTTTAAGAAGATTTATACAAATATCGCAAATTTTTTCTGTTGCTAAATCGTCATATTTTGTATGAACATTAAAATTTTCTTCTAATAAAGTTTTTAGAAATTCTTTTATTTTATTGGGAATTTTTACTTTTTTGCAGATATCTTGTGCACATTCTTTGCATAAAAT
Source organism: Candidatus Avigastranaerophilus faecigallinarum (assembly GCA_018716565.1). GTDB lineage: Bacteria > Cyanobacteriota > Vampirovibrionia > Gastranaerophilales > Gastranaerophilaceae > Avigastranaerophilus > Avigastranaerophilus faecigallinarum. The sequence goes on along the minus strand of DVJT01000201.1, from coordinate 8,715 downwards.
GCCACCTTGTTCAATTGAAAAATAAATCTCTTCACTATTAGGTTCTTTCAAACATTTTACGCAGTCTTTTAATTCTAAAGAGTATCCTGTTATATCCATGATTTTCAACTGAAAACGAAGAACACTCAGCATAGCTTGTTCTTTTCTGCTTGCTTTTGAAATTTGTTCCAGAAATGTATAAAATAAATTATAAATTTCTTCACTGTTGGGATCATTTTCTGTTCCAAAATTAGAGACAATCTCGCTGCAATACATTGCATAAAATAATTTATTCATATCACTTCTAAGACTAAAAAAGGTATTTAGCGCTTCTGCCTGACATATAGTGTCTAGGTTTCTTCCTTTATTAAGCATCATTTTATTCGCTACAAGCATATCCATTCTTCCGCCAAGTTTACTTGTTGTTTTTTTTATTCCCTTGGCTACGCCTTTTATAAGACCTTTTTCTTTTGAATACATAAGAATAATCTTATCAGACTCGCTTATACTATAGGACTTTAAATTTATTGCATTTGTTGTGAATTGTTCTTTCATTTTATTTTAGAATATATTTTCGCTTCCTGAGTATACACCTCTCATGTAGTGCATTAGTTCATTTGGAGCATCCGAATGTTCGAGTGCTACTTCTTTTGTAATTAATCCTTTTTTGTATAAATCATATAATGACATGTTAAATGTTATCATATCGTTATAAGAGCCTTTTTGAACTAACTTATAGATTTCTTCAAGTTCATCTTTTAAAATAAAGTCTTTAATTGTAGGTGTAGAATATAAGAGTTCTATAGCAGGTATTCTTCCTTTTCCGTTTGCACTTAGCAAGAGTTTTTGTGATATAGAGCCTCTAAATACTTCCGCAAATTGACTTCTTACAGCAGCTCTTTCCGATGGTGGGAAGAAACTTAATATACGGTTTATTGTTTGTACCGCATTAAATGTATGTAATGTTGCAAATACCAAGTGACCTGTTTCTGCAGCGTGCAGGGCACTTGCTACTGTTTCCATGTCTCTTATTTCACCTATTAATATAACATCAGGATCTTGTCTTAGTACAAATTTTAATCCATCTAAGAAACTACCAGTATCAATACCGATTTGTCTTTGAGTGAAAATTGATTTTTGACTTTTATAAACATACTCAATAGGGTCTTCAATAGTAACAATATGTTTCTTTTGTGTATTGTTTATATGATTTAGAATTGAAGCAATAGTTGTAGATTTACCGCTTCCTGCAACTCCGGTTACAAGTACTATTCCATTTTCTAATGTTGAAAATTTATCTATATTTTTGGGTAATTTTAATTGCTCAAATGTGGGAATTTCATATGGTACTAAACGTACAGTCATGGAATGGTATCCAAATGACATTGCAAGGTTAACTCTGAAACGTGATACACCCTCTATTTCATAAGGGAAGTCAGAGTCATATGAACGGAATATTTTATCTCGCATAGATATTGGTGCCATTTCATCAATTGCTTGCATCATATCTTCTTCGGTTACAGGTTCAAGTTTTGACTTTATTATTTTACCGTCTATACGAAATGAAGGAACTTCCCCTACAATGAAGTGAAGGTCAGATGCACCAAGTTCTTGTGCTTTTTCCAGTAGTGAATTTATTGTATAATTACTCATCTAAATGCTCCAAAAATTACTATATGACAATATTATAGTACTTTTTTTTATTAATTAAAATAAGTTTACATTTACTATAATTTTTTAATATTATTTAATGTTTTTGACTATTACGTGTATTTGTTGTGTAATTGATATATCTAGATATGGGTACCATCAAAATTAATGTATATAAAAGAATTACAAGTCGACAACTTTAAATCTTTCGCTAATGATATTACAATTCCTTTTTTAAAAGGTTTTACTACAATATCAGGTCCAAATGGCTCAGGTAAAAGTAATATCATAGATAGTATTTTGTTTGCTCTTGGTCTTGCAAGTGCCAGGAATCTTCGTACTGAACAACTTTCTGATTTTATTTCTACTCATACAAAAAAGAATGAAGCTTTTGTTAAAGTTGTTTTTGAGCCTGAGAATAGTGAAGAAGAACCTATAACTGTTGCAAGAAAAATTAGGAAATCTTCTCAAGGGTTTAATAGTGTTTATTATTTAAATGACCAAGTTTCAACATTAACTGAAATTCATACTCGTCTTGAGAAATATAGAATAACTCCAAATAGCTACAACGTCATGATGCAAGGTGACGTTATGAGTATTACTAATTGTTCTACAGTTGAAAGACGTAAAATTATTGATGAAATTGCAGGTATTGCTGACTTTAACAGAAGAATTGATAAAGCTCAAGAAGAACTTTTGACTGTTGAAGAAAGAGTTGAAAATGCAAATCTAATTTTGACAGAAATAGAATCTTCTATTGAACGTTTGGCGCAAGAAAAAGAAACAGCATTAAAATACCAGAAATTGAAAACTGAAAAATTTCAGTTAGAAAGTCAAATTACAACTGTTAAATATTTTGATATAAAAAGAAATCTGGAATTAGCTCACCAAAATATTTTAGAGTTCAACAAAAAGAAAAAAGAAGAAGAAGGAAACTTAAAAAAATTAGAAGACAGTCTTTTAGAAATAAAGAAAAGATATTCAGAAATATCTGAATTGGTTAAAAATAATGGTGAAGCAGAACAAATAGAAACAAAAAAACAATTAGAAGAATTAAAAGGGCAAATTTCTCGTAAAAACTTGGCTATCAGTTCTGTTGAAAAAACTATTCATGATAATTTGAAAACAATTGAAAATTCTAAAAATGGTATTGAGAATCATAAAGATAAGATTGAGAAAATTTCTTTAAAAATCGAAGAAAAGAAAGCAGAAATTGTTGAAATTGAGAATAATATAAAAATTCAAGAAGCTGAATTAACAAAAATTTTAGAAGAAGTTTCCGGTTTAAATAAAAATGCTGATAAACAAATTGAAGAAAGAAACAATTTAAAAAAAGAACTTGAAAAATTAAAAGAAGAAGAATGGAATATAAAATCAGAAACAATTCCTTTAGAAACAGAACTTGCTACAACAAAGAAAGATGTTGAAAACGCCAAAAAATCATTAAATGAATTAACAAATTTCAAAGCGAATTTTAAAGATAATCAAGATAAATTGCAGCTCCAAGTTGAAGAATTAACAAAAGAACAGGCTGATTATAAATTGGCTCAAGAAAATGTTATGTATAATTTAGACAAAAATAAGAATGAAATGTCTGATTTATTGCATGACATACAAATGGCTCAAAGAAAAATTATTACAATAGAAGCTCAAAAAAGTGCATATGAAGAAGTAAATTTAGGAAGAGCAATAGATTCTGTTTTAAAAGCCAAAATAAATGGAGTTCATGCACCATTGTTACAGCTTGGAAGTGTTGATAAAGAATATTCAACGGCACTCGAAGTTGCAATGGGCGGCAGAATGAAAAATATTGTTGTTGATGACGAAGATGTTGCTCGTGTTTGTATTGATTATTTAAAATCATCAAGAGCTGGAAGTGCAACATTTTTGCCTTTAAACAGAATGAAAAAAGCTCCATCTAGCTTAAGAATACCTAAAGAAAAGGGTGTAGTTGATTATGCAATAAATCTTATTGACTTCGATGACAGATATTTGGATGCATTTTTCTACGCACTTGGTGATACTTTGATTGTTGAAGATTATGACAGTGCAAAAAGGCTTATAGGAAAATATAGATTAGTTACACTGGATGGAAGTTTATTTGAAAAATCAGGTGCAATAACAGGTGGTGACAGACGTGATACCGGTTTGAAATTCAGTCAAAATCAAGATGAAGAGTTGAATAAATATAAAACTCGTTTTGCTGAACTTCAAAAACAATATTCTTCACTTGAAAATACAAGAAAAGAACTTGAAGCAAAACAAGAAAAAATCAGACAAAATTATTCTAATACGATGACTGCATTAAATAGTGCAAAAATTGAATTGAATAATTTAAATAATAATTCTAAAAATAATGAAGACAAAATAGAAGAATATAAAAATATTATTAAAGAGAATGAACCGAAAATACAAAATCTAGAAAAGAAACTTGAAAAATATGAAGAAAAGCTAGTTGATTTAAATGATAAAATGCTTGTTCTTCAGGATAAAATTGCAGAAATTGAAAGTAAAATGACAGAAGGTGAACTCAAGAAACTTAAAGAGATGACTGCTGCAATTGAAAATCAAATAAAAGATTACCAAAACAAAATTTTAAAATGTAATAATGAAATTAATGAAGCAAATAGAGATATTGATTTTAATAAAGAATTAATTAAAGCAAAAGAAGAACAAATTCAAAGATTAATAAAAGATAATGAAACAGCAGCGCAGGATAAAATTAAGTTCGCTGAAGAAATTAAAGAAATTGAAGTAAAAGCTTTAGAATTGGAAGAAAAAATAAAATCTTTAGGCGAAAAACTTCTTCAACTTCAAAAGCAAAGAGATTTGGTACAAGAAGAACTTCTTAGTGCGGAAACTCAAAAAAATAAAATTACTAATGAAATCGAAAAAATAGGGGAACAAGTTGAAGCATTCAAAGCAAGAAGAAGAGAACTTGAACCTCAACTTGAAGAAATAAGAACAGAACTGAAAGCAAATGAAGTTGATATTAACGCATTGGTTCCTACAGAAATTTCTACAGAAGAAATCACAACTAAAATTCAGCGTTTACAAAAGAAAATGGAAGAAATGGAACCAGTCAATATGCTTGCTATTCAAGCATATGATGAAGTTAAGGCAAGACAAGAAGAGAAAAAAGAACAAATAGCTGTCCTAACTAATGAGCGTAAACAAATTCTTGAAAAAATGAACGGTTATGAACAAATTAAAAAAGAAACGTTCATGAAAACATACAATAATATTAATGAAAATTTTAAAGATATATTTGCCAAATTATCTGAAGGTGAAGGAACTTTAATGTTAGAAAATCCTGAAAATCCTTTTGAAGGTGGTTTAACAATAGAGGCTCAGCCTAGAGATAAGAAAAAACAAAAACTCGGTGCAATGTCAGGTGGTGAGAAATCATTAACTGCATTAGCATTAGTTTTTGCTATTCAAAAATATCTTCCGGCACCATTCTATGCATTAGATGAAGTTGATGCTAATTTGGATGGTATAAATGTAGAACGTTTAGCCGATATTATTCAACAACAGGCAAAAAATACGCAATTTATAGTAGTTAGTCACAGAAAACCTATGATAGAATCAGCTAATAGAACAATAGGTGTGACTCAAAAAGAACATGGTAAAACCCGAGTAACAGGGGTTAAGTTTAGGGACTAAGTGAATGTTAAATCCAAAGGATACAGAAAATTTTTATATGCAGACTACTACTGAATCTTATACAAAAGATTTAGGGTTTAGTCCTGATTCTATTTTAGATTCTCCGTCTGATGAATTAGATGGTATAGAAGTTTTGGTTCAAATGGCTAAACAAGGGAAAATAGATCCTTGGAATATTGATATTGCTGATATTGCAGATAAATATATGCTTCATATAGCAGAAAGTAAATCTAATAATTTACGAGTTACAGGTCGAGCATTATTTTTCCTTGCTGTTTTATTAAAATTAAAATCAAATATTCTTGTAGGAATTGATCCAATGCAATTTGAAGTTCAGGAAGAAATAAATCCAGAATACGATGATACAGATGATTCAAGATTTTCTGATGATTTGTATTATCAAGATTATTATCCTGATAATGTTATTCCTATTGAGGATGTTATTCAAAGAAGAACAAGTGTTAAGTTAAACAGAAACAGAATTGTTACATTAAAAGATTTAATAAGGCAATTAGAATTTTATGAACAACTGGATAAAAAACAAGCAGTAAAAAATTCTTTAGAAAGAGCAAAAAGAAGAGTTCGCAATTATGCGAATATGTCTGCTGATGACATAATTAATTTAGCACATGAAGAGTATATTGAAAATAGTGTAAAAATACTTCATGAAAATCTAATAAAGATTTTTGAAAAAGAAGAAAAAGTTGAATTAAATACATTGACACTGTTAGGTTTAGATAAAATTTCGGCTTATATTGCATTGTTGTTTTTAACTGCAGAGAGTGATTTTGATTTAGAGCAGGAAGAATTTTACTCAGATTTATATGTAGTAAAAGGTCAAACACCAACAGTAAATGTTGAAGAAAAACAAACGGCATAGGCGGTTATTATGGATTTAAAATCAAGAATTGAAGCTGTATTATTTGTAACAGGCAGGGCTGTTCAATTAGATGAGATAGCTAAAATTTTAGATGTGGAAGAACAAGAAATTGAAGACGCAATGCTTTCGTTGATTGTTGATTATTCATCAAGAGATGGCGCTTTGGAAATTGATGATGAGAACGGATATATTATACAAGTAAAAGATGATTATATGGATATAGTTGAAAAACTTTGTCCGGTTGATATTTCAAATGCTGTGCTAAAAACATTAACTGTTATTGCGTTAAAAGAACCTATAAGACAATCTGAGTTAAAAGAATTAAGAGGTTCAACAGCTTATGAACATGTTACAGAACTTGTTGAAAAAGGTTTAATAAGTAGAAAACGTGATAAAAACGGGCGTTCATATAACTTAAAAACGACTCCTAAGTTTGCCGAATATTTTAAGTTAAAAGGCAATTCCGAAATACTTTCTAAAATGGAGACAAATAGATTATCAGAATTATTGGAGCTCAATAAAAAATAAGATAAGGAGAATATATGAAGTCTATGAAAGGTAAACCACAACAAAACAAGAACTTAAAGACATCATTAGTTGTTTTTTGTGTTGTTCTGTTGTTAATATTAGGTATTTATTTTTATGTGAAAGATTTAATGCCAAATCAAATGTTTGTACAAGGTAAAAAATATATGGCGGTTGGTCAATATGATAAGGCATTAAAGATGTTTGAATTTGTTGCAGATGTTCAACCGTATGATACTGAACCTATATATTATCAAGCTCTTGCTATTTCAAAATTGCCGCCTACATATGAAAATCAGAAACGTTTATATGAAATTGCTCAATTAGAAGATTGTGATGAGGCAAGTCAACTAGCTGAAACTATTTTAATGAATATGCGCAAACAATTAGATGCACAAGTAGGTTCAAACTACATAGATAATGTTTTATTTGAAGATTCTCTTATAAGATGGAATATATCACAGCCAATAACATATTCTATATTTAGTGATTCTGTAGTTCCAAGAGAGAATATTCAAGCTGTAAAAAAAGCATTTTTTGATTGGCAGGCTGTAACAAATGGAGTTATTAAATTTAAGGAAACAGCTGGAAATAAGAATGCTAATATAGTTGTTAATTTTATGGATGATATTTCATTAAAGGATAAATATGAACCAAATAGAGTTGGTAAAGCTATTCCTTCTATTTCCAATGAACAACTCCAAAAAATGAATATCTATTTGAGAAAAGTTGATTCAAAAGGAATGGACTATAACAAAGATGAGTTTTATACAGTTGCTTTGCATGAAATCGGACATGCATTAGGTTTGGGTGGACATAGTGCTGATTCTAAAGATGTAATGTATTACAACGGTGATTATATTGATGAAACAACAATAAAAAAAGATATAACTAAAAGAGATATGAATACACTTAATCTATTGTACAGAATGGTTCCTGATATAATAGATAAACCGTTGGACCCTAATGAATATAATAATTTGTTTTATCATGAAATTTTAACTACATATCCTGGTGAAAATTTCGAGTTAGAAACAAAAAGATTATTAGCAGAACTTGAAAAAGATAGAAAAAATATTATTGTTTGGGTAGATTTAGCTATTAATTATGCATTTAAAAAGCAATATGCTCGTTCTAATTATGTATTGTATAATGTGCTTCCTTTGGTTCAAACTGATTTGCAAAACCAGCATGTTATTTTATACAATTTAGCTGTGAATTATTATAAAATGCGTGATTATTCAAATTCTTCAAGATATCTTTCTATGGCAGAAAATTTGAAATCTGATTTAGATACTCAAATTTTGCAGACATTTTTAGATGTTAGATTTGGTAGATTAGAATTAGCAAAGAAGAAATTGAATATATTAATTGATCAATATCCTGATAATATTGAAGTTGCACTTAAACTTGCTGAAGTTTACCACATACAAAAAAACAGAAAAATGGAAAAGGAAGTTATAGATAGTTTAATAAAACGCAATCCTAAAGCATTGAAAGATAGAAGAGTTCTAAAATATACTGCTAAAAATAATTTAAAAGGTAGAAATTAAATCATATTCGACAGCTCCTGTTATTTTTACGGTGATTATATCACCGGGTGTAACAGGAGTTTTTGTATTAATAAATACCAATCCATCTACCTCGGGGGCATCTTTATATGTTCTTCCTACAACAATTCCATCTTCATTTATAGCTTCTACGATGCAAGCAAGTTTTTTACCGATTAGCTTATTGTTTATTTCTTTTGATACTTGTTGCTGTAATTCCATTAGTTGTTTTTTTCTTTGTTTTTTAATTTTTGATGGTATTTGAGGTTTTAGTTTATATGCTTTTGTATTTTTTTCACGTGAAAATTCAAATATGCCAAGCTTATCTATTTTCATCTCTTTTATGAAATTATATAATTCTTGAAAATCTTCTTCTGTTTCACCAGGATAGCCAACAATGAATGTAGTTCTTATAGCAACAGATGGGATTAATTTTCGTATTTTCTTTATTAATTTTTTATTATC
>DVJT01000200.1 GCA_018716565.1 Candidatus Avigastranaerophilus faecigallinarum | reverse complement strand
TGAAATGTTTGTTGGTGTTGGTGCTTCAAGAGTTAGAGATTTGTTTGAACAAGCAAAAAAACATCAGCCTTGTATTGTATTTATTGATGAAATTGATGCAGTAGGAAGGCAGCGTGGAGCTGGTCTCGGTGGTGGACATGACGAAAGAGAACAAACATTAAATCAATTGCTTGTTGAAATGGATGGTTTTGATGGAAATACAAATATAATTATTTTGGCTGCAACAAACAGACCTGATATTTTAGATAATGCTCTTTTAAGACCAGGAAGGTTTGACAGACAAATTATGGTAAGTCTTCCAGATGTCAAAGGAAGAGAGCAAATTTTAATTGTTCATGCAAAAGGAAAACCATTGGATAAAGATGTAGATTTGAAAGTATTGGCTAAACGTACTCCCGGATTTACAGGCGCTGATTTGCAAAGTTTGTTAAATGAGGCTGCATTACTTGCTGCAAGAAGAAACAAAAATGTAATAAATATGGCAGAGATAGATGATGCTATTGATAGAGTTATAGCCGGAATTGAAAAGAAAAGCAAAGTTATGACTGATGAAGATAAAGAAATAACATCATACCATGAAGTTGGTCATGCACTTTTGGCTAAATTATTAAAGGATTGCGATGAACTTCATAAAGTTACTATTATTCCAAGAGGTTATGCTCTAGGTATAACTTGGACAAAGCCTGAAGATAATAAGGTACATGTAAGCAAGTCAAAATTATTGGATCAAATAACAATGACACTTGGTGGCAGGGTTGCAGAAGAGTTGGTATATGGTTCTGATAAAATTTCTACAGGGGCTTCAAGTGATTTACAAAAAGTAACAGAAGTTGCTAAAAAGATGGTTTCACAGTGGGGAATGTCTGAAAAAATGGGTGCAATGACTTATGGAAAATCTCAAGAACATGTATTTATGGGCCGTGATTTTGGTACTACAAGAGATTTTTCGGAAGAATTTGCTGCTGATTTAGATAGAGAAGTAAAGAAAATAATTGATGGTCGTTATGAAGTAGCAAAACAATTATTGACTGAAAACAGAGACCTACTTGATGCAATAGCAAAGGAACTTTTAGAAAAAGAAACTCTTGATGATAAAGATGTAACAGATATTATTATTAAAATTAAAGGCGAAGAGTTTAACGATAAGTTATAAGTGGAATTTATTTATATAAAAGGAAATAAATATTATGGCTTCTTTGATAAATTCTATACGTAGTATTACTAGTGATCAATGGTGGTTTGTTAAGCTTGGTATCTTTGCTGCAATATTATTTTTTGTAATGGATAATGATTTGAACTATCCAAATGGAAATCCGGCTTTGACACCTGTTTATATTGTTATTTTTGTTATTATGCTTGGATGCGCTTCAGTTGCAATGCACCGAAATATAAACAATAAAACTCCATTGTTTCCTAATATGTTTAATGTATTTGAAATAATGAATAAATCAATCTGTTCTGCTATTGCAATATTGCCTGGTAGCCTAATTTGTTATTCTTGTTTTTATTTCATACAAAAAAATATATTATTTGAACCATTTGTAATGTTTGTTATTTATTTATGTGTATTGTTATTCTTTTCTCCTTTTATAATGATACCCGTGGTTTTATATAGTGTAAATGGAAGCTTGTTTGATGCTTTTAATATTAAAAATATATATGAAGGATCAGGAAATTTTGTAGTTCAATTTTTATCATATATTTTGCAGTTTATTTTCTTTATATGTTTAGTAACTTATTGTATATATTTTTTTCTTTTACAAATGTTAGGTGATCATGTTGGTTTATTAATTCTAAAAACAATTGTAATCGTAATTTCATTTTTCTCTTTATTTATATTTTGTTCAGATTTGTATGAAGATGTAATTCCTGAACTTAAGAAAAAGAAAAAACAAAAGCCAAAATTAAAAAGGAAGATTCCTTAGTTTTTTAATTTGATTTCTAATTTCTGCAGCCCTTTCAAAATCAAGAATAGAGGCTGCTTTTTTCATTGATTTTTCAAGTTTATCAAGTAACTTTGGTAAATCTTTCTGTGAAATATTATTTTCAACCATTTCTTCTGCAACAATATCTTCTATATTTCTGTAACTTGCAACTAGTTGAAGTAGATTATTTTCTATTGGCTTTTTTATTGTTTGAGGTGTTATATTATTAATTTTATTGTATTCTAACTGGATAGAACGTCTTCTTTCTGTTTCTTTTATAGCTTTATCCATAGACTCTGTAATTTTATCTGCGTACATAATTACTTTAGAACATACGTTTCTTGCTGCTCTTCCTATAGTCTGAATTAAGCTTGTTTCTGAACGTAAAAAGCCTTCTTTGTCTGCATCCATAATTGCAACTAAAGAAACTTCGGGAATATCCAGACCTTCTCTCAAAAGGTTTACTCCGATAAGTACGTCAAATAGTCCTAATCTTAAATCTCTTAATATTTCAACTCTTTCCATTGAAACGATTTCGCTGTGTAGATAACGAACTTTTATACCTAATTGTTGCAGGTAGTCACATAAATCTTCTGCCATTTTTTTTGTAAGTGTTGTAACAAGAATTCTTTCTTTCTTATCTGTTACTTTTTTTATTTCTCCTATTAAGTCATCAACTTGATTAAGAGTTGGTCTTACAAAAATTTCAGGATCTACTAGTCCTGTTGGCCTAATAATTTGTTCTACTATATTTGAAGAAATAGATTTTTCGAATTCACCAGGAGTTGCAGAAACAAATATTTTTTGTCCAACTTTAGACCAAAATTCTTCAATTTTTAATGGTCTATTATCTTTTGCACTTGGTAATCTGAAACCATAATCAACCAAAACATTTTTTCTTGCTTGATCTCCATTATACATAGCTTTTAGTTGTGGGATAGATACATGTGATTCATCAATTACAAGTAAAAAATCATCATTAAAGTAGTCCAATAAAGTTGCAGGTGCACTTCCCGGTGGTCTTCTTTCAATTATTCTTGAATAATTTTCGATGCCGCTGCAGTATCCCATTTCTTTTATCATTTCTATATCATAATTTGTTCTTTGGTAAATTCTCTGTGCTTCAATGAGTTTGTTCTCAAATTCAAACTTCTTTACCTGATTATTCATTTCTTGGCGAATCATTTTTATTGTTTCTTCTTTGTCTTCTTCGCCAGAAATATAGTGAACAGCCGGGAAAATTACTGTTGTATCAATATTTTCTATGATTTCTCCTGAAACGGGATTTATTCTTGTTATTTTTTCAACTTCATCTCCAAAAAGGGATATTCTCGTTATCATTTTCTCGTATGCTGGCATTATTTCAATGATATCACCTCTTGGTCTGAATGTGGAACGAGTTAGTTCTAAATCGTTTCTTGTATATTGAATTTTTACTAATTCTCTTAAAAAAGCGTTTCTATCAATTTCATCCCCAACTTCAATTTTAAGCGCGCCTTTGAAATATTGTTCGGGCAGACCTAAACCGTATATACAACTAACTGAAGCAACGACAATTACATCATTTCTTTCATATAAGCTTCGAGTTGTGTTATGTCTTAGCCTATCTATTTCATCATTTATTGTTGCTGATTTTTCTATATAAGTATCGCTTCTAGGTATGTAGGCTTCCGGTTGGTAATAGTCATAATATGATATAAAATATTCAACAGCATTATTGGGAAAAAGTTCTTTAAATTCATTATATAATTGGGCTGCAAGTGTTTTGTTATGTGCAATTACTAGTGTTTGTCTTTGTACTTTTTCAATAACATTTGCAATAGTGAACGTTTTACCGGAACCTGTTATTCCCAGCAACGTCTGAGCATCGTTTCCATTCTGTAATCCATCTGTAAGCTCTTTGATTGCTTTTGGTTGGTCCCCTGATGGTTTATACTTTGAACAAATTTTAAATTTTTTTTCCATATTGATATTTTATATAAAACAGTTGAAATTTTGTAGCTTAATAATAGTATTAGTTGTTTTCCAATTTTTTTTCTAATTTCCAAGTTTCAAATTTTAAGTATATATTTAGTATTTTTTTTATGATTTTATTCTTATTTCTGTATATAGAATGTATTAGATAATTAATTAGTTTAAATCTGTTTATTCCATATTTTGATATATACATATAACTCCATTGAAAATTTAATTGTTCGTATTCGCTTGATTTAGTTATTGTTTGTATTTCATTAATTGTTTTCAGTTTATATTTGTTGAATTCTTCTGATTTATCTATTAATGCATTATAGTATTCATAGTTATTATTCATAATCGAACCGTTTAGAAACTTACAAGAATCTATATTTATCACTCTATGTATATTTTTCTTATTTCTTTTTATAAATTCTAGCCCTTTTTTCATGTCATCAATTGTTTCTGTTGGAAATCCGAAAATTAAAAATATACAGTTAAAGATACCTGCTCTTCTTGAGTTTTTTAAAACATTTTGAGCATTTTCTATCGTTATTCCTTTATTCACATAATTTAAAATTCGTTCAGAAGCGCTGTCTAATCCCCAATGAATTGCAATACAACCTGATTTTTTTATTTTTTTTAGTAATTCATATGTAAATTCTTTTTCAAGTCGTGCATACATGTTGTATTTAATGTTTAGCTTTTTTTCTAATATTAAATCTGCAACTTTTTCAATATATTTTGGATGTATTGCATTATCCCAAAATATAAAATGTTTTGTATTATATTTCTTTGATAAATATTCAATTTCAGCTACAAATCTTTCTACTTTTATTGGTATATATTTTGAATTTCCAGAGCAAGTACAAAATATACATTTATGCCAGTAACAAGAATATGTTGTTGAACATCGAACAGGAAGTACTAACTCCGGTAAGAAATAATCTTCTTCTTTATAACCTTTAAAAGATTGAAAAGGAAGGTCTTTAATGCTGGTAGGTGTTTTATTCTCATTGAACTTAATTTCGCCATTTTGGGTATATAGTAAATTAGTTACTTTTTCTATAGTAAGTTCTTTTTTTACATATTTAGTAAGTTCTAGAACAGTTTTTGTACTATCTCCTATCGATATGGAATCAAAGAATATGTTAAAAAATTCATTTAAGTTTTTATAGTTTTTATAATAAAGTTCGAAATAACTTCCTCCGATATTGATATGAATATTTTTATTTTTTTGTTTTATTAGGTAGCATAAGTATAAACCTGAAAAAAATGCATCACCGCTTGTAATTTGTATTCCTACAATGTCTGGATTTTTACTTATAATATTGTCTGCTTGTTCATTATAAAAATCTTTAAAATTATTTATGGAAGAATTAAACAGAAAAATAATATCGTTTATATTTATTATTTTTTCCTCTTTTTGTGTAAATGAACATATAAGTAGAAT
>DVJT01000199.1 GCA_018716565.1 Candidatus Avigastranaerophilus faecigallinarum | reverse complement strand
AAATATATTCACTCAGATCATGAGATAAAGAAAGATTTCTTTCTGTTTCAAATATTTCAGCATTTTCTCCAACTGTATTAATTAATCTTGTTTTATCTATATCAACATATGTTATTTTATTATCTTGAACTACATAATAATTTGTCATTTATTGTTCTCCTTGTGCATATATAAAACGAAAAGTTAGTTTACTAACATCAGGTAGATCATACCAAATTGTTATAGTTTGCCCTTTACTAACAGGTAAGAAAATATTATTATATCCAACTTTATCCATTAATGAATATGATCCCATTTTGGTTGTTTCATTTCTCATTGTGATAAATTTACCAGAATAAGCAGTTGCACCATCCGTAAGCCATATTAAATACCATCCATTAGAAGAAGCCTTATAACTCGAGCCATTGGTTCCTATTGTTAAATCAATATACTTATTGCTGGGAAATGCTTGACTGGAAATAAAATCTGTGTCGTTATAATTCAAAGCCCGAAAGGTATAATCAGTTGAAATACTTGTAACATTTCCATTTGTATGTGTAACACTTCCAATTAATATACCATTATTGATTGCACCACTAGACGGTAAGATATTAAGGTTTTTTGTATAGTTATATTCAGCAGATGAAGCGTTTATACTTACCGAAGTAATTAATAACCCATAACTACCTGTTAATGTATCTGTTCTAGTATAAGTAATTGGTTTACTTAACGTTAGTTCCGTATTATTTAGTGTTCCGTCTGCATTTCTACCGTTAGGAATTAATCCCTTTACATTTGGTAGCGCAAATAACGTTTTACCTATATAACCAATGCCATTAAATACTTGAGAAATAGAAGTTATCACGCTATTAGACACCGTTATCCTTGCAATCGGAAAAGATACTTGAACATCACCAGTTGTATTATGAGATATTATTTTATTATTAGTTGTATTGTAATATGTTGTACCGCCTGTATTTGGGTCACTTGAGCCTGATAACGAAGATTTTACAACTCTGTTTTGTAATGTTAAGCCGTTTTCCGATACAAAAACTAAATAATCCGTTGAACCAGCAATTAAAGACATAGATAAATTATTTGATATAGTTAATTTTTTAAAAGTATTTAAGCCATTCGGAACATATACTACACTACCTGCTTTAAGAGTTAATACACCATCAGAAAGTTCAATATTTATATCTTGTGGTATTTCTAAGATACAATTTGTAACTTGGGTTTTATTAAGAAAATGCTTTTCTCCTGTTTCTGAAAGATTTGCTAAATCCAAATCACACCTTGTATCTATACCCTTATCTATAATTGATTGCAAACATTCATTATATTCATTATTAAAATCAAGAACTTTCTGATTATATTCTTCCAAATACTCAATACACTCATTTTTATTTTCTTCTGCAATATTTTTTGATTCTAAAGCTGATTCTGCAGCACTTATAGCAATTCTTTTGGATTCATTCAGTTCATCCATAAGTTCATCAGGAGAACTTGATAACCCCTCACCGACTTTAACACATCTTTCTATTTTTCGGCTTAGTATTTGAAGGATTCTAACTATATAATCAAATGTCCACTCCAGTATATTCAAATTAAAATAAGAAGAATTTTTAAATTCACTCTCCTGCTTGATTGTTAAAGTAAGCATTAAAGTTATTTTTTCATTTTCTTTTAAAATATTATGTGATGAATTTTCCAAAGGAAATATAATATAGCTTCCATTTTGATTACCAATTTCATTGATTGAATAATCAACTCCTAATGTTAGTGTAGTTATTACATTATCTTCACTAATATGCTGAACTATTAATTCATTTTCACTTTCTATTAAAAAATCAAAATCAAATTTTTTAACAGTAGAATTTCCCGTATATGTATTTACGGGAACAATTGATGATACAGTCATTCCTTTCTCCTTACATTTTATTTTTAAATCTTTCCAAAACTGTTGATATTAACTTATTTCTTGCTTCAAAATCAGGATTCTTGTTATTATTTTGCTTATATTCGTTGTTTACGGTTAGTATTAATTTAAATATATTGTATTTATCTTCTTCTTTATTTATTTTTAATTTTTTAATTTCATCAATTACATATTTATAATCAACATTTAGCTTAAAAAATTCAATATTATCTATTTTTTGTAAATTAGAAAATAATTCATAATCTTCTTTGGAAAAACAACTCTGATAATTTGAAATATCTTTTGTTTTAAATTTTTCAAAATTTTCAAAATATTCAGCTAATAATGATACAAATTGTTTTTTATCGGTCAATATAAAATCTTGCTTTTTAATTAGCTTTATATATTCCTTTTTGCTTTTTATATCATCAGATTTCCCATTAAAATCAATATATAATAAAGCTTTATCTATATCTGTCTTAGCTATTTCTATTATTTCCTGCCAATTTTTGATATTTTTTTCTTTTGCAATTACTTCTTCTTTTTTTTTCTCCGATAAAGAAAAGTCATAAATATAATTTCTAACTATTTTTTCTATTTCTTTATCTTTTATTGTTTTTATTTCTTTTTCCTGCTCGGATTTAACCATGTTATAAGAGAAAAGTTCCCTTGCCCAATTATAAGCAATAACATTATTCTTAAGCTCTTTTATTGATTTTTCAAATTTTTCTGTATCTTCAAGATTTAATATATTTTTATATTTACTAAAATAAAAGTTTGCTTTTGGATTTTTATCTTTTATAAATGCATCTATCAAAGAAGAATAAAATTCAGATTTATATTTTTCTTCTCGATATTTTAAAATTTTAGGAGTCCAGTCTTCATTCTCTGCCATTACTTTCAATACGGATAAACCATTTTTTAAAGATGATTCTATAATATTTACATCAGACTTATACAATACCGCCCTTGATATGGATGATTTTATAGCATTCTCATAAACTTCAGTTTCCCAGTTTTTCAGTTCTGTTTGTTCATGGGCTTTCATTTTTCTTTTTATTGATTCAATTTTTTCTATTTTAATTGTTTTGGCAAGTTTTTTTGAAGAATTATCAACAAATGCAATCTCTTGAATTTTAGAATCAATAAAACCATCAAGTTCTGCAACAAATTCGTTAATTTTCCCTTCTACAGTCTTCCCTTTTAAAGAAAAAAATCCATTTTCTGAAAATAAAAGTTCTTGTTCCCATTTATCAATAATATTACTTAATTCTAATATCTTAATTTTATCTATATGGTTATCAGATAAAGCTTCCTGTTGTATTTCACTTTCTGTAACAGGTATTTTTCTTATTGAAAAATATTCTCCTTTTCCCTCTTTATTGAGATTTCCTTCCATAATACACCTTCTTATTTACTCTTAGAAAAACTTTTTAAATACATACTGCCTTGAGATAATATACCGCTTGCGGAAGTCATCAAACCGCTTGAATAACGATTCTTACTTCTAAAAGAAGTAAGCCCGGCTTGAGCGTAATATTGTTCTGCTCTATCCATATATTTTTGAGCTTCTCTTTCTGAATCTTTCAATGTTGTAAGTGCATCAAGTTCACCATTTAATTTTTCATCATCAACAATATTTATAGCCATTTGTGAAGACAAACCAATATTTCCGGCTGCGAGACTCGTTTTTTCTTCTCCCATATTCAATATAGACTGAAGTCTTTTCCTCCTTGCTTCTTCTATACCTTCTTGGCGAACATAAGCCGCATCTTTTTCTGCTTTTTCCGCTTGTTTTGTGTATAGCTCTGTTTGATATTCACTTTCGGCTTTTTGCGTTTGTATCTCTTTTATTTCTACAGCTGCTACAACTAAATTTGCAGCAGCTTGTACTGCATCATATATAGAACACATTATTAATTACCTTTCTTATTTACTTTATAAAAGAACTCAAATCCATCTTGAACAGGAATATTTTTAGGTTTAGGATTATCAAATTTAAAACCAAACTTTGCCAACCATTTCTTAGCATTAAAATTTGTTCTATGTATAAAGTTAAACATAATCTCATATTTTTCTTCTGCAAATAGAAGTTGGTTTTTAAATTCTTTCAGAAATATGGACTTATTTATTTTTATATATGAAGAAGATAAAAGCCAAGCACATGCAATTGATTTATCACCATTAAAACATTCATAGAAACCACCAATTGCTATTGGAACAATATTTGAATAGTTATCTTTCCCATAGAGAACAAGAAATTTCTTATTTTCCAAATCATTTAATGTTTTAATTTTCCAATCATCACCATATAAAGCTACTAATTCTTCTTTATCTTCCTTTCTTAAATTTTCAAGAACAAAAATAATTTCTGATTTTTCGCTACACTCTTTAATCATTGGAATTTGCCACCGTAACATCTAAAGAGATTGAATTTATTGTCAAAGGTAAAGGATAAATCTGTTTTATATGAACAGTTGCATTTTCACTGTAGTCAGAAAATGAAAATACATTTACATTACCAGAATATAAATAATTATGATTGTTAATACTATTCATACTTCTAATATTTTGAAGCGAAGTCCCGTTTGTGCCGACAACAAAAAAATCTTCTCTTGATTTATCTATGCAGATATTTATTTCATTGACTATTTTTAAAAGTCCATGAGTATTTTCACCTTCTAGGTTTAATGTTTCAAGCTCAAATTCATATGGCAAACCTGCAACAATAGTTGAAGCCGGATAATCAAGTTGTATTTTGCCATTTTGAACAGTTTTGTTTTCAACAACACAGCCATCAGCGAGTATAGTTATATTTTCGCCTTCAAGATGTTCTAATCCTGTTATATTTTGTATTGGTTCACCTTTATAACACAATGAACTATCAAGAAATATTCCATCTTCTGTTTTTTCAACATATCTTGAAGCTAAACGTTCTATAAAACGCTTTGTTTTCCCATTTATCTGTCTTTTTACAACAAAATATGCTACGTCTTCATTATCTTCACGAACAACTGCAACAGATTCAAAAAAGCCTTTAGTTTCATGCCTGTGCCAACCTGCAACTTCTTGTTTTTTATTATAAGTTAAAGCATTTACTGTCCCGTCAGACATTACACACCAAAGGATTCTATATGGTTCTTTAGAATACGCCATATCTACAACCTGTTTACCTTCAAAAAGGTGATTTGCAAATATAGATAACTCTTCTCCGTCATAACTGTCAGAAACATAAGTATAGCCTAAATCTCTAACAACGCTACCTCCTGATTGCACAAAAATAATCATATTACCTGAAACAACAGGCGGAACATGTGAACAGCCATAAAAACTTTGAGGAGATGCAACCAAAGAAGAAGATGCCGCAAAAGCACCATCTGTACCATTTAATTTCCACTCTCCACCCGAGGTTAGCAATATTAAATCATTCATCGCAATAATATGTCTTATTTCATTAACTTCACGTTCTGAGAGAGTTATATTTATTGAATCAGAACTATTTAATGGTCTTGAAATATTAAAATTATTATTAGTTGATGTTTGAGATGCAACGAGTTGTTGGGGGCTATTTTTCAGACAGGCAAAAACTTTTCTTTGTTGAAAATAATTTACACAAGCCGGATTATTATCATTTTCAAAAGGATTTGTAAATATTGGCGCAGTAGATGTCAAGTCAGGTTCTATTTTATTATCAGTGAAAGTAGTATTGGAAGTTGTACCTACAAAACCAAAAACTCCATTAACATCTCTGTATATATTATATTCAACAGCATCTTCAACTGCTTCAAAAGTTATTGTAATATATTCAGTAGTACCCCAAGATGATTCTAACTCACCAACTACAGATATTTCCTCAGAACGATTACTTTCTTCATATGTATCTTTTTTAACAGCCGTAATTACATATTTATAAGTTGTAGGATTTTCATTTCCGCCTGTCCAAACAGCACTTAGTCCTGTAGGCGGCAAAATTTGAGGCTCAAACATAACATCTGTTAATTGCCAATCATAATGAGATAAACGTGAAAGTTCCATTGGGGCATAGTTATTATGACATAATGTCAATACATCTGCATTTTGTGCATATTTTATGTG
>DVJT01000198.1 GCA_018716565.1 Candidatus Avigastranaerophilus faecigallinarum | reverse complement strand
ATGGAACCAATGGGAACTAAGACTGCCCGGTGGATTGATCCAGACCAATTAGATGAAAAGATGTCGTCATCACGAAACATCTTAGTCAAGGATATCCATGATCAGCCACTATTCTTATTTGAAAATCAATTCGCCGAAAATTGGTTTAAGCAAAAGTATCCTGATGTGAAGTTAACGGCAAAGTTGTAAAAGGATAGAATAATGTTTATTAAATCAAGTAATAAATTACTGAATTTTTTTCTATTTATATTGAGTTCTATTTCTATTATTGGAGCTCTTAGTCTTATCCCTACTGATTTTGCTTCTATAACTAAGTCTATGTTTTGGGTACTCGTATTCCTAATTGTTCTTACTTATTCTTTTATAAAAAGTAAATCTCTTAGAAAGATTGTACTTAATTTAAGACGATGGATAATATTTATTTCCATTATTTTGACATTTTGTTGGCAGTTTATTTTAGTTAAGACGTTAAGTGGGAATACTTGGTGGGATACGAGCATTGTAGCCCAAGCTGCCTCAGGTCAAAAAAATTGGTTGGGGATGATGTATTTTTCTTATTACCCTAATACTTTTTATTTATTTAGATTTGAGAAATTCATATTTGAAGCTTTTAATCTAGGTAATTTTAAGGAATTAACTACGGTTTTAAATAATATAAATATTATAGTTTTAGATTTATCGTTTGTTTTTTTAATAAATGCAGTAAAAAGAATATTTAAAAAGAAAAAAGTCACGTATTTAGTAGGCTTTTTTTCATGGATATTAATAGTGCTATCTCCATATGTCGTGATTTTCTATAGTGATACACTAGGCTTTTTTGTTAGTTCATTAATACTCTATATTCTTTCATTTTTATTTGATAATCGGTCAATAATTAAAACTTATTGTTTATATATAGTATTAGGTGTATTAAGTGTAATAGGATATTTTATTAAACCAAGTTTAGTAATAGTTTATATAGCACTAACCATAGTTGGAATTTTATCTATAGTCATAAAATATATAAGTGTAAGAAAAAACATAAAATTTTTTGTAGCTTTTTTATTGTCATTGGGGATTAGTTTTTCTTTTCTTCAATACTATCAACACCATAATGAAATTTATAATATTGACAGTAGAATGACAATGCCAATGTCTCATTTTATAGTAATGGGGATGACTGAAAAGGGAGGATATGATCCTCAAAATACAAAAGAAAATTTTGATGTAAAAGATCCAAAAAAGCGAAATCAAATGAATATAGAAAGCGCTGCAAAAAAGTTAAATGAAATGGGTCTCACAAATTATCTTAAATTTTTAGTTATTAAACAATCTAACAATACTTCAGATGCAACATTTGGTTGGAGAAATGAAGCACAAGGAGTAGGTTTCTTAATTCCCTTTGAAAATTATCATGATCATTTTATGAATAAAATTCAAAAAATTTTTACTTCATCTGAATCAGGACAAAATTGGAAGGGATATGCATTACTAAATCAGCTTATATGGGTAATAGTTTTAATTGGATTAATTTTAAGTTTACCTTTAAAAGAATTAAAAGTTCAGTTCTTTAAATATACTGTTATAGGTGGAATGATTTTTCTATTAATATTTGAAGGTGGGAGGAGTAGATATCTTATTCAATTTTTACCATATATTTTTATATTAGCTTCATTAGGAATTACAAATGCAATCAATGTGGTTATAAGTAAAAAGAATTGATATCGTGAGAAATTATGAACTTATTTTTTTCAATTATTGTTTCAGCAGTAGTATCTTTATTATTTAGTGTATCTTTAAAGAATACTTCAAAGGTATTTAGATTTTCTATTTTTTTATTTATGTTTCTTGAAATTTTTTTAAGATTATATAATTTTGATAGAATGGGTCTAAATATGGATGAGGCTATGGTTGGTGTAAATGCTAATAGCCTAGGTAAATATGGTAAAGATATAGTACTTAACAAATGGCCTATGTACCTATATGCATGGGGAAGTGGAATGAATATTTTATATCCACTAATTGTTATTCCTTTTGTTAAAATTTTAGGGTTAACTGTTTTTTCAGTACGGTTACCCATAGTACTTTTGAGTATCGTTGCAATTGTCTATACAAATATTGTTTTAGTTAAAGTAAAAGAGAGTAAGTCGTTTATTTTAATTTTAAATTATTGCTTTTTTCTTGTTCCATTTACGATTAGAATTAGTCAATTAGCAATAGAAAGTATGCTTCTGCCCATTTTACTTATATTTCTAATTGATACATTTTATTTATTTTCAAACAGTCCAAAGTCACGTTATATACTACAAATCTCGATATTAATATCATTGATTGCTTATAGCTATTCTGGGTATTGGATATTTTTAATAAGTTTCACACCATTATTCTATTTATATATAATTAGATATAGAAAGATGATACGATGGGGAATTGTTGGAATTATAGTGAATGTTATAACGTGTTTACCAATTTTACTTTTTGTCATCAATAATTATGTTTTGAAGAGAAATATAAGCTTATTTGGAATGACAATTCCATATTTGAAA
The DNA here is from genome assembly GCA_018716565.1 of Candidatus Avigastranaerophilus faecigallinarum. GTDB lineage: Bacteria > Cyanobacteriota > Vampirovibrionia > Gastranaerophilales > Gastranaerophilaceae > Avigastranaerophilus > Avigastranaerophilus faecigallinarum. Next base: position 4,262 of record DVJT01000198.1, on the reverse strand, counting down.
ACTAGTAGAGCAGGACAGTTTGTCTTTTCAGATGGTGGAAATAAATTAAAAGCAATTATAGAGAATGGGGTAAATGCCTTTAATTTATTAAATAATGGTAATGATGGTTTGATATGGCTTAGTACACCAGGAGAAAACTCTTTACTAGTAGGATTAATATTATTTTCAATAGTAGGATTTATAGTGGTTATAAATAATTCAACACAATTCGATGTGCTTAGTTTATTTCTTGGCATATCGTCAATCTTATTAATTCTTTTAGTAAGAGCAACTCTAACTCATTTAAATGGTGTAATAATTGTATTGCTATATTTTAGCGCTAGAGGAATAAATGTTTTATCACAAAATAATTACTTTGTTTACGGATTTATAGTATTTTCTATGGTATTTACGTTTGTATTTTTATATAGTTTTTATTATCAAAATAACTCAATAATTATTAATGATTTTGACCCAAACTCTAATGTTTGTTCAAAAGATTATGGGAAAGCTATTCAATTTGCAAAAAAGCTTAATGTGAATGAGCAACATTATATTTTATCTAATCGTAGATGTCAGTATATTTATTATCTTTTTTATACAGGTATGTCACCATATCAATTTAATAAGCAAAAAGGGCAAGAATTGTTTACAAATGGGAGTGATATTAATTCCTATAGACGTATTGGGAAATGGTATTTTGATTACTCAAATTTGAATAAATTGAATAAAAATAGTGTTTATATTATTCCAAATGATATAAAAATTAATGATATATCGAGCTTTAAAAAGAAAATATTTGGAGAGTATACAGTTTATTTTAATTAATATTTAAAATTGGCAAAAGTTCGTAAAGACAAAATGATAATTAAGGTATATAATCAATAAAGAATTTTTATTCTATGGGAGAGTTAATAGTGGAAAATAAAAATCATTATAAGATGTTTAGAAAAGGAAAATTATGGTGTTATGCATTACTAAGCACATTTATTATTGCAGGAGCAACTTTAACAACTAGAACAGTTAATGCAGACTCAGATGTAGAGCCAAATACAATTGTAGCAGTGAATACTTCAACAACTGATCAAAAAAATAGTTCTGCTGTAGAAAAGATCAATAATCCTGAAGATATTCAAGTTCAAGATAGTACAAAACAACAGAATATTAGTAATAACAGTAATACTACAAATAAAGATGATTTAGGAGATTTAAATAATAATAATAAACAAATTCAACAACCAGTTGTCCCACAATCCACAGATCCTTCAGAAATAAATAAAGTGGCTAATGGTTGGACTAGTGATAAAAAATCATATTATGATAATGGACAATTAGTTAAGGGAATAAAAACTATTGGGCAAAACACATATTATTTTAATGACAGTGGTATGTTGAATACCGATACATTTTATACTAACTGGGGTCGTACTTACTATTTTGGCGATGATGGTGCTCGTTGGGATAACCGATTCTATAATAATTGGGGCCGAACCTATTATTTCCAAGGAGACGGTGCCAGATTAGACAATGGATTCTATAACAACTGGGGTCGTACCTATTATTTCCAAGCGGATGGAAGTCGTTTAGATAATAATTTTTATAGTAATTGGGGTCGTACCTATTATTTCCAAGCGGATGGAAGTCGTTTAGATAATGGATTCTATAACAACTGGGGTCGTACTTATTACTTTGGAAGTGATGGTGCTCGCTGGGATAATCGGTTATATAATAATTGGGGACACAATTACTGGTTTGGAAATGATGGTGCATTATTGACGAATGGCTTTATAATGCTCTTTGGCAATGATTACTATGCAAATAATCAAGGAATCTTAAATTCAGTACGTTATCAAAGCCAATTTACTCCTATTTATGCTCCTGAAGGATGTTCAGTTGCTGCTTTACAAATGTTAACAAGCGTCAAAGGGATTAATTTACCACTATACTATGCATATACACACCTTCCTCAAGGAGGAGGAGTATTTGGTGGCGGTTTTACTCATATTATTCCTGCTAGAGATTTAGTAAACTATGGTCGCCAATGGGATAGCGGATTAAGAGATATATCAGGAAGTAGTTTATCGCAAATATATAACTGGGTAGCCTCAGGTCATCCTGTAATTTATTATGGCTTCTCTGCTTATGAAGCATCTTATGCATGGCGTAACCATGCAAAAGTAATTCTTGGAATAAGCAATGGGCGTTTCCATGTTTATGATCCTTGTTACTATAGTATTAATTCACCAGCTGGTAGTTCAGGTTCAGGCCCATTTGGACATGGAGCTAATTCATACTTAACCTGGGGACAAGTTGCGGCAGAATATAATGGTAGTGGTGCTGTAACAACGGTTTAACGTTATAAAAAGACTGGCTTGAGCAAAAGAGTGATTTTGCTTTACCGGTCTTTTTTTGTGAGAAAATAAATTATGGGAGAATTCTTTTGAAAAAATATAAACGATTATCTAACTTTGAATTATTGAGAATACTGAGTATGTTTATGATTTTGATTCATCATTTTGCTTATCATGGTACATTTAATGGACAACAATTTGATATGCATAGAGCCTCAGTACAAGTAGTGTATAATTATTTGCTAATTATTGGAAAAGCTGGGGTAGTAGCATTTGTGCTTATTGGGGCCTACTTTTTAAGTGATAAGAAATTTAATTTTAATCGACCAGTTAATTTAATGATTCAAACTATATTTTATAGCTTTGTTATATATTATGTAGTAATCACATGGTTTCCAAATTATATTGAGCCAATAAAAAATGTTGATATGTGGTTACCATTTCCCTTACCAAGTAATTACTGGTTTGTAATTAGTTATATAGTAATGTTATTTTTAATGCCTATTTTAAACATGATTTTAAATAACTTTACGCAACAAAAATTATTGCTAATAATTTCATTTTTATTCTTAATTTGGAATGTTTTTGCAATAGTTGGTAATATTTTTCCAGGTAAAATTGATAATATTAATTTTACAAATTATACAGAAAGTAATTATTTTTGTGAACTTTACCTAATTGCTGGTTATATAAGAAGATATAATCCTAATTGGTCTAACAGCCTTTTTATAACAGGTATTAGTTTTATAATTTCAGCTATTTTACCTATTTTGTTAATAATTAGTTTAAATAATAAGAATATGTACAACGTTTTAACACAAAACATGGCAGTATTGAATAATCCGTTTTCACTATTTATGGGTGTTACGCTATTTGTTATGTTTAAGAATATTAACATTGGTCGAATATCTATTATTAATTATATAGCTAATTCGATGTTTGGAGTTTATCTAATTCATGATAATTCTTTTGTTAGAATTATATTATGGAAACATTTAATTAATTCTCAACAATATATACAAAATTGGCAATCTTACTTACTAATGGGATTATATTATTCGTTTCTTGTTTTTATAATCTGTATATTAATCGATTGCCTAAAAAGAATTATCTTTAATAAAGCACTGAATTACGTTAGCAATAAATTGTCATATCGTTTTAATAAATTAACTAAAATAATATAAAGGTATATAATATTATCGAAACTGTATTTAAGAGGATATTGGAGAGGATAGTAATGAAAAAACATTTTAAAATGTATAAAAACGGTAAAAGATGGTGTGTTGCTGCTGTTGCTACAATTTCGCTAGGGCTAGGTATTAGTCTAGGTTCGATAGCGCATGCAGATATGGTGCCTAATAATGAGACACCTGCTGCAGATACTCTAACTACTGGAACTCCTACTAATACTAACCCTCTACAAGGTAATGATAATAGTACTGGAACTGATACTCAAAGTGATAATCAGACACCGGTTAAGCCTGAGGCAACTGAAAATAAAGATGTAGCACAACAAACTATTCCTGAAACAGGAACTCCTAATACTTTTCCAACAATAAATAATAATACGTATTACTATAACTCAGAAGGACAGCTAGTTAAAAATGATTTCTATAGTAATTGGGGTCGAATTTATTATTTTCAACCTAATGGTGCTCGGCTAGATAATGGTTTTTATAATAATTGGGGTAATACTTATTACTTTGGCGCAGACGGAGCCCGTTGGGATAATCGTTATATGGTTCGATGGGGAAATGCCTATTACTTCGGTAACGATGGTGCCTTAATAAAGAATAAAAGTTTAAATGTTAATGGGAAAGATTACTGGGTAAATAATCAGGGGATAATTCCTTTACGTAATCAATTTTTAACTGCAAATGATAATCAACTTTATTATTTTGATGCAAATAATTCATTAATTACAAATAAGTT
>DVJT01000197.1 GCA_018716565.1 Candidatus Avigastranaerophilus faecigallinarum | reverse complement strand
GAGACTCAATTAAAAATAGAATCAATATTTTCTGCTAAACAATATATAAAGACAGATAAAAAATATAATAAGAAAATAGTGCAATTAAACCATTTGAAAGAACTAATAATTAAAAATGACATTAATCTTCAAAACAAATCAAAATTTGATATTAATATATTAATGAATAAAGAAATAAATGCGATGATTTCTCCTGATGGAAACATAATATTTACCTCCGGAATTATAGAAAAGGACCTTACAGAACAAGAACTTGCCTTTGTGCTTGCTCATGAATTAGGACATTATTCCCATAGAGATCATTTAAAATCAATAAGTAAACAAGTTGGAATAATTGCATTATGTCTAATTACCGGTCAAAGCAGCCATTTACAAAGTATAGTTCAAGGAATTTCAGAAACCGAGTTTCTATCACACTCAAGAAAACAAGAAAAAGAAGCAGATTTATATGCAAGTAGAATGTTAATAAAATTATATGGTACAAATAATGGTGGTAAAAACTTTATAAAAAGACTTAAAGATAATGAAAAAACACCTGAATTTTTCAGTTATTTTTCCACTCACCCATCTTGGGAAGAAAGATATAGATTATTGGAAGCAAAGTAAAAAAAATTGTGTTAATATTTATTTATGAATATTTCAAAATATAAAAAGATTTTAATTATTAGAGCCGGTGCTATTGGTGATGTTATACATACTTTAGCATTAGTTCAATCTATAAAAAAAGCAAATCCCGAAGTAGAAATTCATTATCTTTCAGGTGCTATAATGGAATTTATTTTCAGAGCAAATCCAAATGTAAATAAATTTCTTATCTTAGATAATAAATTCAAATTATTATCCCAATACACTTTGGAATTAGCAAAAATTTTAAAAAAGGAAAAATATGATTTAGCAATAAACTTACAACCTTCTTTAAAAATAAGAGCTCTTGTTCATTTAGCAGGAATAAAAAAAGAATTAGTCTATAAAAAAGACTTCAAATCGCACGCCGTAACAAATTTTTGGAAAACAGGTTTAAAAGAATTCCCAAATATGCAAAAACAGGAACATTTAGAGCTTTATCTTGAGAACAAGGTTATTGATGAAGCAAAGAAAAAACTGGAGAATTACAAAAGACCATTTATTGTAATAAATGCAGGCGGTGTTTTTGCAAAAAGACAAGGCAGAACTTATCCCATTGATAAATGGATTGAATTAGGCAATAAACTTCAAGAGAAATATAATGGAACTATAATTTTAAATGGAGCTAAAGAAGATAAAGATTTTCTTCTGCCTCTTAATCAAATTAAAAACTCAGTAAACTATATAGGTGAACTAAAACTTGAAGATTCTTGCGGAATAATTTCCCAAGCAGATTTAATGATATCTGGTGATTCAGGACCATTACATATTGCAACGGCACTTGGTGTAAAATCAATTGGTTTATATGGTTCCATGCCTGTTGAAAGAACAGGATGTTATTCTAACGGTATAAATATTTCATCACCAAAAGAATGTGCACCTTGCAATAAAAGAAAATGTAAATATTTAAAAGGTTCAGACAAAATATATGCTCCTTGTATGGAAGAAATAAGTGTTGATTCAATTTTAAATCAAATTTCTTTATAATAAATAAATTCTATGTTATTGTTCAATTTCTTTTATAGGTTTACAAGGATTACCAACAGCCAAAGTATTAGCAGGAATATCTTTAACAACAACACTTCCTGCGCCAATAACTGCATTATCACCTATAGTAACACCCGGCAAAACAGTAACACTTCCACCAAACCAAACGTTATTACCGACTGTAATAGGCATTGCTTTTTCTAAATATGAATTACGAGTTTTTGCATCCATAGGATGAATTGGTGTATAAAAACTGCAATTAGGACCAACAAAAACATAATCACCAAAAGTTACTTTTGCACAATCCAAAATAACACAATTATGATTCATATAAAAATTTTCACCAACTTCAATATTATAGCCATAATCACAATAGAATGATGATTCAACCGTAATTTTTTCACCCGTTTTACCAAAAATTTGTTTTATTAAATCAAGTCTTTCTTTTTCCATAGAAGAAGGTAATGCATTATATTTAAAACATAAATCTTTAACCCTTATTCTATCCATTGTAAGCTGTTCATCTTCAACAGGATTATAGTATTCACCATTAATCATTTTTTCTTTTTCACTCATAATACAACCCCTAATACACTACAAGAAAATTATATTCTAAAAAATAATATTATCTCAAGTTTTTAGACATTTTTGAGTTAAACTAATAATGTTACAAATTAGAGAGGTAGAAATGAAAAAACTGGTATTTTCTTTTATACTTTCGTTTACCCTATTAATGAATGCAAATATCTGTATGGCAAACCATAATACAGAAAATATCTCTGCAGATGAAGCACTAAAAAAACTAATAAAAGGGAATGAAAGATTTGTAGAATTAAAAGAACAACATCCTGATTCTGATAAAAAAAGAAGAAAAGAAATGTTAAAAGGACAGCATCCTTTTGTAGTAATACTTTCTTGTTCTGATTCAAGAGTCCCCCCTGAACTTATTTTTGACCAAGGTCTGGGTGATATTTTTGAAATAAGAAACGCAGGTAACGTATTAAATGAACATGTTATTGGAAGTATTGAATACGCTGTTATGCACTGCGGTGTAAAACTAATTGTTATTATGGGACATCAAGATTGCGGTGCTATTGCAGCTACACTATCAGGCGTTTCAGAAACAAAATATATAAAAGCATTAGAAGATTCTATTCAACCAGCAATTGAAGATTGTAAAAAACAAGGTAAAGAAATAAATTCCGATAATGTTGTAAAAGCCCACGTTATGCAAGATATTAATGAACTATTATCTCAAGATAATGAACTTGTTAAATATATGAAAAAGAATAATGTAAAAATAGTTCCTGCTTATTATCATTTAGATACAGGAAAAGTCGATTTCTTAAAATAAATATATTTATACAAATAAAAAGCCATAATGTTTCCTAACAATTATGGCTTTTTTATTTTAATTTATCATCATTTTACAAATCATTATTATTCGAAGTAGTAAATACATCAACTCCACCTGTTGCTTTATACAAATTAATAGATGCAATAATTTCATTGACTTTAGAAGAAACATTTTGTTGTCTTACTAAAAGCAACTCTTCTTGTTTAACTAAACTATCAATTATATTTGCCGTACCAATTTCTTCTTTTCTTGAAACTAAATAAGAATCATTTTCTTGAAGTTTTAAACGATCAGACACGTTAGCAGAATTCTTTTTAGCTATTTTGGCAGAATATAAAGCATCATTAATTTCTTGAGCAGAAGTAAGAATTCTCTTATTATATTCTTCAAAATGTTTATTATATCTGCTTTTCATTAATTTCATTGCGTTAATTTTTCTTCCACCATCAAATATATCGAGAAAAGGAATAACACCAATATTTGCAAGTCCTGTATTTGAACCGAACAAATTTCCAAGACTATATGCGTTATATCCCAAATTACCAGTTATAACAAAACTTGGCAGAATATTTCTTTTAGAAATTTTGACATCATATCCTGCTTTTTCAAGTCTAAAACGAGAAGCAACAACATCTGGACGATTTTCTGTAATACTAAAATCTATACTTTCAGGAATTGGAAGATTTGTTTTAACAGAATCAAAAGAACTTCTTTCCAAATCTCTGAAACTTCTGTCACCTAAAAATACGTTCAATTGATTAATTAAAACATCTTTTCTTTCAAGCAGTTTATTTTTTCCTTCGATAAGAACTGTTAGTGCTTTTTGTTCTTTTAAAAGTTCATTTTTATCAGATAAACCGAAATCAAATCTTTTTTGCATTAAATCACATATTTTTTCTTGAAGTTTAATTTCTTCTTCTTGTAATCTAAGCATTTCATCGGTTTTAATAAGATTATAATAATTAATAGCAAAATTAGATGAAAGTGAAATATATAAACTCTTTTGTTCTTGTTTCCGAATTTCAAGTTCTTTTTGCATACTCTTGGTTCTTAATCTGTTTTTACCCCACAAATCAACTTCATAACTTAAAGTTAATGGTAAAAGATATCTGTATTGTGAATAATCCGGTATAACCAAGTCACCAAAATGTTCATCTGATGATGTAAGCGTTCTACCAACATAACCATCAAAAGCAATATGGGGTAATTCTTGCGATAAAGCAATTTTAACAATTCTATTACTTTCTTCTATTTGATAAGCGGCAATTTTAAGATCAAAGTTATTTTTATATAACTCTTCTAAATGATTAACCAATATTTCATCATTGCATTTTTGCCAAAATGGCATGTTCATATACTCAAAAGTATTTATTTCTTTTTCATTTTTCTTTGCATCGCAACTATTGTAAACAAATAACAATGCAAGAATCGACAGTGTAATAATAATTAATCTTTTCATGTTTTCCATCTCTAATATTTTTTGTGATATTATAATAACATAAAAATATTTACACATAACAATAGGCATTAAAAACATGACAAAGAAAAAGAAAGAACACTCCCCAGAGGAGTTAAAAAGGGTTAATCATTTTTTGAATGAAAGAAAAGCAAGAAAGAAAAAGAACAGAAAATCATATCAAAAGAAAAGAGTTATAGTACCTGCTATAACAGCAGTATTGTTCTTAATATTGGGGATTGTAGCAATAATACATTCTCTTTATTATCAATCAACAGATGATGCTTTTGTTGAAGGAAGACTAATATCAGTCGCACCAAAAGCATCAGGACATATAATAAAATTATATGTAAACGATAACGATTCTGTAAAAAAAGATCAATTAATAGCAGAAATAGATCCCAAAGATTATGAAGCAGAAGTAAGAAGAATAGAAGCAGAATTATCTGAAGCAATTGCAAATTCTAATGTAGCCGGAAGTGAAACAGAAAAAACTGAAGCTATGTTAGCACAATCAAGTGAAAATCTTGATTCTGCAAAATCTAAATTAAATTTTGCGAAAAAGGATTACAAAAGATATGATGCTCTAAATAAAGAAGGAATTTGCACAAAACAAGAATACGATTCAAGCAAAACTCAACTAGAAGTTGCAAATTCAAACTATAATGAAGCAGTTGAAAAACAAAAAAGTATGAATTCCGCTTTAAAATCAGCAAAAGCAAAAAATGATGCTTCATTAGCAAATATAGAAAAATTAGAAGCACAATTAGAACTTGCAAAATTAAACTTATCTTATACAAAAATTTATGCACCGCAAGATGGAACAATATCATCCAGAAATGTTGAAATAGGTAATTATGTAAAAGTAGGACAACCCATTTTAACAGTTGTATCTCCTGAAGTATGGATTGTTGCAAATTTCAAAGAAACTCAAGTCGGCAAAATGCAAAAAGGACAAGAAGTTATTGTAAAAATAGATACTTTTGGCGGTAAAAAATTTAAAGCTCAAGTTGACAGTATTCAAAGAGCATCAGGAGCTAAAGCAAGCTTATTCCCTCCTGAGAATGCTGTAGGAAGTTATATAAAAATTGTTCAAAGAATACCTGTTAAAATAACATTTACTCAAGACTACTCAGAATATAACATTATACCGGGAATGAGTGTTGTTCCAAAGGTAAAAATAAAATGATAAGGACAATTGAACAAAGATTAAAAATTCCAATTTGGCTGGTAGCTTTTACAATAATGATTCCTACCATTGCCTCAATACTCGGAACATCAACGGTAACAGTTGGTGTAGGACATATGGCAGGAGCATTCGGTTCAACAAGAGATGAGGTAAACTGGGTTGTAACAAGCTATATGATTACCCACGCAATAATGTTACCGATATCAGGATGGTTGGAAAACTACTTCGGAAGAAGAAACTTCTTAAAATTAATTACAGTTATCTTCGGTGTAGGCTCATTAATATGTCTTATGGCAACAAACCTTAATACATTAATTTTTGGAAGAATAGTTCAAGGTATAGGAGGTGGTCCCTTTATGCCTTTATCTCAAGCCATTCTTCTTCAAGTATATCCAAAAGAAAAACACGGCATAGCAATGGGAATATTTTCAATAGCAGTTATGGTTTCAGCAATTATGGGGCCTGCTATTGGAGGTTATTTGGTTGATAATTTCTGTTTGCAAGCATTATTTATAATAAATATTCCAATCAGTATATTCTCGGTAGTTCTAATACATTGCAATGTTATGAATAATCCGGCAAGAGTAAAAGTTAAAAATCCTGATATCGTAGGAATAATATCAATTGTTTTATGGTTATTTTCAATGCAAGTTGTACTTGATAAAGGTCAGCAATACGGTTGGTTTGATGCAAGATGGATATGCTGGTTATCAGGATTTTCATTATGTGCATTTATGTTTTTCATTGTATGGGAGCTTGAAAACAAGAATCCAATTACAAATGTAAGAGCATTTACAAACCTAAATTTATTAATAGGAACTATACTTGCATCATTCTTAAATGTAATAGCATATGCAACACTTGTTGCACTACCAATGTTTTTACAAAGTTTAATGGGTTACACTGCCCAGCTTGGCGGTGCATCTATGATAGCAAGATCTCTTGCTTGCTTTGTTGCAATTTTAATTGTCCCAAAACTTACAACAATATTAGATAGCAGAGTTCTTATTGGCACAGGATTTCTATTTTTAGGAATATCAACACTAATGATGACTAATATAAGCCTTGAATATTCATTTTCTTGTACAATATTGCCGAATATTATTTTTGGCTTCGGTCTAATTATGGCTTTTATACCTGTTTCTGCAATGGCACTTTCAACTCTGCCCAAAAGTTCATTATCCTCAGCTGCAGGTATGCATAGCTTAAGTAAATGTGTAACAACTGCAATTACAATTTCAATGACAAATACACTAATAGCGAGACTATCTCAAGCACATCAAGTATATTTAGTTGATAATTTAACTCAATTTAATAACATTTTTCTCTATAAGCTTTCAATGTTAACATCAAAATTCTTGCACTATTCTGCCGATAATATTGCAAGTATCAAAGCAAATACTGTTTTATATAAACAACTTCTTGTTCAATCAAAATTAATGTCATTCGTAGATGTATTTGCAATATTTGCACTACCGGCATTTTTGCTAATTCCTTGTGTATTTTTATTAAAAAATAAAAAAGAAGAGAAAAACTCGGTAAAATAGATAATATAAATTAAAAGGAATTAAAATGTCAGAAGTTATAAATTTACACAATATAGAATATTTAGATTCAATAAATAAGAAAACAGTATTTGATAATGAACAAAGTTCATTGACCTTAATTTCTTTCAAAAAGGAAAATGAAAGAAGTCTTCATTGTGATGAAAAAGATGAAGTTGCACAGATAATAGAAGGTCTGGCAGATATAACAATAGGAGAAAAAACCTATAGATTAAAATCAGGTGAAATGATAATCATGCCTGCAAGAATCCCACACGGTTTAAAAGCAATAGAAGATACAAAAATGTTATTATTACGTCCAAAACATACACACAATAACTAAATTTATATTTTATGTGTTTCTTTAAGCTGATTTGAACTTGTCTTTTGAGTTAATTTATCTATTTTGTCAGATAGATATGTTGAAAATACAGGTAAAACACCATAATAAAGAAGCGCAAATATTATGGTTGGTCTTAGAATATTTATTCCCTCAACATACTTACTAAGTTTAGGATTTTTACCATTTACTTTTTTGAAATTTTCTATAAAATTATTTGTATTCTTTTGAATTAGTTTATCAATTGAATATCCGCCCGCAAGTGTAATACCGGTAGAAATAACATTATTGCATATAAGAGCTTTTTTGCGTTCTTTTTCTATTTTCTCGCTTTTAACCGTTCTATGAATAAAAGAAGCCGTAAGCAAAACATCTGTTGCAATAGACATATTTCTTGCAATATTAGTATCTTGAGAAGAATATTTTTTTACAAAATTCTGTACTGAATTATTATTTAATATCTTTCCGATACCTTTAGCTGTTTGTTCTGTTATTCCGCCCTTAAAAGAAGGTGTTCTTAATTCTTTGTTATTAAAATCAGATGAAAAAATGTTATCATCATTAGAAAAAATTAATTCATTAAGATTTAGTTTCTTTTCTTCCTTCTTAGGAAATAATTTATTCATAATAACAGGTATTAAAGCAACTGTTAACATTGCTTTAGGAATAGCAGTAATTAGACCTGTTCCCATTTTTAATATTTGAGTTGCAAATTTATAACTTCTTGATTCTGCAAGAGTTTTGGCATTTCCTTGCAATGCTTTTATTGTTTGAGGTGTTAAATATTTTTCAGGGTTTTTATCTATTTTTTTAACAGCATTTTCAATTGGTATTGCTATAGCTTCAACTATGCCGAATTTTATTAAACCTGATGCAATTGAATTAGTAGTAGCATATTGTTTGTTTTCTTTTTTTACATCGGGAGTTAAATTAATAGCAATTGGTCTTATACCTGCAGACATTGCAAGAGTAGTTGCAGCAACAAAAGTAGTTCCATGTTCAGATATAGTTTCTAAACCTTTTAACACTGCTTTATTATTCCAAAACCCTTTATATGAAGGGGAATTATTTATACTGCCACTATTAATTTTCATAATAACAGCAGACAACAAACACAATAGAAATTAAACAATTTATTAAAATTTATTTTATTTTATAATTCTTCTTATGGAATTAATTAAATTAATAAAAGAAGAATTTAAAAATTTTGGAAAATATGAAAGTTTCTTATTTCCATTTGTAATTTTTGTTATAATCATAACTTCTATTGTTATAAATGATAATAAAATCGCCTTAATTTCTGCTGTTTGCGGCATAAGTTATACTATTTTAGCAGGAAAAGGAAGAATATCTTGCTATTTTATAGGTATTATAGGCACTTTTTGTTATTCATATTTATCATTAAGAAACGGTTTTTACGGCAATCTATGTTTATATATACTCTATTATCTTCCTATGGAAATAATTGGGATTTTCAAATGGAAAAAACACTTAAAGAAAGATGTAAGAGAAATTATAAAAACAAAACTTACAAATAAAGAGAGATTTATTTATTTAACATTGATGATAATAATATCAGTTATTATTTCAATATTATTAAAAATAACAGGAGATTCAAATCCATATTTAGATTCTACAGCAACTGTATTTTCAATCTTTGGTCAATTTCTAACGGTAAAAAGATGTATTGAGCAATGGTATATATGGTTTTTTGTAAATCTTATATCTTTAATTATGTGGATTTTTGCATACATAAATGGTTCTAATTGTTTTGCAACTGTTATTATGTGGCTTGTATATTTAATTTTATCTATATATTTTTTACAAGCTTGGAAAAAAGAATTAATGGGAAATTTATATTATAAAAAATAAAAATACTTTTAGGAGAAAATTAATGAATGATTTTAGATTAAGTTCTTGTATTGGATTTGTTCTATATGTAACAATAGCAATGTATACTGCAAATTATATTGCATTGCAATTTAAAACTTCTTATTTAATTCAAATTTTTCTTTATGTTTTAATATATGTTATTTTAGTATATTTGTATGAAAAAATTTTAATACTAATATTTAATAGTGCTTCTCTAAAGAAATATAATGTTGCAAAGTTATTAATTGCATTAATTTTTATTTTTGATGTTCAAACTAATATGAAAAGATATAAAATTGTTTCTCTTTTCGCTTCTAACAACAATACAGAAAAAATATTTAAGTACTTTGATGATGAAAATACTAATATTTCTATTTCCGCAATGCTGTTATATTCACGACTTATATCCAAACAAGATGTACTAAACTGGTTTGAAAAGAAATACACAGAGAATAATATACAAATACCAAGTGAATATTCAAATATATATAGCTATTTGAAAAGTGATATAAAAGATTAATAAAACATATAATAAAATCAAATTTATTTTTTATTAATACATTGTCAATTTTATAGCCATACTTTCCTTTATTTATATAAAGGTAAATATGGAGTATAAAATATAATGCTTGAAGTTAATAATAATTTAAAGATAAATAATATAGCATCAAATAATAGGCTAGAAAGTTTAAAAAGGCAAGAAAAAATTAAACTTGAAAATAAACCTGATTCTATAGAAATTTCGAGTATTAAACAAGATAAATCAAATAACGGCAAATTTGATATTTCGGAATGTGCCAAAAATTTTATAAAAGGAGTTTTATCACCATTAACGGCAGCTATTGAACACCCTGTTATGACAATAGGGATGGTTGCGGCTACGGCTGTTGCTTGTTCTTTAGTCCCTGTTTTAGGTCCGATTATGGCTGTAGGTTTTGGAGCTTTGAGTGTTTTTCAGTTAGGTAAAAGTGCAATTGACGTAGCTGCAAATATAAAAAATAAAGAATACGACCAAGCAGAAAAAGCTTTTAATGGAGTTGGGCAAGGAACTGTCGGTGTTGCAATGAGTGTGATTGGCGCAAAACAAAGCGCTAAAGTAGCAAAAGAAGCCAAATTAATGAATGAACTTGGGATAACTTCATTGGATAAAGCCCAAAAGCTTCAAATATCAAAAGAAGTAAATAAGGGAACAACACTTGATGCATTAAAAGAAATTAAATCATTATTTACTACAAAAGCAGGACTAAAAGCGATTAAAAATCAATTTAAACCAAGCAACATTTCTACTCGTGTAAAAGAAATGTTAAAGTTTTTGTTTACAAAAGAAACAAAAGTAAATATAGAAAAAAAGAAAATGAAATTTACCGAAACAAAAGAAGGTAAAAGACGTGCAGCTATGACCAGTGAACAAATAGAAGCAGAAGTAAAATCTTTATATAAAGAAGCTTGCGATGACTGTGGAATTCCGGAAAAATTAAGACCTGAAATTAAAATAATAAAAGAAAACACAAAGCAAGGTGGAGGTTATAATTCAACTAACCATACAATCACAATAAATGAAAGTGCATATAGAGAAGGTTCTTTTGACTTACCAGATGTCATAAGACATGAAACTACACACGCAAATGAAGCAATTTTAAGACAAAGACTTCCTATGCAAGAAAAAGAAAAACTTGCCGTTGAATATTTATTAGAAAAGATTCAAAAAGGAGAAAAAGATAACGTAATAACTGACGGTAGTATATTTGGGCTAACTACTACCCAACCGCCAAAATTGAATTCACAAATGAAAATGGACTTTTCTGCTTTGGCAAAAGACAAATTGTATAAGATGGTATCTTATTCTGATGATGAATTAACAGCGATGGTAGAACCATTAGTTCGTGGGAATAAAGAATTCATTCAAGGCTATAATAGTGTAGATGATGCAATTACTGCAATGAGAAACTATGCAAGAGGACATAATTTAAGATATAAAATTGCAATGCAAAATTCATCAGGATTTAATACTTCCAAAATAGATGTAAATTTACTAAAAGATTTAACAGAAGAAGAAAAAATAGCAGCGATAAAATCACTGCGAGATGGCATAGATTGTATAGAAAGTAATGCCGCAGGTCAAGGATTTTTGGGGATAGGCGGTGACTTTAATCAGTATCAATTCACACCAGAAGAAGTTCTTGCTCAAAGAAATGGAAATAATTTCGAAATAGCAAAATTAGAAAGTAAATTGGCAAAACTTAGAAGCCAACAAAATTATGATTTGAGTGAAGAAGCCAGATTACTTGATCAAATCAAAAAATCAAAATTAACTATTGAATATAAGACAAAAGGACAAGAAATGTATAGATTATATACAGAATCTGTTAATAATCCCGAAAATACAGTTTTAGCAAAACAGGTTCAAGCAATGAAAACAGAACTACAAGCTATACAACAACAAATTATTGAAATTGATGGAATGTATGCAAAAGACTTCTTCGGAACGTCAATTGAGGTAATGTCTAATGAATATATCCCAAAACAAGTAACTGTACGACCCGAAACTGGTGCTACAATAACCTTTCCAATTAATACAACGAATACTGCATCAATAATAGCTGATAATTTTGATAATAAAAAAGGAGTTTAACTATATATTCCGTATTATAAGAATAGAGCAAGATGAATTTGCGCTTTCTTTCTCGTTCGCACTTGTCACATAAAAAAAGACCCCCGAAGGAGTCTTTATAAATTTGCCTTGAGCCGGACTTGAACCGGCACTAGGGGTGAGCCTAATTGGATTTTAAGTCCAACGCGTCTACCACTTCCGCCACCAAGGCTTGTTCAAGAAGTAATATAATATAAAAAAAATTTAATGTCTAGTATAAATTTAAAAATTTTTTTAAACATATTAAAATTAATAAAAATCTTGTTAAAAACACTTATTGTATGTTAGAATTACTACTATAAGTAATAGAATAACATAATTTTGATATATGAATTAAAGTAAAATTTATTTAAATATTAATATTACATAAGTGCATCTTTGTATGCATTTAGAAAGAACGAGGTACGGGAAAATTAAGATTGATATTAATACTTTAGTAATACTTGTTTGTTTTTTAGTTTTTATTTGCCTAATGTTTTTCTTAGATTCAAATAGAGGTAAAAAAGAAAAAGAAGCATTACTAAGAGACATGGAAGAAAAAAACAGCCTTTATAAAAAAGAAGCAATGATTGCTGCAAAAGAGGCTGTACAAAAGGATATTGAAAAATTTCAAGAAGAAACAAAAGAAAGAAGACAAGAGCTTTCAAAACTCGAAGCCAAACTTTCAAAAAAAGAAGAATTGCTTGAAGATAAAGAACAAGCAATAGTTAACAAAGAATCAGAACTTCAAAGAAAAATGGATGAAGTTTTAGATAAAGAAGATTATCTTGCAGAGACAATTCAAAAACAGATACAAGAGCTTGAAAGAATTTCAGGAATGACATCAGAAGAAGCAAAAAATCTTCTTTTTGAACAACTTAAAAGCGACTTGCAACAAGAAGCAAATGCGCTTATTCGTGAAAATGAAAACCATATAAAAGAGGTTTCTAACGAAAAAGCAAAAGAAATTTTAACAACAGTAATGCAAAGATGTGCAATTGATCAGGTTATTGAATCAACGGTTGCAACTGTAAGTTTACCCTCAGACGAGATGAAAGGACGTATCATAGGTCGTGAGGGGAGAAATATCAGAACACTTGAAACATTAACAGGGGTAGATTTAATAATTGATGATACTCCGGAAGCAGTTGTTTTATCTTGTTTTGATCCTGTAAGAAGAGAAATTGCAAAACTAGCATTGGAAAAACTTGTTGCAGATGGTCGTATTCACCCTGTCCGTATTGAGGAAATGGTTGAAAAAGCAAGAATTGAAATAGAACAAAAAATCAAACAAGAAGGTGAAAATGCCGCTATGGAAATGGGCATTATGAACCTTAATAAAGAATTAGTAAAAACACTTGGAAGATTATATTACAGAACCAGTTATGGTCAAAATGTTTTGCTTCACTCTTTAGAAGTAGGTCACATTGCAGGAATGATCGCAGCAGAAATCGGTGCCAACGTAAAAATAGCAAAACGTGCAGGTCTGTTACATGATATTGGTAAAGCTATAGATCAAACACAGGAAGGAACTCATATAGAGCTTGGTGTTGAACTTGCAAGAAAATATGGAGAAAGAGAAGAAGTTATTCATGCAATAGAAGCACACCACGACGATGTAACCGCAAATACTATAGAAGCTGTTCTAGTAAAATTAGCAGATGCCATTTCTGCCGGTAGACCAGGTTCAAGACGTGATACTCTTGAAATTTACATTAAGAGATTACAAAAACTTGAAGAAATTGCGTTAAGTTATGATGGTATCAAGCAATCATTTGCAGTTCAAGCAGGTAGAGAAGTCAGAGTTATTGTTCAACCCGAAAAATTTGATGATGTAGCCTCTGCAAGACTAGCAAGAGACATTGCAAAACGTATTGAAGAAGAACTTGACTACCCCGGTCAAATAAGAGTAACGGTGGTTAGAGAAATAAGAACAACAGAAGTTGCGAAATAAAAAGTCAGAGAGAGAATTTGAGTTAATATGAATTCTCTCTCTGATTTAAAATATAAATTTATAGACTTTTTATGGAATATACAGGAAAAATTAGATTATTATTATGTCAGATTCAAAAATAAAAATTATGTTCTTAGGAGATATCGTCGGAAAAACAGGCAGACTTGCCGTAAAAAAATATATTGAGAACATAAAAGAAGACAATAAACCTGATTTTATAATAGCCAACGCAGAAAATGCTTCACATGGTTTTGGTCTGACACAAAAGAATTACAATGAACTTATATCATACGGAATTAATGCTTTTACCTCAGGTAATCATATTTGGGATAAAAGAGATATTTTTCAATATATAAAAGAAGCTGATAAACTAATAAGACCAATAAATTATCCAAAAGGTACACACGGCGAAGGTTATAGAATTTTTGAAACTCCAAAGTGTAAAATAGGAGTTATAAATGTTCTTGGTAGAACATTTATGGGATTAATAGATTCTCCTTGGGAAATTTTAACAGAGACAATAGAAAAAATAAAAAAAGAAACACCTGTTATAATTATAGATATTCACGCAGAAGCAACAGCTGAAAAAATCTGCATGGCTAAATATTATGCAAAACATGGAGTTTCATGCATTTTTGGCACACACACCCATGTTCAAACAGCAGATGAAAGAATATATGAGGATTGTTGTGCATATATAACAGATGCCGGTTTTTGCGGTGATATGGAGGGTGTTATAGGAATGGAATATGAAGCCTCCGTCAACAGATTATTAACATCTATACCCGAACGTTTAGATGTTGCTGCTTCAGGTAATTCCCAAGTCAATGGAGTAATTGTTACCATTGACTGTTTGACTGGGAAAGCAGAAGCTATTGAAAGAATTAATGAAAAATATATTAGTGAGGAAATATGATTATGAAAGGATAAGGAAGTGAAAGTCGATTTACATATCCACACATCTTATTCGGATGGCGCTTTTTCACCCGAAAAAATTGTCGATACCGCTTTAGATGTAGGGCTTGGTGCAATTGCCATTACCGATCACGATAATGTGCTTTCGTACGATATAGCCCGAGAATATGCAAAAGATAAATCTATAGAAATTTTACCAGGTGTTGAAATCAACACAATATACAAAGGATATGAGGTCCATATTCTGGGATACTTTATGGATTTACACAACAATGATTTTCAAAAGTTAATAAAAAATCAACAGCAAGCACGTGTAAAACAAACAAAAGAAATAATCACGCTGCTTGCTAAAAAAGAAGGTATAAAAATAACATATGACAGCATAACCAAACAGGTTGCACCAGGAGGAAGTATCGGACGTCCACATATTGCAAAAGCAATAACAAATGCAGGAGGAACTGCAAGCGTTATTGAAGCATATAACAAATATATAAATGATGCTTCCAATGTTTATGTACAAAGAAAAACCGTAACTCCTTTTGATGCTGTCGAAGTTATTTATGATGCGGGAGGAATCCCTGTTTTTGCTCATCCTTTTGATGTTGATATTGCTGATCAATTAACAAAAGAAATGATGAATTTTGGACTTAGAGGTCTTGAAGCATACCACAGGAAACATTCACCTGCTATAATAGAATATTTTTCAACACTTGCAGAAAAATATGGGTTGATTATTACCGGTGGCTCTGATTTTCATGCACCAAATCCAAATAACGGAAATATAATTATGGGTAAAAATTTTGTTCCTGATTGGATTTATGATGAATTGATGAAAGAAAAAAGAAGAATGGAACTGGCATAGTGAAAAATCTTTCTTTTAGTATATTCAATATAGTTTCTATAATATTAATTTTAGTAATAGTCATATTAATTGTATTACCATTCAATTTAATAAATATGGAGCAAGCACAAAGAATTGCGAAGTGGAAATCAGAATATGAACAACTAAATTATTGTTTCTCATTAGTAAATTTACACGAAGGTTCAATTATTCCTACTGAAGAAGAAGCCGGTAAAATTATTACAGAAGAATATATATTAGAAAGATTCAAACCATATTTTAATTTGGCAGAAATTGATTTAAGAGAATTAAACAAATATAGTTATAGAAAAATGAATGGAGCTTTAATCACAAAAGATAGTCAATTCTATTTTGATAAATTTATTATAGATAAAGATGGAACAATTCTATCTGTAAGAAAAAATGAACATCAAATAATAAGTGAAGTTCAGCCATTGTTTTTCATGTTTGTAGATATTAACGGAGTAAAAAAACCAAATAGAATAGGTCGTGACATTTTCTTTGTGAATATATACAGAAACAATATTTCTGCACTCGGTAATGGAAGATTAAAGTCAAAATTAAAATCTAATTGTTCACCTATTGGAACAGGTTTATATTGTAGTGAATATTATTTATTAGGAGGTAAATTCTAAGATTGAGAAAAAGCCATGTTCATGATAATTTATGAAAATCATTTTAATCGTTTAAATAATAATAGAAATTTAAGTTAATTAAGGAGAAGAGAATGACAGAGAAACGAGTATGGTTATTCAAAGAAGGTAATTCTTCAATGAGAAACCTTTTAGGCGGAAAAGGTGCAAACTTAGCCGAAATGACAAATTTAGGCTTACCAGTTCCTCCGGGTTTAACAATAACAACTGAAACTTGTATGGAATATATAAACAACGGAAACAAAATGCCTAAAGGCTTAATGGATGATGTTAAAGCGAAATTAGCTGAAGTTGAAGTTCAAGCAGGTAAAAAATTTGGTGATAAAACAAATCCGTTATTAGTTTCTGTTCGTTCAGGCGCAAGAGTTTCTATGCCAGGTATGATGGAAACAATATTAAACTTAGGTTTAAATGATGAAACTGTTGAAGCAATGGTTAAATTAACAAACAACCCAAGATTTTGTTATGACAGCTATCGCCGTTTCTTAACAATGTTCGGTTCTGTAGCTTGGGAAATGGACAGACAAAAATATTTTGAATCTGAAGTTGAAAAAGTAAAAGAACGTGAAGGTGTAAAATCTGATACTGAAGTTTCTGCAGAAGGTTGGAAGTCTTTAATTCCGATATACAAAAATGTTATAAAGGAAGTTACTGGTAAGGATTTCCCTCAAGACCCATATGTTCAGTTACAAGAAGCAATTGAAGCAGTATTCCGTTCTTGGAATATTCCACGTGCCGTTGCATATAGAAATATGAACAAAATTGACCATAACTTTGGAACTGCTGTTAATGTTCAAACAATGGTATTTGGGAACATGGGTGATGATTGTGCAACAGGCGTATCATTCACTCGAAACCCTGCAACAGGTGAAAATAAATTCTATGGTGAATATTTAACAAATGCACAAGGTGAAGACGTTGTAGCAGGTATAAGAACGCCTAAACCTATTGCTGAATTAGAAACAGAAATGCCTGAATTATATAAACAATATGTTGATATAGCTAAAAAACTTGAACTTGGATATAAAGACGTTCAAGATATGGAATTTACAATTGAAAAAGGTAAATTATATATTCTTCAAACAAGAAACGGTAAAAGAACTGCTGCAGCAGCAGTAAAAATAGCTGTTGATATGTGTGAAGAAGGTATCATAACAAAAGAAAGAGCTATTCAATTAGTTGATCCTTATACTGTAAATCAAATATTATTACCTTGTTTCGATGCTAAAGCAATGGCAGAAGCAGTTAAAATAGCAACAGGTGTAAATGCATCTCCTGGTGCTGCAGTAGGTAAAATAGTATTTGATACAGAAGAAGCCGCAGCTCGTGGTGAAGCAGGTGAAAAAGTAATTTTAGTTCGTGTTGAAACTTGTCCTGATGATATCCATGGTATGGCAGTATCACAAGGTGTATTAACATTGCGTGGCGGAGCTACTTCTCACGCAGCAGTAGTTGCAAAAGGTATGGGAAAACCTTGTGTTTCAGGCTGTGAAGATATTAAAATTGACCTTGCTAATGAAACATTGACAGGTGCTAATGGTGTTGTTTATAAGAAAGACGACATTATATCATTAGATGGCGGTAAAGGTATCGTAATGGCAGGTGCTGTAAAATTAGTTGAAGCAAAAATAGACGACAACTGGAATAAATTCTTTACTTGGGTAAACGAAATTAAGAAATTACATGTTGAAGCAAATGCAGATACTCCAAAAGATATTGAAAATGCATTAAAATTCGGAGCTGAAGGCGTAGGTCTTTGCAGAACAGAACATATGTTTATGGATCCTGACAGACTTCCTTGGGTACAAAAAATGATTATTGCAGGAACTCCAGAAGCAAGAAAAGAAGCTTTAGATAAACTTCTTCCAATGCAATATGATGATTTCTATGCTATGTTCAAAGCATTAGGTGATAAACCTTTAACAGTACGTCTTTTAGATCCGCCACTTCATGAATTCTTACCATCTAAAGAAGATTTAATTGCAGAAGTTGCAACATTGAAAGCTTTAGGTAAGGATGCAAAAGAAAAAGAAGAACTTCTTCATGTTGTAGAAGGACTTTCAGAATCAAATCCTATGATGGGATTAAGAGGATGCCGTTTAGGTTTAACATATCCTGAAATCAATGAAATGCAAGTAAGAGCTATTTTCAAAGCTTGCTGTGATTTGAAGAAAGAAGGTCATGCAGTTCAACCTTGGGTTATGATTCCTTTAATCGGTCATGTTAATGAACTTAAAGTTGCTAAAGAAATATTAGTTCGCGTAGCAAAAGATGTTATGGCTGAAAAAGGAGTTGAAGTTGACTATAAGTTTGGTACTATGATTGAAATTCCTCGTGCTGCTTTAACTGCTGATAAAATTGCAGAATACGCTGAATTCTTCTCTTTTGGTACTAATGACCTTACTCAAATGACATTTGGTTACTCAAGAGATGATGCTGAAGGTAAGTTCTTAAACAGATATGTTGAACAAAAAATTCTTCCATCTAATCCTTTTGCTACATTAGATACAAATGGCGTAGGTCAATTGATTGAAATGTCTATGGAAAAAGGTAAGAAAGTTAATCCGAAACTTGTTGGCGGTGTTTGCGGTGAACACGGTGGTGATCCTGATAGTGTTAAATTCTGCAACAAAATCGGTTTAGATTATGTTTCTTGCTCTCCATTCAGAATTCCGCAAGCAAGATTAGCAGCTGCTCAGGCAGTAATCGAACAAAAAGCATAGTTTGTATAACTAAAATCAAAAAGGAGTGATTTATTATCACTCCTTTTTTAATAATTAAATTTACTTAACATGAAACATATATTACAAGTATTCCTTGTTGACTTTGGAATATGTACAAGGTAAACTTTTATTCATAATGTATAGTAGTGTAAACTATTGTACATGTGTGTAGATAGGCATGTCGTTAATAAATGCGAAAGCTACGACAGCCTCAAGTGAAAGGAATAAAGAAATGTTCGCAATTATTGAAACAGGCGGAAAACAATATCAAGTTACAGAAGGTCGTTATGTTGATATTGAATTACTTGAAAATGA
>DVJT01000196.1 GCA_018716565.1 Candidatus Avigastranaerophilus faecigallinarum | reverse complement strand
TGAGTGTAAAATATTAAATAAGCATATTCGTAATAAAGAGTGAGAGATATGGTAGATAAAGAAAATCAATGGGAAGATATAGAATACTCTGATGAACAGGGTACTAGTGGTACATATGAATATGAAGATGTTGCAGATAATGGTTCAAATTCAATGGATAATGATCAGAATGCTGAATATGATTCATATGAAGATTATGAAGAAGATGATGAAGAACCCACACAAAAGAAGAATAATCCACTCCCACTACTTATAGTTTTTCTTTTGCTACTTGGTGCAGGGGCATATATAGCTGTCCCTAAATTAGTTGGAAATTTTAAAGCAACAAGTGAGAATGTACAAACAGAGAATGTATCTCAAGTTAATGATATTGGAACTTCAGTTACACCTCAGAATGGTAGCGATTTAGCAAATTCATTTTTTAGTGATGCTAGTAGTGAAAGTTCGGACATGATGAGTGTTAATTTTAATGAAAATGGTGAAACGAATGTAGTTACCGGTGAAGGTGAAAATGTTCAAACAGCAACAGTGACTGATGTTAGCAGCTCAGAAGGTGTTTCTGAAACTGATTTATTTGAAAATCAGGATAGTCAGACTAGTTCAAATAATGAAGATAATAATTCAATAATGGTTGTGTACAATAAAGCTGCGAGACTAAATCCGTTTAAGCCACCTGTTGTTGATAAATCTTTGGATCAGGCCTATGAAACCATTAATGATACACAGTTTGAAATAATTGAACCGCCTGTTACGTCTGTTCCTGATGAAAATCTTACAAAATTGTTACAAACACAAATATCGGGTATTTTGTATGATTCAGAGAGTCCTTCAGCTATCATAAATTTGAATGGTTTGGATCAGTTTGTTAAGGCTGGTGATACGATATCCGGTTATAAGATAGAAAGTATAACAAAAGATAAAGTACAAATAAGCTATAAAAATAACAGTTATGTAGCATCTGTTGGAGAGTTATTTACTCGTGGTAGTTTGGAAAAACAGCCTGCAGTTGTAAATCTTGAAAACAAATTTGCAGGAAGATATAAAAATAAAGAATAATAAGAGGAGTAAAAACATATATTATGAAAAGAAAGATAAAAAACATATCAAAGCTATTGATTGTTACAGGGTGTGTGTCGGTACTTGCTTATAATATTGCAGTTGCTGCTCCTCTTGTGTATGATATGGAACAACCTGCCGTAAGAACAGAGTATAATACCCCAAATAAAATTAATTTAACAGGAAATGTTAATTTTAATGATAATGGACAATTAATAAATTTAAGTTTAAGAAATACAGATGTTCAACAGGTACTAAGGATGTTTGCTGATAAAGCCGGATTAAACATCGTATTTCATCAGTCAGCGACTGGTACGGTAACATTGGACTTGGTAGATGTTAAACTTGAAGATGCTTTTAAAATGGTCATGAAAATGACTGATTTGACTTATGTAATAAAAGATAAAACAATGTTGGTTGTATCAACATCAAAGGCTGAAACTTTAAATTTGACAAAGGATAATATTAGTATATTGCCTGTAAAGTATGCTGATGCTGCATATTTAGCTCATTTCTTAAATACAAATATTTTTGGAATGAATACCCCAGGATTATCATATGGACCAATTGTTTCAACAAATGCTGAAAAAAATGAGTTGTTGATTTTTGGTACAGAAAATGATTATCAAATGGCAAAAAAGATAGTTGATAGATTTGACAAAAAACCTGTAATGACCACATACAGAGTAAATCATACAACACCATTTGAGATGGCAAAGATGATTTGCGAAACATTATTCCAGTTGCCTTTTGAAGGAAGTCTTTCTCGAGATGGCGGAACTGGCGGTACATTTAATGCAAAATTAAATGCTTCTTTGAAAACAGAATCTGCTGCAAAGGTTGCTCCTGAAGGTGCAATTGGAGGTGGAACAGTGGCTTGCGTATTAACGAGTGGTGTTTCGACTGGTAATATATCTTCTTATCAAGCAAAGCCGACAATGACATTGTACGTTCAGCCAGAGTTAGGTACACTTACAATGATGGGTGGTAGTGAACAACAAATTCAAATGGTTAATGATTTCATTCTTGAAAACGATAGAAAACAACCTCAAGCATACTTGGAAATTTCTATTATTGCTTTAAATGAAGAAGGTACAAAAGATTTTCAAAATACATGGATGTATAATGGCAAGCACTTGACGATGTCTTTTGATAGTAACGGTTTTGGAACTAATGCATATGCATGGCATGGTCCTAGCACCGGTGCTGATGTCCATTCTTTGACTCAAAAAATTTCCTATCTAATATCAAATAAAAAAGCTAGAATGCTTGCAAATCCAAAAATTGTTATAACAAACGGTAAGAAGTCTATTATTGACTTAACACAAGATTATATTGAATCTACGACAGTTCAAATTTTGAATAGTTTTAGTACTGGTGAGTTTGGAAATGCTTCAGTCCAAAAAACTTTTGAAATAGGTGAAGATAATGGTATTAAGATAGAAGTACTTCCATTTATAAGCCCTGATGGATATGTTTCACTTGATATAAAACCTGATTATTCCTCAGAATATATGCCGGTTGTTGATACATATGGTGGTGTTCCTTATACAGCTGCAACTTTGTTACAAAGACACAATTTGGATTTAAAAGGTATAAGAATTAAGGATGAGGAAACATTACTCTTAGGTGGTATGATACAAGAGTCTGAACAAAATGAAGTTAGTAAAATACCAATTCTTGGTGATATACCAGTTTTAGGCTTCTTCTTTAGAAATCAAAAGAAGGAGATGAAAAAGGAAGAGCTTCTGTTTATGATTACGCCGAGAATCATAAAAGATACTGAGGATGTTGCTGAACTTTA
Organism: Candidatus Avigastranaerophilus faecigallinarum; assembly: GCA_018716565.1. Classification (GTDB taxonomy): domain Bacteria; phylum Cyanobacteriota; class Vampirovibrionia; order Gastranaerophilales; family Gastranaerophilaceae; genus Avigastranaerophilus; species Avigastranaerophilus faecigallinarum. Next base: position 14,789 of record DVJT01000196.1, on the reverse strand, counting down.
GGAAAAAGTATAATGACTAGTTCAATTTTAGAAAAAATAAAACCTGTAATTGATTTTTCTTTGGTATCAAAATTTGATACCAAAGATATGCAGACAAATTCATACATCCCAATTTGCATTGCAAAAGGATCTGTATATGTTCTTGTAAAACCTACGACAAGGCAAAATGATGTTGTGTCTGTTATTTACAAGGTTTTAGGTACAGATAAAGTTAATTTCAAAAATGTAAGTGATTCAGATTTCTCGCTTATTTTGAGTTTTGTAATCGGAAGTATTCATCTTGAACCAGCAGAAAATGTTGATGTATCAGAACAAGGAACTTCTAGTGAAATTCAATTACATTATGATAATGATGAAAATATTGAAGATGATGCTGTTGAAGACGGTGATGAACATCATTCAGATGAAAAATATTTTTCAAAAAAAATAGGCGAAGTATTAGTCCAAATGGGTTTAGTTACAAATGAACAAATCTTTAATGCATTGGTAGAAGCCAAAAGGACGCATATACCACTTGGTACTATATTGGTTCAGCAAGGTGTAATTACTTTAGATGAATTAAAAAAAGCTTTAACAGCTCAACAAGGATACGAAGCGGTAACTACAGAACAATTAAAAATTCCTGATTCTGTATTATCTATGTTGCCGGAAGACTTTATTAAAATGAATAAAGTACTTCCTATTAGTTATGATGATAAAGTTTTAGTTGTTGGGATGGTCAATCCTAATGATAAAAAAGTAATAAATGATATTATATTTTTAACAGGTTTAAAACCTAGTATATTGATTATTACTCATTATGAATTTTCAATGTGTACACAAAACCTGTTTAATGAAAATAAAAAAGCCACAAGTAAAATCATAAAGAAAATTGAAAAACAGGCTTTAGCTTTTGATAGAGAAGAAACATTATTTGAACAAGCACAAAAAGAGCTAAAAGATGATTCGAATATTGTAGTTAAATTTGTAAATAAAATCATATCAGATGGTATAGATATGAAAGCGAGTGATATCCATATAGAGCCTCGTTTAGAAGGTTATGTCGTCAGATATAGAAAAGATGGTATATTGCGTGAAGTATTAAGACTACCGCCCAAAACCGAATCTGCTATATTAACGCGTTTGAAAGTAATTTCAAAGATGAATATTGCTGAGCACAGAAGACCTCAAGATGGTTCTTTTTCAATTACATATAAAGACAGGGATTATGATTTTCGTATAAATACTCTTCCTGTTGCAGATCAAGAAAAAATGGTAATAAGAATTTTAGCACCTGCTGTGTCAATGGCTTCATCAAAAGACGAAATGGTTATAGTTGGTGCTTCAAAAGAGGATACTGAATTAATAAAAAAGATGGAAAGTGTTCCTAACGGTATTATATTGACGACAGGTCCTACAGGTTCAGGTAAAACTACAACTTTATATACATTATTAAAAGCAATTAATGATGAAAAAATAAATATAACTACTATTGAAGACCCTATAGAAATTAGGATTGATGGAATCAATCAATCTCAGATTAATACGAAGGCTGGTATAACATTTGCATCTTGTATGCGTGCTATTTTAAGACAAGACCCTGATGTTATATTAGTCGGTGAAATTCGTGATATTGAAACACTTGAAACTGCTATTTCGGCAGCTTTAACTGGTCACTTGGTTCTGTCTACATTGCACACAAACTCAGCAGCTTCCACTATAACAAGATTAATCGATATGGGGGCAAAGGATTATTTAGTGTCTTCTACACTTGTTGGTATTATTGCTCAGCGTTTGGTAAGAAATTTATGTCCGCATTGCAGAACTCAATGTTATCCTTCAAGAGAAGAAGCTGAGCTTGTAATAGCTGGCGGTGAAAAAGAAATTCAAGAATTTATGAAAACTCCTATATATAAACCTTGTGGTTGTGATAAGTGCAATTTTGAAGGATATTCAGGTCGTATTGGAGTATATGAAATAATGCCTATAACAAAGGAAATTAAACGTTTGATTGCACAAGGTGCGCATGATGTTCAAATTGAAGAGGCTGCTGTTGGAGCTGGTATGCACACTTTACATCAAGCTTGTCTAAAACATATTATTGAAGGAAGAACAACTATATCTGAGTTTGTTCGTGTACTTGGACCTGTTAAAGACTAGAGGATGACACACTTATGACCAGATATGAATATGAAGCTTTAAAATGGAACGGTGAAAAAGTAAAAGGTAGAATAGATGCTAAGTCTGAGGTAGAGGTCAGAGTTCGCGTAAAGAATATGGGGTATAAGCTCGTTTCTTTTCGTGAATTTACTTCAAGTGCCGGAACGACAAAAACAGGGACTTTGCAATCTTTATCTTTAAAAGAAAAAATAGATTTTACTCAGACTTTTCTGACATTAAATAAGGCTGGTTTACCTATTATAGAAAGCTTAATATTTATTGAAAAGGATGCTTCATCAAGGCAAGTAAGATTATTAGCGCAAGAAATAAAAAAACAAATCATTGCAGGTTATACTTTGTCTGATACTATTTCAAAGTATCCGAACTTATTTGGACAGGTATATATTGGGCTTGCAAAGGCTGGGGAAGACTCTGGTGAAATTGATAAAACTTTCGAGCGTTTGATTGATTTATTAAAAAAGCAAGGTGATATTAAGGGTAAAGTTATATCTGCTTTAACTTATCCGATTTTTGTTATTTTGCTTGCGATTGCAGTAGTTTTAGTTATGTTAATGTTTGTTTTCCCTGCTTTCAAAGATATGTTTGATCAACAAGGAAAACAGTTACCTGCTATTACTCAGTTTTGTATTAATTCTGGTGAATTTTTAAAAGATAAATGGGCTGTAATCCCTTTAGGAATAGCCGCAATAGTTGGATCTATCATTTATTTATTACGTTGGGAACCATCAAAGAGAAAGATTGATGAGTTAGTTTTAAAAATTCCATTAATCTCAGATTTGATAAAAGCAGCATCTTTTTCAAACTTTTTAACAGTATTACAAATTGCATATGATGCGGGTATTCCAATTATTGAATGCTTATATCTGTCAAGGACTACTTTGTCTAATTCTGTAATGCAAGATGCAATTAAGGTTTCGATAAAAAAAATGCAGGCAGGTTCTCATTTGTCTGAGTCTTTAAAAGCTGCAAATATATTCCCAAAAATGATATTATTTATGGTTTCAACAGGTGAACAATCCGGTCGTTTAGGTGAATTAATGACTCAGAGTGTTCAGCATATTGACCAGCAGTTAGATTTAATTATAGATACATTAGGTAAATTAATAGAGCCTATTTTGTTGATATTTATCGGGGTAATTGTATGTTTCTTGGCTTTATCATTATACTTACCTCTATTCCAGTCATATTCGGTATAAGAAAGGGCATCGCATAAATGTACGAAGATAACAATTTTGAAGAGAATAATAGTTTTATTACAGGAATTTGGTCAGAAAGAGTTCTTGTTATAACTAAGGATTACCAAATAAAAGGTAATGTGTTTATGCCTAAGACAGGAAGAAAAAACAGAGTTCTTTCTGATATATTAAACGGTGCAAAAAGGTTTGTAGCAATAAAGAATTGCGAAGTAATTCACAGAGAATTTCCTAATAGAAAAGCAGAAACTCATGAATTCTTGCAATTAAATTTAAATTCAATAATATTACTTAGACCATTAAGTGAAGAATAATGCTTGATTTTTTAAAATGTTTGTGTAAATATATAAGACAGAGAGAGGCTAAGGGCTATTAGCTCAGGTGGTTAGAGCGTACGCCTGATAAGCGTAAGGTCCCTGGTTCGAGTCCAGGATGGCCCACCATTTAATTAAGACACCGTTTTAGGTGTCTTTTTTATTGTTTTTTAATTAACAATTAACTGATTTTTTATATAAGCTTTTATTTCTCTGCATAAATAGTATAATTTATGTATTTGAACTTTTAATAATAAACAGGTTATGTTATATGGATAGGTTTACATTAAAAATTTTCAAAAATAGGTTTTTTGATAAAGAAAAACTTTTAAAATTCGGATTTAAAGAATCTAATAATAATTTTTTTTATTCCGAGACAATTATTGATGGACAGTTTAATCTGATAATTTGTATTAAAGATGAAACAACTATAGAAACTAAACTTATTGATAGTATTTCTAATGAAGAATATAGGCTTCATTTGATTGATGGGGTTGAAGGAAAGTTTGTTGGTCAAATCTGTGATGTTTATGAAAAAATTTTAAAGGAAATTGCAGATAAATGCTGTAAGAGAATGTATTTCTCTTCAATACAGGCAAACAGATTAACAGATTGGATAATAAAAAAATATAAGGATTATCCTGAATTTTTGTGGGATAAATCTCCAAGGTGTGGAATATTTAGAAATAAAAATAACGAAAAGTGGTATGTAGTATTATTAAATATTGATTATTCAAAACTGGATAAGACAAAAAAAGGTGAAATCGAAGTTTTAAATATCAAAGTTGATAAAGAAGATATTGAATATCTTCTGAAAACAAAAGGTTTTTATCCTGCTTATCATATGAATAAAATGAACTGGATAACCATAATTCTTAATGGAAATATTTCTGATGATAAAATAAAAAAATTAATTGATAGAAGTTATATTCTTTCTCAAAAGATTAAAGTATCAAAAAAACAAAGATAAAAATTTTGTTGTTATTTGATATTGTTTATACTGTAATTTCTTTTTTTATTTTTTCTGAAAGAATTTTTCTTAATTTTATATCAGTTATTTCAGGTGTTTTAAAGTCATTTATTTTAATTTCATCTCTTTTAGTTATTTTATAATTGATTCTTTTAGTTCCTGCATCAAGTGGGAAATGATTTTTTATTAAAAAAGGATAATTAAATTCGATTGTAATGGGGATTATATCTGTATTTGTATTAATCGCTATTTGTGCTGAACCTTTATGGATTTTTATTTTTTCATTCGGCAGAGTTCTTGTTCCTGTCGGGAAAATAATAATATTAAATCCTTGTTTTAATGCGGCTTGAGTTTCCATTTGAAATTCATCATAATCAACATCATTAAGTATATATAATGATTTTACAATATTATGCATTATTGGATTTTTTAGAAGTTCTTTTTTGGCTAAACATAAACTGTTTGGAATTAATCCTATTAAAAGTACAATATCAATTAAACTTGGATGTGATGCTACTATTACTTTTCCTTTAATGTCGTTAAAATCCCCTTGAATTTCAACATTTATTGTTCCGAGTTTTTGTATTATAAATGTAAAAAATTTCCAAGATTTATGTACAATATCAGCACAAAATTTTCTTTTTTTTAAATCTTTATAAAATAAGCTGCTTAATGGAATTATTATAAATCCTATAATTAGTGCACCTGTCGCAAATATAAGCATTTCTATTAGTACAACGATACTTCGTATAATTCTCATATCAGCCTCTTATTAATGTATATAATTTGCTTGATAATGTTTTTGTTTCGCCCTTCAAGAATTCTAATAAATTATTAAAAGAGATAGAGGGGATTTTTTCATTGTTTGTAATATTAATAGTAACTTCGATAGATTCTTCATTTTCTCGATCTTGAGAAATAGATATAGCTATACTTTCTGGTGTTTTATCATTTTCTGTATAACACAAAATAACAGGTTGTGTTTTACTATCTATGATTGCTTCTAACAAAGCGTTTGCAATAGTCTCTTCGCCTGCTGAAATTGAGTTATATGATGTCTTTATTGAATTTAATAAAGAAAAAAGACCTATTGTTGCATTATGTACCGAAAAACTAAATCCGGTAGGAGATATTTCTCCTTCTTCTTTTCTTTGGTTTATAAGTTTTATTACTCTTTCTATATCGCCATAACAAGATGCAAAAATAAGTTTATAGTTCTTATCTTTATCATAAACGTTATATAATGTATAAAGTCCTGCTTTGCCGAAATTATCAAGTTTTCTTCGCATTAACATAGGAATAAAAGATGTATCGGGCTTTTCATCTTTTATGAACGAGTATTTATTAATATAAAACTTAAAAGAATTCATGATAATATTAATATTAGTATAACAGTTTGTGAAATGCAAAAATGATAAGTATAACAAAAGCTGCTGCAATATGTAATTTGGGTGAAAATATAGATGAGGTATTTCTTAATGCTTGTAATGGTAAGCTATTGCCTCATCATGTAACAATAGATTTGCCTGAAATAAAAGAAGAAAAATATAATTTAAGATGTAATAGATTTTTATTACATTTATATAATCAAATTAAGAAAGAAATAGATTTAGTAATAGAAAAGTATGGAAAGAAAAGAGTTGCCGTTGTAATTGCAACAACAAATTCAGGTATTGATGAATATGAGAAAACTTCAAATACTGAATATTTAAAAATGTCAAATCCTGCAGAATTTTTAAAAGATTTAATTGGTTTAGATAATTATTTTTCAGGGATTTCAACTGCTTGTTCTTCAGGTCTAAAAGCATTTTCTACCGCAAGAAAATTATTAGAAAATGATATATGTGATTGTGTCATTGTTGGCGGAGTTGACGCAATCGCAAAATTACCGATTGCAGGTTTCTCTGCGTTAGAAGTTTTAACTGACAGTTTAACAAATCCTTTTTCAAAGAACAGGTTAGGTATGAACATTGGAGAAGGTGGGGCTTTATTTATCTTGGAAAGAAATACCGAAGGTATAAAATTATTAGGTATAGGTGAAACATCAGATGCATATAATGCTGCAACTCCTGATCCAAAGGCTGAACAAGCAATTAATGCAATAAAAATGTCATTAGAAGATGCAAATTTAAAACCGGAAGATATAGATTACATTAATATGCATGCAACAGGAACAATCGCAAATGATCTAATGGAAGCTAGAGCCATACATGAAATATTTTCAGATAAGGTATATGCAGGTGCTACAAAGCCATTAACTGGGCACTGTTTGGGTGCATCTGCAAGTATAGAAACTGCAATTTGTATAAAAGTTTTGGAAACTGGAATTATGCCTCCTCATATATATGATGGTGAGTATGACGAGAATTTACCTAAAATAAAATTGGTGGAAAAAAACAAAAATAAATCTGATAAAATGAATGTATGTATGTGCAATGCTTTTGGTTTTGGCGGAACAAATGCTGTTTTGATTTTGGGAAAATAAATATGACTTACGATTTAGAAAAAATATTACCTCATAAAAAACCGATGATATTAATTGATGATATAAAAGAAATTAATATGGATGAAAAGTATTTGATTTCAGAATTTTCAATAAATGAGGATAAGATATTTTTTGATAAGTCAATAAATGGCGTAAATTATCTTGCAGGTATTGAATTTATGGCACAGACAATAGGCTGTTATGCTTTTTTTAAATCAAAATTAGAAGAACCAAAATTGGGATTCTTACTTGGGACCAGACTTTACAAAAATAAGATAGAAAAGTTTGAAAATGGACAAAAATATAATGTAAAAGTCAATGAAATATTCTGTGATAATGAACTTGTTTCGTTTGAGTGTTTAATTTATAATATTGATGGAGAGTGTGCCAGTGCTGTAATAAATGCATTTCAGCCTGATAACGCAGAAGAGTATTTAAAAAACGGATTGTAAAATCAATGCTCAAACAAATTTTGGTGACGGGTTCAAGTCGCGGTATCGGTAAAGCTGTTGCTTTGCGTCTTGCCCAAAGTGGTTACGATATTGTTCTTCATTGTAATAAGAATATTTCAAAAGCAGAAGAAGTTCAGAAAAAAATTATATCATTGGGTCGCAATGCTCGGATATTACAATTTGATATTTCTAACAGACAAGAATGTAATGAAGTATTGTCTTCTGATATTGAAAAGAATGGAATATATTATGGGATTGTTCTAAATGCAGGAATTGCAAAAGATAATGTATTTCCGGCTATGGAAGATGAAGAATGGGATTGTGTTTTAAATATAAATCTTGGTGGATTTTATAATGTATTAAAACCGCTTGTAATGCAGATGATTTCAGAAAGAGTAAAGGGACGAATTATAACAATGTCATCTATTTCAGGTCTTTGCGGTAATCGAGGTCAGGTTAATTATTCTGCTTCTAAGGCGGGCATTATTGGGGCTACAAAGGCATTGAGTTTAGAATTGGCTAAAAGAGGAATTACTGTTAACTGTATTGCCCCAGGTGTAATAGAAACAGATATGATAAGTGAAATACCCACTGAAGAAGTAAAGAAAATGATTCCTATGAAACGATTTGGAAAACCTGAAGAAGTTGCTTCTTTGGTTAATTATCTTATGAGTGATGAGGCCGCTTATATTACAGGACAGGTTATTTCTGTTAATGGAGGACTTTACCTGTGAAAAGAGTTGTTATTACAGGTATGGCGCTCTCAAGTCCTTTGGGCAGTAACAGAAATTCTGCCTTTGAAAGTTTATTAAAATTAAAGAATTGTATTGTTTATTCAAAAGAATTAGAACAATATGATAGGTTAAATACAAAACTTTCCGCACCAGTTAAAGATTTTATAGTACCTGAACACTTTACCAGAAAAGTTTTGAGAACAATGGGTAGAGTTTCAGTTATGAGTGTGGCAACTGCTGAAGAAGCTCTTAAAGACGCAGGATTGTTAGGTGATGATATAATTATAAACGGTCAAACAGGGGTAAGTTACGGTTCTTCATCCGGTTCATTGGAACCATTAATTGATTTTCATTCAATGCAAGTGACGAAAGAAGTAAAAAGTGTTAATTCAGGTTCTTATGTAAAGATGATGCCGCAAACTACAAGTGTAAATCTTTCATTATATTTTAAAACGGTTGGAAGGTTAATTCCAACTTCTACTGCTTGTACATCAGGTTCTATGGGAATTGGTTATGCCTATGAAGCAATAAAATATGGACTTCAAACGGTAATGATAGCAGGTGGTGCGGAAGAACTTCATCCAGCTCAGATTGCTGTATTTGATACACTTTATGCAACAAGTCAAAAAAATTCTCATCCTGAATTAACTCCTTCGCCTTTTGATAAAGACAGGGACGGATTAGTTATAGGTGAAGGTGCCGGAACTTTAATATTAGAAGAATATGAACACGCAAAAAGACGCGGTGCTAAAATATATGCTGAAATAATCGGGTTTGGTACAAATACTGATGGTACTCATATTACATCTCCAAATCAAGAAACGATGAAGAATGCTTTATTATTGGCACTAAAAGATGCTAATATTTCATCTGAACAAGTAGATTATGTAAATGCTCATGGAACAGCAACCATTCATGGTGATATTGCAGAATCTTATGCCACGTATGAAGTATTTAATAGGAATGTTCCTATTAGCTCTTTAAAAAGTTATACAGGTCACACTCTCGGAGCTTGTGGTGCAATAGAAGCTATTCTTTCTATTGATATGGCTCATAAAAAATGGTTTGCACCTACTATTAATTTAAACAATGTTGATGAAAATTGTGCTCCTTTAGGATATATAAAAAATCATGGGCAAGAATTAGAAGCGAAAATAATAATGTCTAATAACTTTGCTTTTGGAGGAATAAATACATCCTTAATATTTAAAATTGTTTAATTTGCTTAAATTGACTTTAAGTATGAAATATGAGTAAATAGAAATAGGAATATTAGAATGACAGTTGAAGAAGAGATAAAAGAATTAATAATAAAATCATTGGAGTTAGAGGATATTACTCCAGCTGATATTAATGAAAATGAACCGTTGTTTATTGACGGTTTGGGGCTAGATTCAATTGACGCTTTGGAACTTGGTATGGCTCTAAAGAAGAAATACAATTTAAAAATGAGTTCAAACAAGGAAGAAAATAAAAAATATTTTTATTCTGTCAAAACATTAGCAGATTATGTCAGGAGCAATATAGGTGAGTAAACAATATACACGAGAAGAAATTTATACAAAGTTATTAGAAATATTAGTTGAAGATTTTGAAATTTCAAAAGATATTATAACTCCTAATGCTAATCTTTTTGAAGATTTAGAGCTTGATAGTATTGATGCAGTTGATTTGGCAGTAAAATTACAAACATTCACAAATAAAAAAATTGCTCCCGGGAATTTTAAAGAAATTCGTACTGTAGATGACGTTGTAAATGCTGTAGAAGAATTATTAAAATGAAATTGAAACTTTTTGTTTCTTTATGTATTACTTTTTTTGTAATTTTGTTATTTCATTATACAGAAATATTTGTAGTCAAGTTGTATCCTGTTTTTGCTAATTTGACTGTATTTTTGGTATTTTTTATTTCAACTTTTTCAAAAGAAACGGTCATTCAAAAATTTGCTAAAGCAGTTGATGGTGAATTGTCTCAAAATGCTTTGATATATACAAGAAATTTAACTTATATTTGGAGTGGACTTACTTTTTTTAATTTTGTAATGTCTTTAATCTCTGTTTTTATGAGTACAAAATTTTGGACTGTATATAATGGTTTTATTGCTTATTTATTAATAGGGACTTTGTTTTTTGTTGAGTATATAATTAGAATGATTTTGAAAAAGAAAAATATAATATGATTCTGGAAAAATTTTATACAACTAAATATGATAAAGAAATTGTTCTAATAAAAGATAAAAAGAACATTACTTTTTCTGATTTAAAAAAATATGTTTATGGTCAAAAAAATATTTTTGAAAAAGAAGCTGCTAATTCAGTTGTTCTTTTGGGTGATGATAGTTTTGAATTTATTATAAATTTTTTTGCGGCAATATTTGCAAAGAAAAATATTTATTTATTAACAGATAAAAATAGATTATCAATGTTGAAGTTTGATTATATTCTTCCAGAAAAACCTGAAAAAGCAGAGAATTACAGTTTTGAACAAATTGATGTTAAAAATATTTTTATAAATCTTTTTACCTCAGGTTCAACTTCTATGCCCAAAATAGTAAAAAAGAATTTTTTTAATTTAGAAGAAGAGGCAAAATGTCTTTCCCAACAATTTAATTTTGAAAAAAATGAATTATTTTATTCAACTACAATTATGGCTCATATGTTTGGGCTTATATTCCATTTTATACTTCCTATGTATATGGGGAATATTATTAATACAGAAAAGGTTGAATTTCCTGAGCAAATTACAGATTCAACTCCATATATTTTAATTTCATCTCCGTCTTTTTTGGAAAAAATGGCTAAATATAATGTTGATTTTAATGTTTCGCCAAAGAAAATTTTTGCGGCCGGAGATAAATTAAAGGAAAATGTTTATCAGTTCTTTAAAACAAAATCTGATATTATAGAAATATATGGTAGTACAGAAGTTGGTATGATTGCATATCGAAATGATTTCTGTAATTTTAAATGTCTTAATGGAGTAATATTTTATATTTCTGATGATGGCTGTATTGTTGTAAAGTCTGATTTCTTTATTGAAGATGAAATGAAAATCGGAGATATTGCAGAAAAGCTTTCTGATACAGAGTTCATTTTAAAAGGCAGAAGTGATAGAATCGTGAAAATAAAGGAAAAAAGAATTTCTTTAGAAGAAATAGAAAATATATTAAAACAAAAAGCAGCGGTGATTGATGCATATTGTTTTAAATATCAGGATGTTTTGGCTTGTGCAATAGTTACTTCAGATAGTTCATTAAATGAAAAAAATTTAAAAGAATACCTTTTTAAATATAGTGAAATTGTTCCTAAGAAATGGCGTTTTATTGATGAAATTCCAAAGACAAAATCAGGAAAAACAGATAAAATCGAGATTGAACAAATTTTTTCAATGAATTTATCTTATCCTTTCATATTTAGCAGAACGCAAAATGCAAATGAGGCAGAATTGGGTTTGATTTTTAGGAAAAATTCTAATTTTTTTCATGGACATTTTCCAATAATGCCGGTTTTACCCGGGGTTGTCCAATTATTTTATGCTAATTATTTTGCAGAAAAAATATTTAAAACTGATATTCCTGTTTTAGAAGCCAAGAAAATTAAATTTTCCAGTATTATTAAAGCAGATGAACAAGTTATGTTAAAATTAACTAAGAAAGAATCATCCATTGAATTTACCTATCTGGCTGATGATAAAGTTTGTTCATCCGGTATATTTGTTCTTTGAGGATAAAAATAAGTTTAGGAGTACTTATGTATTTTCAATCAGAAAAAATATTAAATGTTGAATTTTATGATTTAGATCCAATGAATGTGGTTTGGCATGGAAACTATGTAAAGTATATCGAAGCAGCAAGAAGTGATTTGTTTAATAAACTCGGATATAGTTATGTAGATATGCATAGTGACGGAATAGCTTTCCCTATTGCAACTATGGAAATGAAATATATAAAACCTTGTAGATTTAATCAAGAACTTAAAGTGGTTTCAACTCTTGAAGAAATAGAACCTTGTTTAATCATAAAATATACAATTTTTGATAATAAGACTGGTGAAAAATTATTCAAAGCGAAGACAATGCAGATTTGTGTTGATATTAATACAATGCAAAGTATTTATGATCCACCTGAAAAATTGAAAAAAAAGCTTTCTTGTTGTAAAGTTTAAGGTATGAAAATACTTTTTAAGTTTATAATTGTTTGCTTTATTTATATTTGTTGTTTTAATAATGCATTTGCAAATGTAGATGTTTTTAATAATAAAGTTTCTGCTGATAGTATTCAAATTCCTCAGTTTAAGGACGTTAGCTGCAATTTTGAACAAGAAAAATTTATTCCTAATTCAAATCAAACTATTAAGTCGGGCGGTACTTTTCAGTTCATTTTGAGAAAAGGTGTGATTTTTAATACTGAATACCCTGTGAAATATACAACTTCATATACTTCTAAAGAAAATAAATACGTTAATGATATAATAATCGGAATTTCAAAAAAAGAATTTTCTTATGTTGAGAAGAATTTTGATTTGTACTTCAAAAATAACAATTCAAAATGGATTCTTGGCTTAGTTCCCAAAAGTGATTCTCCTTCAAAAGTTCAATTAAAGAATATCATTATTATCGGGAAAGATAATATTGATGAAATATTGATAAATACAGTTAATAACGGTAGTACAAAAATAAAGTTTATGCAGTGTAAGTAGTAATGATTAAGTTTTTTAGAATATTATTTATATTCTTTTTTCTTCTGTTAAGCTTTTTAACTGTTTTTAATCCTGCAAAAACGGAAACTAATATTTTAAAGGCGGTTTTACCTGATAATGAACATTCAGAATTAATTATGAATTTGAATAGCAGGTTTTCTTCAAAAATAAATGTTCTAATAGAATCAAAATCTTATCAAGAGACTGAAGAACTTTCAAAAGTATTTATAGAAAAAGTTGATAAGAAATCTTTCAGAAATAAAAGTTTTGATTATCTTGAAGGATTTAACTTTTATAAAAAGTATCATAATAATTTTTTATCAGAAAGAACCAGAGAATTAATCATAAAGAAAGATTATGAAACAGTAGAAAAGGAAGCTTTCGAAAGATTAATTAATCCTATGGAAATTTCTCTTTTACCAGTAGAAGATGATCCTTTTCTTCTTTTTACCGATTATATAAACGGTCTTTCAAATATAAATTTGATAGCAAGTGGAGATATAGTTCAATTTAAGGATAAATATTATAAATATATACTGTTAGAGTCCAATATTGATACACTATCCCCCACAACCGCAAATGAAAAAATAGCTAATCTGGTTTCTATAGCAGATTCATTAAACAATAAATCAAGTTCAAAAGTTTATCTGACAGGAGTCCCTATCCATTCTTATTATGCAAGTTCTGCTTCTATGTCCGAAATAAATATTATTTGTATATTATCTTCAATATTTCTATTTGCTCTGTTTTATTTTTATTTTCGAAATATAAAACTTATAATACCTGCATTTGTCAGTTTATTTATTGGTATTCTTTCAGGGTTTTCAATAGTTTCATTATTGTTTGATAAAGTTCATATTCTGACATTTGTATTTTCTACAACATTAATTGGTATTTGTATAGATTATTCTCTTCACTATTTTGTAGAAAAAGATTTGAAAAAAATTATTAAAAGCTTAACATTAAGCTTGCTTTCAACTTCCTGTGCTTTTATAGTGTTAATATTTTCTCAAATGGATTTACTGAAACAAATTTCTGTCTTTACTGTAGTTGGTTTAAGCAGTGTATATTTATTTGTTGTTTTATTTTATCCTTTAATATGTAAGTACTTTTTAAATGATTTCGAACGAAAAATTGATATAAATATAAGATATGAAAAACTCATAATAAGTATTGTGATAATTGTTATAATTTGTGGGTTTATTAATTTAAAATTTGATGACAATATAAAAAATATGTATGTGCCATCTAAGGAACTTGCATATGCTGAAAAACTTTTTGCGCAAGTTACAAATTCTAATTTTAAGCAAACATTTTTAGTTGTAGAGGGAAAATCATTTGAAGATATCCTTCAAAAAGAAGAAATTATTTCTAAAAAATTAAAGAATTATCAATCTGTTTCCAAGTATATTCCTTCTAAAAAAAGACAATTGGAAAATAAAACCTTGATAAAAAATCTGTATAGTAATTCTCTTAATAAATATGCTCAATTTCTAACTAAAGAGCAAAGAAATAAACTATTGAACGATAATTTTGAATATATTGATTATGATGAAATATATTCTATTTTGTCTGAGTTTATGCTTGATGAAAAAAAATCATTAATGATTTTAAATGATGAAGATAAGCCTGATATAGAAGGAGTTAATGGAATACAATATATTGATTTAAAATCAGATATATCAAGTAAAATTAAGGACTATAGAGTAAAATGTATAAAGTTAATTTTGCCGATTTTATTTATTCTTGTAATTGTACTAAGTATTATTTATAAAAACTTTTT
>DVJT01000195.1 GCA_018716565.1 Candidatus Avigastranaerophilus faecigallinarum | reverse complement strand
TTAGTATAAGTTTTACATTTTTACTCTTATAAATTATTTCTAAAAAGGCTTTGAGTTTTTCTAACGAACTCATCATCGTATTCATCATAACAAAAACATAATCAGATAGTCTTACTAATTCTCTTTCAACTTTATCATCATTAGGATCTATATCTAAAAATATATATTTATAATGTTTTTTTAAAATATTTAAAGCATCATCAATTTTCAGTACATTTATTTTTTCTCCGCCTTTACGAAGAAAGCCATTTGCCATCACATACAATGACGAATTTTTATATGATTGTACTTTTGATAATAACTGAGCTGCATTTTCCTCTGTCAAATTATTTATATAATGAATAGTATTATAAACTATATCAATATTTAAAAGAAAAGATAAATCATTAATATCATTATTAAAATCAATTAAAAGTACTTTTTCACCACTTGCATCTGCTATTTCTTTCGCCAAATTTATAAGAAAAGTAGTTTTTCCCATAGCTCTTTCAATAGATACAGCTGTATAAATTTTACCATTTGAGTTCATATTATAATCCATATATTCTTTCTTATATATTCTTTGCACTACATAAATAAAATCTGTCTTAACTATGGGCTTAGAAAGAAAATCTTTAGCACCTGCTCTCAATGATTTTACATTCAAATCTGTAGAATTATCATTAGATATAATTATAAACTTGTTTTTTTTATCTTGAGATAATTTTGAGATTGAATTTAATATATCTATGTTAAACTTATTGATATTAACTATAATAATTTTATTCCCATTATAATCGTTAATAAAACTTTCATCATAAACATTATATTTCTCTAACTTATAAGGGAAAGTTGCTTCTTTCAAATAACTTTCAATAAGAGTTTTTGTTAATTCTTCTTCATCAAATACTAAGATTACTATCTCTTCCATTATTCAATATTACAACATTTTGTATACCTTGGCTATATTTTTATGTAATAATCATATAAAATGAGGAGCGAAATGGAAAAAATAATTATTATTGGCGGTGGACTAGCTGGAAGTGAAGCTGCTTTGCAGTTAGCAAAGCGTGGAATAGAAGTAGATTTGTATGAAATGAGACCACAAAAACAAACAGGAGCACACAAAACAGATAAATTCGCAGAATTTGTATGTTCAAACAGCCTTGGTTCTTATGACACGACAAATGCATCAGGTCTATTAAAACACGAAATGGAAGAACTTGGAAGCGAATTAATGCCGATTATATTTGACTCACAAGTTCCTGCTGGCGGAGCTTTAGCCGTTGACCGAGAACTTTTTTCAGAGAAAGTAACAGAAAAAATTAACAATAATAAAAATATTAACGTTATAAGAGAAGAATTAACACAAATTCCTCAAAATATACCTGTAATAATTGCATCAGGGCCATTAACATCTGAATCATTATCAAACAACATAAAAATATTTTTAGGCGAAGAATATTTACACTTTTTTGATGCTATAGCCCCAATAGTAGAAAAAGATTCTATTAACTTTGAAAAAGCATTCTATTTAAACAGATATAATAAAGGTGATGCTGATTATATAAATTGTCCGATGAATAAAGAGGAATATGAAAAATTTTATAATATTTTAATTAATGCCCCCAAAATTGAATTAAAATCATTTGAAAAGAATGCAAAATTTTTTGAATCTTGCCTTCCAATCGAAGTTTTAGCCTCAAGAGGAACTGATACGCTTAGATATGGGCCATTAAAACCTGTTGGGTTAGTTGATGAAAGAACAGGTATAGAAAATTATGCAGTTGTACAATTAAGACAAGATAATAAATCAGCAAGTTTATATAATTTGGTTGGCTTCCAGACAAATTTAAAATGGGGAAGTCAAAAAGAACTTATACATTCTATACCAGGTCTTGAAAATGCAAACATTATAAGATACGGAGTAATGCACCGAAACACTTTTATAAACAGTCCAAAGGTATTAAATCCGACTCTTCAATCAAGAAAAAATTCAGATATCTTTTTTGCCGGACAAATAACCGGTACAGAAGGATATACAGAATCAATAGCTTCAGGGCTTCTTGCGGGTATAAATATGTATAAATATTTAAATGGAGAAAAACTATTAGAACTTCCTCAAGAAACAGTTTTAGGCGCGCTCACTCACTACATTTCTTTTGACGGACATACTTCATTTCAACCAATAAACTCAAACTGGGGTATTCTAGCTGAAATGGAAATGGATAAGAAAACTCGAAAAAATAAAAAACTAAAGAATGAACTCTTAGCAAAACGTTCTCTTGAGACAATAAAAGAAATAGCCTCTAATCTTATTTAAGTCTATCCATAAAATATGATTTGAAACTTTTATTCATTTCGAAATAATATCCGCAACCATCTAATGGTTTACCACCATTAATCAAAAATTTTGTATCCTTTTTAGGGTACATACGACAGCCTAAACCTCTAAAAAAATATACCTTGCATTTATTATTATCATCAATTTCTCTACAGGTAAATAATAATGCACCATTTTCAGCTCGACCTGAAATAAAGAAATTATTATAATGTTTTTCCCATTCTTTTACTTTTTCAAATTGTTCTTCTGTTTTGATTGGTTCTTCTTCTACATAAAGCAATATATTTCTGCAACAATTACCGCATCTGTTACACTTTCCTTTTCTTATATATTTAGATGAATTTAATTTATTAAAATAAAATTCTATATATTTAAGCAAATTAAACATTTATTGAACCAAAAATTCCGAACGTGCAAAAGGATAATCTTTATTACTAAGATAAAAAAATTGTATATAATATCGTCCCGGTCGTTGAATATAGATATAATCTCGATAAGCTTTTTGGGACAAATCCAAATAAAAATCACGAGTTTGTATAATAGAAAAACCCCAATTAGAAGTCTTATCATCTTGTTTGGAAATTTGAAGACGTACACCAGGCTTTTTAAATCCGTCAGGAGCAATTAGTGCATAATTTATTCTCTGACCGGATAAAAAAACTCTTTCTATTCTTTTTGTATTTTCAGAAGAAATTGTTCCCGACGATAAAAGTACATAAGGCTTTGCTTTTATTTTAAATGAACATAAAAACAATAACGGAAGTATTAATAATATAGGAACTATTTTTTTCATTCAACATCCGTAGATGGAGGCAAATCTTTTTTTAATTTATTTACCTTGTTTTGTATATTATTCTTTAGATTTTTATCCTGTGTATATTCAATAAAATGTTCGTAATTTTTAACTGCATCAACCATATTATTCTCTTTTTCATAAGCAAGCCCTAATGCATAATATGCGTATGCATAATCTGATTTAAGCTCAATTACTTTTGAAAATTTTTCTTTTGCTGCAGTCAAGTTATTTAATTCCGCAAGGCATAATCCGCTGTTAAAATAAGAATCAGGATTATTCGGATTAATTTCTATTGCTTTATTATAATAATCAATTGCACTGCTTAAATTTGACATTCCTTTATATGTATTGCCTAATTTTATGTTTAGATATTCATCTTTTGGTTTTATTTCTAATGCTTTTTTATATTCAGCTAAAGCCATTGGATAATTCTTGTTTTTATAATAAGTATCCGCAATATCAACATAATAGGTATATTTATCATCAGCAGTAGCGCTGCTTACAGCCATAGCTTTTTCGTAAACAAGTTTTGCATCTTCTGTTTTATCCATTTTGGTTAAAGATTTTGCATA
>DVJT01000194.1 GCA_018716565.1 Candidatus Avigastranaerophilus faecigallinarum | reverse complement strand
TTTTAAACCTTGTCATAAACTGTCCCCAACGTTTTGCTTTATGTATATTCATACCTTTTCTAAAAAACGGATAGAGAAAATGCTTTTTCATTTTTTCAAATATCCAGTTTAAAAACTTTGGTTTAAAAATCGTTTCTATTGAAAGATATTCACGATTTCTTGCTACCACTCTTCTTATGTTTTTATAAATATTACTTGCTTCCTGTTCGGTTCCAATATACCGAAACTCTGCAAACTGTCGTGAAAATCTTGCCATGTCCGCCATTTCAAGTGATTTCATGTTATCAGCCTTGTCGTTTGATAATTCAGGATTAAAAACTGTGCCTATCTCATCATACCATCCAACAAGTCTATATGGTGCTCTCCTCTCTTGTTTTAAATATGACGGTCCGAGTTTATATGAAAATCGTCTATAGATTTTAGAATAAAAACCTACATTTGTTGCAAGAGCAGGAACACCATCATGTGAGATAAAATAGTGGTATGCTTCATAGATTTCTTTATCATCTTCGCTCATAACATAATTTTTCGTTTGCATTTTGCCCATAAGACAAAAATATTCAAATTGAAGTTTGTCCCATGAGCCTTTTTGCATCCAGTTTACTGCATGTCCTGCAGAAAGTGACTTGCCTGTTCCAGGCGGACCTGAATAAATGGTTGCATGGTCTGGATTGTTCATCATTGACTTTCCCCATGTTTTGTATTTTTTTAAATCTCTTCGGAATAACAAAGCACGAACAGTTATGTAAATCATTAAAATCTCAAGAGGAGAAAGGTATAGAAACCATTGCCATTGAAATGAGTTGATTGATAAAACAGTAATTAATGGAACAAATACAATGACTGCAAGCAAAAGATATTTAAATGTATTGTAATGTAGTGCAATCCAGTCTAAAAATGGAAGTTTGTATGTTTTTATTATCTTTGCTTGAATTTCGCTCTTTTCCATAGGCTACTCCAAAATGTTAACCTTTATATCCCTTTTTGGTATTAAAACTTTTTTAAGTTCAAATACATAAATAGAATCAAATTCTTCTGGCATGTATTGGTTTAAAGTTTCTAAACTCTTATACATTCTTGGATGTTCTTTGCTATCTAAACAAAAACACTCTTTTGTTCGTGATGGTTTTGTCCTTAACCTAATTGTCCTTGCTGGGATAAATATTTGTTGAATTGCTCTCATTTTTTCTCCTTTAAAATTTTTGTTTCTCGATAACTTGTGCCGTCTAATTTCATTACTGCATTAGACATTTCGGCTATTCTATCGGCGGTTCGTATTTCAAGCCCTCGCTCATCAATTAACTGTTGGATTGAATAGTTACTCGTGAATATTGTCGGCATCTTGTTTATGTATCTTCGATTGATTATGTCGTATATTTTTTCTTGCATAAATGATTCACCATTGTTTTTAAAAAGTTTTTCACTGCCAACATCGTCTAGCACTAATAGGTCAATTTTTGCAAGTTTATCAATAATTTGATTTTCTGTTTCAATCTCGCGATTATATGACTCTCTCAACTTTTTTGATATCTCTAAAAAGTTTGTTATAATCACGGGGACAAGATTTTGAATAAGTTGATTGCATATACATGCTACGAGTTCTGTCTTACCAGTGCCAACATTGCCAAATATGTAAATTCCATAGCCTTGACTTTTTACAATCTTCCAGTTGTTACAATAAGCCTTGCAACGTTTAACTGCTTTTACAAATGATTGTGGACGGTTCATGTCAAGTTTATCAAAAGTTGAATTTTCGTACCTTCGACCAAGCAACGACAATTCTTTAAGTGATTTTATTTTTTCAAAGTGAATCATATCTTGCCTTTTCTTTTCTAACTTTTGTTGTTTTTCTTGTTGACATTTGCATAAACAACGAACTTTGAATTCGCCATCTTCACTTATCCACGAGCGAGGAGTATTACAACTTTTGCAATAAATTTTGCCATCTTCACCTAAATACTCGTCAGACTGCAAAACTATGTTTTGATTAAAATAATTCACTTATCACCTCTCGTCTGAATAGAAAGAACTCTCACTCTTTCTTTCTTGTTTAGTTCTTTCTTTATTTGTTGAATATATTTGTGTTTGATTTGTATTAGATATATTTATATTATTAATATTATCTATACATTTTACATTTTTGTAATTTCCATTTTGCAAATTTGTATTTTCCATTTTACAATTTTGTAAAATGCATTTTGCAAAATCGGTTAATGCATACCAGGTTGTTCTATCCATTTTAGAACGGTTAAAATTATCAGTTAAAATCAAATTTTCTTTCTTTAGTTTTGTTAAATTGTAATCAATAGTTCGCTCACTCATATATGGAAATAGTCGTGCAAATGCTTTTTTGGTATTGTATACCCAGTATCTGCCATTGTGTAGGTGTTTGTTATTTGCCTCATTTTTTAGGCACCAATAATTGATTTGATTAAGTAGCACAGCACATTCTATTCCATACTTGGTGGCAATATCAACGTCAAAACTATGTGTCATTAATCACCACCTTTTAATATTTTGTAGCCTAAGAAGAGAGCAAAAACTCTCTTCTTTTCTACAATTCAATGTATCCTACAAAACTATATTCTTCGCTGAATATCCCTTGTAGGTCTAAGTTTGCAAAGTATAGAGCAATGTTTTTGAAATATTCGTTTTTGCTATTGTATAATGTGTAAAATGCGGTTAGATTGGTATATCTTTCGCTATATGTAAAGCCTGTTAAATGCACAAGTTCATGTGTTAGGCAAAACACATAGTATTCATAAGTCATATTCTCTTGTAATACTATCGTTTTGGTAAATATATAGCACTCGCCTTTTGTTGCCCCTGAAAAGTCTGTAAATGTCAATGTGTAACTCGGATTATCAAACATTTGATTTATGTCGTCTGTCAAAGTTTGATAATCTATATTTGGAGGACGAGTTATGTCGTATTCTATGTATGCAACTTCAGGTGCTTTGTAAGGCATGTAGTTTGCACTTAACTTGCTATTAATAACAAAGAAATTAATTATAAATATTATTGTTAAAATGAATAATAGGCATAGCAAAAACTTTGTAATTTTTAGTATAGTTGTATTCATAAATCATCTTGCTACAGTTCTACTATATCTCCTGTCTCTTCATCGCCAATGCTAACCTCAGGTATAGCCTTAATAATATCAGCATATTGAGTCCAAGTACTTTTGTACGATTCTACTGCTTCCACCGGAACGTAAATATTCTCAATAGATGATGAGAATGGAGATATCACTACTATTTCTCCTGGTGGTGTAGTTGAATTGAATGTTATAGATTTTATTGATGAAGAATTAAAACTACTATATCCTATACTTGTTACACTGGCTGGAATAATAAGTGACTCAAGTGAACTACAATTTTGAAATACATTGTTTCCTATACTCTTAAGATTTTTTAATAAATATAAGTTAATTGATTTCAATGTCCCGCATCTATCAAATACACCTGTGCCAAAACTTTCTAGTAAACTACCTTCTACAAAATTTACAGTTTCTAAACTAGCACAACCATAAAAAGATGAAGAAGCCAAAGTTTTGACACTTGCAGGAATTTCAATACTTTTCAAACTTGTACAATTTGAAAAACACTGACTTGGAATAGTATCAAGATTAATGCCATTTTCAAAGTATACATTTTCTAGTCTTTCACAATAGTAAAATGCTAGAGTCTCTATTTCTGTAACCGTATTTGGAATGGTGTAAGACCCACCTTTACCTGCTGGGAAGCACTCTAAAATTGTCTTGTCTTTGTTAAATAGCACTCCATCTTCGCTTAAATAGTTTTCACTGTCTTCATCTACTTTTATAGCGACTAAATTTTCACAGTCAAGGAATGTTTGCATTCCTATTTCAGTGACTGTTGCAGGAATTTGAACTTCCTTTAATGTATCACATCTGCGAAAAGATGCATCAACTTCGGTTATTCCATCTGGAACTATTACATATTCAACGAGACTGTTGCTCAATATATCCATATCAATTTTAGTTATTTGATAGTCATCACCGTCTTCGTAAAGCATTTTTTCTGTCGACATAGAAACCGGGTAAACCATATCCATATCTTCAATAACTTCAAATTCACTATAAAATTCATATTCCTGATTTGTATTATCTTTTATTGTAATAGGATATGTTATTGAGTCGTGATTGTCCATTAAATAATTAATAAGGTCATGTTGCAAATCAAACGATAATTCAACAATTTTAGTTCCTGCAATTGAGTATGAAGTAGGAATTTTTATATTCTTATCAGTTCCATTGTATGCTGTAATGGTATCGCCATTAATTTCATAATCTGCAACATTTGTTGTATACACAATTTCTTGTTCTCCTGGGTCAATCGG
>DVJT01000193.1 GCA_018716565.1 Candidatus Avigastranaerophilus faecigallinarum | reverse complement strand
GCTTTGTTGGCTCAGTCGGTTGAGTTGGCTCAGTCGGTTTTGTTGGCTCAGTCGGTTGAGTTGGCTCAGTCGGCTTTGTTGGCTCAGTCGGCTTTGTTGGCTCAGTCGGTTGAGTTGGCTCAGTCGGCTTTGTTGGCTCTGTTGGTTGAGTTGGCTCAGTCGGCTTTGTTGGCTCTGTTGGTTGAGTTGGCTCGGTCGGCTTTGTTGGCTCTGTTGGCTTTGTTGGCTCGGTCGGCTTTGTTGGCTCAGTTGGCTTTGTTGGCTCAGGAGTTTTAGTTGGTTCCGGTTTCGTAATATCGCCAGATGGTTTTAGCGTTGCACAGTGATTAATTCTGTAATTGAATTGTGGTAATTTTAATTCAACACCATCTTCAAATCTTGAGATACCATTTTCATCAACAAAACTGTAATCCATCATTCTATCAATGTTTATTGATGAATGTTGTATTATTTCTTCTAATGTTTTACCTTCTGTGTCATATCCTGGTTCTACATCAAATACGCCATATTTATGTATCCCATTTTTATCTTCATATTCTGTTGCAAAAATGTCTAAGTTAGCATAAATAACTTGTTGCATAATATTTTTGGAAAACTCATTACTATAGTCAATGCTTGAATTTAAAACTAATTTGCCATCTTCAACAACAGCAAATCTACCTTCTCCATTAGGGGATGAGTAGTATTGCAAAACATCTTGAAGAGTATATATATCTCCGGAGTTCATTTTTCCGTTTATATTTTTGTTATCTTGAATTAAAATAATTCTATCATTTTGTCCTGCTTCAACAGCTGCCGGCGAAATTTGATAAATGATGCTATCTTTATCTGTATTTGTAATATCTGCATTATGTGCTTGAGTTCTTAATGTAGTAACAGAAGGAAGAACTAAGCCAATTAATTCTTTATCTGTATTTTCATCTAAAGTTCTGTTTAAGTCAGTTATGCTTCCAGAAGTTAGAATATCGTAAAAATTCATATCATCAAGTATATTTTCAAAATTTTCAGCATTTTCAGGAGAATTTACTATAGCATACACTATATCTCTGTATGCTTCGTCTGAAATATCGTCTCCATATTGTCCATATATTAAACTTGATAAAGAAGAATATTCTCCGTCTAATAATTCTTCAGAATCTTCTATAACGCTTGCAATTGTATCTTTGGGAGAATATAAATCCATAGAATAATAAAAATCAGCATTTTCAGGTTGTTCTGCCTGAACTTGGTAAACTACTGATGAAGGAAGCGTAATTAATCGTGTATCTAAAGCTTGATCAGAACTCGATTTACCTTTATATAAATTTAAATTACTTATTTTTTCATAGCTTGTAGCATTATCACCTAATTCTGCTTTAATGAATTCTGCTAATCCTGGATTTGCTTGGATTGTTTCATCAATTAGTTTATTATAAATTGCTGTTTTTTGCTCTCCTTCGTAGGAATTTAAAGCATCAGAGTATACTTTCTGAATAATTTCACCTAAAGTTGCACCTTCATCAGATAGGTCAGATTCTTTTTCTGTAATCGTAACAATAACAGTTCCTGATTCATTAGTTGGAACGTCTTTATCCGGTTTTAATAAAATAATTTCATTCGAGTTTGTAAAATAAAATTCCGTTACCGGTAGAGTAACTAGTGAAATGTCCGCTAAATTTGTTTTCCCGAATGTTTCAATAGATTGTTTTGCATCAATTGCAGCGGCAATATCATCTGCGTTCTTTTTAACATCTGTATTTACAGTCTCGGATGAGGCTGAATTATTTATATTGCTTGTTGGTTTTATTTCACAGCTTGTTAGATTTAATCCCATTAAAGCTGCTGTTCCAGCTAGTCCTACTCTTTTAAGATTATCAGGCATTCTACTGAAAGATATTGTTCTGGTTTGTGCAATATCGTTATTGTAGTTATTTTGCCTATTTATCTGCTTCTTCAGATTATATTGTGTATTGGGCGAAATATTACCGATTTTCATTCTAACTACTCCTTTATTAGGTAAATCACATAACGAGATAAATGCAGCAAAAAGTAAAAATTGCGAAATCTAAACTGTATTTTACTTTTTTTTTACATTTATTAACATAAATATTTATCAACAAACTTGTAAAGTAAATAAAATATATATACAATAATATGAGGAACAAATATAATGGGCAAGTCAAAAAAAAGAATTTTTAATAAAAATACAGATTTAAAAGGTAGCACTTTAAAAAGAGCGGATATTATCTCTCAGGTCCTTTCTGATATAAGGTCTAATAGTTTAAATGATAAAACAAAAAACTTTATTGGACTCTTTGGTATAACAATAGAAGAACTCTCTGAAGCTGGTGCTGCTTACGAAGAGTTGTCTGCTGTTAAACATTTAATATATTAATTATTTTATATTAATTCTTCTATTGTTTTTTTTGTTTGTGTTGAATCTGAAAGATTTTTTACTGTCATATAGTTATTCTTTATTTCATCTTCTCCAAGAATAATTGCAAAATTTGCAATTTTTGCTGCTTTTTCAAGTTGTTTTGCAAATTTTCTGGATGTATAATCAAATTCTGCTGAAAAGCCTTTTTTTCTTAAAGTGTCAACAAGTTTTATTGCTTCAATTTGATTATCAGATACAACGAAATAATCAATCTTTGGCGATTCTATTTTTGGTATTAATGCATTTAATCTTTCAACACCCATAGCCCAACCAACTGCTGGTGTATGAGGACCGCCAAGAGTTTCTACCAATCCGTCATATCTTCCGCCACCACATACAGCATTTTGTGAGCCTAAATTATTTGATTTTATTTCAAATACTGTTCTTGTATAATAATCTAATCCTCTTACTAAAAAAGTATTTTCAACATATTTTATATTTAGTGCGTTCAAATATGATTTTAATTTTTCATAGTGATTAGAACAATCATTACATAATTTTATTCCTGATACTGATTCTTTCAAATGATTTTCTTCAAATAATTTATTACAAGTTTCATTTTTACAATCCAGTATTCTTAAAGGATTCTTTTCATAACGATTTCTGCAATCTTCACATAAGCCGCTTAAAAATGGTGCAATTGCTTTTTTTAGTTGTTCTTTATATTCTTTTCTGCAAATACTGCAACCTAATGAGTTTATTTCAACTATTAAGTCATCTAAGCCTAATCCTTTTAAAAACTCAGTAGCTAAAACGATACATTCAACATCTGCTGAAGCATCTTCCACACCAAACATTTCCACTCCTATCTGATGGAATTGTCTTTGTCTTCCGGCTTGTGGTCTTTCGTATCTAAACATAGGACCTTTATACCAAAATTTTATTGGAGGACTTTCTCTATAAAAATTATGTTCTAAATATGCTCTTACAACCCCTGCTGTATTCTCTGGACGTAATGTTATACTTCTGTCACTTTTGGTAAACGTGTACATTTCTTTGTTAACAATGTCTGTTGTATCTCCAACGCCACGCTCGAACAATGCTGTATCTTCAAATATAGGTGTTCTTATTTCTTTGAAATTTGCTTTCGAAAATACTTCATTTGCTACTTTTTCTATGTTTTGCCAATTTGATATCTCTTCCGGCAAAATATCTTTTGTTCCTTTTTGTGCTTTTATACTCATAATTAACCTCTTTTGAACAAATTATATAATAAACATAAATTAACTTGCTATGTTTATATATGTTAAAATAACTATAAAAGATTGAGATTATGCATGCTTAAAAGAATTTTTATAAATTTATTATTAATTATTATGGCTTTGACTTTTGTTGAGGCTTATTCTTTTAATAGAACTAAGATAGATAATGAAAAATTCAAGACACAGGCTGATAGGCTTGAAGCAAATAGTACAAGACAATATAAGACGCAATACCGATTATTAGAACCATTTAATACAACTCTATTTAGAAATTCTTTTATAAAAGATAATGCAAATAACATTGTTTGGTTTGGTTGTTCTTTTGCAGAAGGTGCAGGATTAAACGATAATCAAACACCGTGTTATAAAATATCTGAGTTGACCGGAAAAAGCTGTATAAACAAAGCTAAAGGTGCTACTGGTGCCCAATTTATGTATTATCAAATTAATGATGACAAGATTATGGATGATGCTAAAACGGCTGACTTTATTATTTATACTTTTATTTGGAATCATATTCAAAGATTATATAACTATCAGGTTAATCCTCTTATAGATATGTTTAATTTGCGTTATAAAATTATTGATGGAAATTTAGTTGATATAACACCTCAATTTAATCCGTTATATTCTTCTTTCTTTGTTAAAAGAATTCTTAATAAAATTGTTTTTGAACAAGCAAAACAAGAAAGTTATAATTTTAGATTGTTTAATAAAATTATGAAAGAAACTTATAATATTTCTCAAAAAAGGTATCCTAATTCGAAATTTATTTTTATTGAATTCCCGGAATTATCAAAAAAAGAGTTGCCTGATTATGAAGTCAAAGAACTAGAATCATATGGTATAAAAGTAATAAGAGTAAAAGATATAATTGGAAATATTGATATATATGACCCAAAATATTGGCTTCCTGATAATATACATCCGACAGAACAAGCTTGGGATTTGATTCTTCCAATTATTGTTGAAAAATATATGAATTAATGATTTAACGGAATACTTATTGTAAACTCTGTACCTGTATTTTCTTTTGATGTAAAAGTAATATTTCCTTTATGTAGTTCTATGATTTTTTTTGAGATAGACAGTCCCAAACCGGTACCTATCCCAATTTTCTTTGTAGTAAATCCTACGTTGAAAATTTTATTTTGTTGTTCTGTTGGAATCCCAATACCATTGTCTTTTATTTTAACGTACAGGAATTTTTCATCAAATGAAGTTGTAATAATTATTTTACCTGCTTTATTATCAATAATACTGTGGCAAGCATTAACTAAGATATTCATAAAAACTTGGTTTAACATATTAACACTGCATAATATGGGAGGTAATTCCGAATATTGTTTTTCAATGGTAATATTGTCTTTAATTTCATGTGCTATTAGTTTTAATGTTAAATCTAATTCCTTATTTATATCTGCTTCTTGAAATTCAGCTTCGTCTAATCGAACAAATCTTTTTAATGATTTAACAATGTTTGAAATTCTATTTGCTGCTTCAATATCAATTGAATTTAAATCTTTTAGAATTTCAAGCTGATTATTAGATATTGTTTCAGACGAAGATAATATTTTTTTGATTAAAGTATTATTTGAATTAATAGAAGCAAGCGGTGTGTTAATTTCATGGGCTACTCCAGATACCAATTGCCCAATAGAAGCCATTTTTTCAGTATTTATTAATTGCATCTGGGTGTCTTTAAGTTCGCTAAGTGTTTTTTGGAGCTTTTTATTTTTTTTATTTAGTTGTTGTATTAAGCCTGCTTGTATAATTGAGCTGGCTAATTGAACAGAAATTGATTGTAATATTTCTTTATTATCATCCAAATTAAACTTTTGTCTAGTGAGGGTTACTATAATTCCAAGCAGTTTATTTTTATTGTATACAGGTATGATAATTCTTTTTATACCTTTTGTAAGAAACTTTTCAGAGTTTAAAAATTCTTTTAAACAATTTGAAACTACAATATTTTTGTTTTTAATCTGAGTAAGAATTTCCTCCTCATATTCTGTTAATGAATTAATTTCAACATCTTTTTTTATAACAGAGTATTTAATTCTGAATCCGTTTTTTTCTTTCATAGAAAAATATGTTTTGAAAGATCCGAGCAAATTGTTTATTTCTTCTAATGTTGAAGATAATATCGACTCTATATCATTTGTTTCTCTAATAACAAGGGAAATTCTGTTTATTATTCCCATCTTTAATACTTGAGCTTGGGCATGTTCTTGTAGTTTTGCAAATTTATCAGTAGATTCTTTTTCTTCTTTGTATAAATCTTCTAACTTTTCATATTTCTTTTTTATGGATTCTATTTTATCTATAGAGGTAATATCTTTAAATACTACAATTTTATAGTTCCCATATTTAAACGTATAAATATAATAATATTGATATTCATCATCGTGTTTTTGATATGTACATATAGTATGGAAATTTTCTTTTGATTTGAGAACAAAATCAATAGGTGTTTTGTTATTGATATTTTCTAATGATAGGAAACATAAATTGAAATTAAAATGCTTCTTGAATTTATCAATATTCTCGAAATCAGAGAATGTTGAAATAAAAAGTCTGTTTTTAAAAACAATACTATTATCATTTGCCAATACACAAACAGCATCTGAATAATTATTAAAAAACTCTAAATTTTCCATTATTTCCTATTGAAAAAGATAAAAATGATTTATACACGCTATATATATACCAAGAAGTGCTCCGACAAATACCTCAAATGGTGTGTGTCCAAGAAGTTCTTTTAGTCTTTCTGCAGGCATGGGTCTATTTGCATAAAAGTCTTCGCGTATTTTATTCAAACAAGCAGCAATTTTTCCGGTTGAACGTCTTAAACCAGCTGCATCATACATAACAACAAGTGAATATCCTATTGCAATTGCAAATTCAACAGAATCAAATCCGCATATAAGTCCAACGGTTGTTGATAATGCTATAACACCTGCTGTATGAGAACTTGGCATTCCACCTGTAGTTGCTAATACTTGAAAATCTATGTCCTTTGTTTTTATATAATGTCCTATAAATTTTAAAAGTTGTGCAACAATTGCAGCTTCTATACCATTAATGATTATTTCATAACTTGTATTTAAGAACATTTATTTATCCCTTCGGAAATCTTTTCTACTATTCCTATTAAAATCTCAGATTTAATATTATTTGAGTTTAGTATATCACAAGCTTTATTACAAAGGAATAGTACTTGTTTTTTTGCTTCATCTAATCCATACATAGA
>DVJT01000011.1 GCA_018716565.1 Candidatus Avigastranaerophilus faecigallinarum | reverse complement strand
ACCGATGAAAAAAGTTATCATTTTTTATTTTTCCTCATTAATTAAATATAAATACATTGAACATTTACTGCAATCGAACTCAATTTTAAATTTATTACCGCTTTCAATTTGTTCTAAAGTCCAAGGTAATGGCGGAACATTTTTGGGATTTAGTTTAGAACATAAATCAAGTTCATTTCTTAGACAGTATCTTGAACTAAATACTTTTTTACCCTCTAAATCAAGTCCTGTTTCAAGCCCGGGTTCTATTTTTTCAACACCATGGCGTTCATAAAACGCTTTAGTACAAGAGTTTGTAACATTACCTAAATATGAAATTTCTTTTTTGTAATATGGATAATTGTTTTTCTCAACTTGCACTTTATCAATCGGACGATTTTTTGCACGTTCTTTTCTTAATAATTCAAATATTTTATCTTTAAATAATTCAAGATTATCTATCTTAATATCGTTTTGAGATATAACATTGTCTATTACAAATTCACATTCTTGATCTAATTTGAATAATAATTTTTGTATTTTATCTTTTGGTATTACGTTTTTTTCAATGTCATATATTAATTCAATAGAATTTTTATCTTCATCAGTTGCTTTAATATTATATTTGTTATTTTTTTCTTCTATTTCTAATTGAACTGAAATAACTCTATAGTTTATAGATTCTTCAACTTCTTTAAATCCTTTTACGTCAATATATCGATATAAATCAAGTCCTGTAAGATTATCATTAATGCCTTTGGCATAATATTTATTATCTTCTTTTTCTATTATTTCAATTGTTTGAACCGGTTTATTTTCTGCTTTGTATCTTAGTTTGTCGCCAACGGATAAACTAATATCTGAATCAAGTATAAAGGATGTATTATCACTTTCTATAACTTTACCTACATTAGACCCGACAATATGATATTTTGAATACATTTCTTTTTTTCTTCCGTTAATGAAGAAATCTGTGAATCCCTTATTAAAATTTTTGTATAAGTCAGGTTTAAAACCAAGGATTGTTCTGCCTGATGATTTTCTTTTTATTCCTTTTTTCTTAACAATTTCATCAGCTATTTGTGAAAATATAGCAGTTGAATTTTTAACATGCTTTAAATCTTTTTCTCTTCCGGCTATTTTAAATGAATCAACACCTATATCAAAAAGTCTTTCAATTTCATTATGTAGACTTAAAAATCTTAGGTTAAATAATCTGTCATTTTCTTTTATTATGTTTCCGTTTGCATCTTTAAGAGTCCAATGTCCCATACATCTTTCTGGGCATACACCATGGTTTGAGGCATTGTAGTGTGCTATGTCAGATGATTTTGTATTTTTTAAATTTTCTACATATGCAAGATAACAATTACCGCTATATCCTACGCATAAAAATCCATAACAGAAACATTCTATTTCTATATTGGAATTTTCAGTTATATCTTTTATTTCTTCGTATGTTAATTCTCTTGGAAGTACAATTCTTCTTACATTACATTTTTCAAAGAATTGTGCATCCTCTTTTGTATAACAGCCTGTGTTTGTACTTAAAATCATAGGAATAGGAGGTAAATCAAGTTCTAATATACCAATATCTTGAATAATTAATCCGTCAACTCCCATTTCATAAAATTCATTAATCATATTTTGAGCTGTTTTTATATCTTCTTCTGTATATAAAAGACAATTAAGCGGAATATAAATTTTAGCCCAATATTTATGTGCAAATTCAACAAGTTCTTTAATATCATTCATTGAATTTGCGTGTTCATGTCTTAGTGAAAATTTAGGAGCTCCAATATATATAGCATCAGCACCACATCTTATGGCTTCTTTGGCATAGAATAGATTTTTTCCGGGTGATAAAATCTCAATATCTTTAAGATTTCGTTTTGACATTTATTTTACTCCTTGTATAAATTTTCTATTTCTTTTTCATACTTCTTACATACAGCTTTATACTTTGTTTTTAGTGTTGTTGTTAATAATCCATTATCAACAGTAAATTCTTCTTTTAAGAAATAAATCTTTTTCAATTTTTCAAAATATCTGAAATCATTTTTTCTTCTTATTTTTTCATTTAAATGTTCAATAATAAATTGTTTAAATGCTTCGTTATTATTAGGTTCTGATTTATTAATATGATTTTTTTCACACCAATCAGAATATTGTTTATCTTCTAAAACGGCTAAAGCGGAAAGATATGGTTTACCGTGTCCAACAATTATAAGTTGTTTTATGTATTCTGAATCTTTTGCTTCATTTTCAAGCAAAGGAGTAAATACATTATAGCCATTCGACATTACAATTACATCATCGTATCTTGATAAAACCATTAAATATCCATCTTTATCAACATAGCCAAGATCACCGGTATTTAAAAAATTATTTTCTAATAATGCTTTCGATGTTGCTTCAGGGTTTTTATAGTATCCTTTCATTATTTCTATTCCGCCTAATGTAATAAGACCTATTTCATTAGGTTTAAGTTCTTTATGAGTCTCTGGATCTATTATTCTGATTGTAGTACCTTCAAATGCAACACCTACAGTATAATAGTGTTCCTTTTGACTTTCTAAAGTATTACTTACAGCAAGACCTGTTGTTTCTGTTAATCCATAGTGCTGTATTAATGGAATTGATATAATGTCATAATAATCTTCTAATGGCTTCGCAAGGTGCGCCGAACCTACAAATATAATTATTTCATCTTTGAATAATTTGTTTCTTATAGGTTTATATATTTTTTTATCTATTATTTGTTTTATTTTCTTTATTAGAAATAAATTCGTTTTATTACGTTCTAGTTTTAATATTATTTGAGATATAAAAAATGCAATATGGTAGAGCTTTGAAAAAATTAATCCCTTTTTATTAACTTCTTCCATTAATTTAGAATGAATTGTTTGCATAATCTTAGGTGCGCAATGAAGATAATCAGGTTTTTCTCTATCAATAACATTATAGAAATCTTTGTATTTAGTAAAAATAACTTTGCATCCTTCAGAAAAACAAAGAAGAACAAAACTTTTACCTCCGGCACTGGAAAGCGGAAATGTGACAACAAATTTTTTATCTTGTTTTATCTTGTTGAATTTTTGTAATTCTTCAACAACATAAGACATTCCGATATTAGGCAGCATTGCACCTTTTGGTGATGCTGATGTACCTGATGTATAGTTAATATATGCTATATCTTCAGGGTTTTCTTCCCAATCAGTTATTAAATTTTTTTCTTTTTCTGAATCAAGTTCACCAAGAATATCAGATAAAAAAATTACATTCTCTACATTTTTGAACTTTTTATTTTCACCTGTATATATTATAAATTTCAGATTATTAATATTTTTACTGTTATTATCAAAAAAGTAGTCTATTACTTCAGAACTATCAGTAATTAAAGCAATACAGTCACTGTTTTCAAAAACAAAATTTAATTCTTTTATACTTATTTCGGAAGTTTTGGAAACACATACTCCGCCAAGAGTAATTATGGCTTGTTCAATTATTAACCATCTTGGGCAATTGGCTGCAAAAAGACATACATTATCAGCTTTCTTTAACCCCAATTTTGATAACTTCTCAACTAAAAAACACAATTCATTAAATGCTTGTTTATATGTTATTTCAATGCTGTTTATGTTATCGGTAAATGCTATATTATCTTGGTATTTACCGCAAGTCTTTTTCCATAAATCAAATAAAGACTTATATTTATAGTTCTTTTCATACATACTACAAAGTCTATCATAAAAGATTCATACTTTCAAATATTATTTTTTTTGATTGTTTAAATAGTTTTCTCTAATGTTTTGTCCATATTCAATTTCTTTAGATAATTCTGCGGGTAGATCATCTTTTCTCCAATTTATAGACGGAGCGGTTAATGCTAAATTTTGATTTATAACTTCAGGTATTTTTAAATAATTTGCTATCACTTTTTTATTTTTTGCATAATATTCATTATAAAGTTCTTGCTGTTTTTTTAGAGATTCTTCAATATTTTCTTTATTTAAAATCATAACTATATCATTTTCTGCATTTTCTTTATCAAAAAATAATTTATAAATTTTAATTCCATATATCCAATTAGGATGGTTATTATCCTTATGTAGATAATTAATATTTCCCAAATTCATTCTAGTATACTTATTAATAAAAGCTGTATCATATACAGTTCCAAATTTTTTTACTAAGATCTTCTTTATTCGGTTAAGTTCTTTAGTTGCTATTTTATTAGAGTATATGGTATATAATGTAATTGAAC